>JBBSLC010000029.1:0-24020 GCA_038255685.1 Acidimicrobiales bacterium | reverse complement strand
TGCCTCGTCTGCGGCGACGAGCGCCTCGTACAGGTCACCCATGGTCGCTGGGTGCTACCCGCCGTGCTCAGACCGCCAACCTCGCGAGGCGGCGTCGAGTGCAACGTCCTACGGGCGCCCGGCGTTGGGCTTGCTCCCGTGGTTGGCCTTGCACTTGCGGGCCTTCTGCTTGCGCTTGTCCGTCTTCTTTGACACGGGCGCAGCGTACCGGTCCTGGCCGTCTCGGAGCGAACCGATGGGCGGCGACTCAGCCGTGCGCGTCGGTCCAGCGCAGGAGATCGTCCAGGCCGAGGGTGTTGACGATCCGGTCCGGCTCGACGCCCGCCTCCGCCGCCCGGTCGCAGCCGTAGGGCTGCCACTCGAGCTGACCGGGTGCGTGGGCGTCGGTGTCGATGCTGAAGCGACAACCGGCCTCGACCGCCAGGGCCAGCAGGCGACGCGGTGGATCGAGCCGCTCGGGCCGGCAGTTGATCTCCACGGCGGTGTCGAAGCGCTCGCACGCGTGGAACACGAGCTCGGCATCGAACGTGCTCTCGGGACGCCCTTTGCCGACCACGATCCGCCCGGTGCAGTGGCCGAGGACGTCGACGTGGGGGTTGGCGACCGCCGTGGCCATGCGCCGTGTCATCGCACGCTCGTCCATGCGGAGCTTCGAGTGCACGCTCGCCACCACGAGGTCGAGTCGCCCGAGGAGCTCGTCGGACTGGTCGAGCGACCCGTCGTCGAGGATGTCGACCTCGATGCCGGTGAGCAGGCGGAACGGCGCGGCCTCGCCAGTGGCGGCCTCCTCGGCGAACGTGGCGTTGAGCTCGGCGACCACGTCGAGCTGGCGACCGAGCCGTTCGGCATCGAGCCCGTTGGCGATCGTCAGCCGGGGCGAGTGGTCGGTGAGCACCAGGTAGTCGTGGCCGAGGGCGCGTGCCGCCCGAGCCATGACCTCGATCGGCGAGCCACCATCGCTCCAGTCGGAGTGGCTGTGGCAGTCGCCCCGCAGCGCGGCGCGCAGGGCATCGCCTGCGCCGGACGCGATGGCGGTGCTCGCCTCCAGCTCGCGCAGGTAAGCCGGCTCGCCATCAGCCAGCGTCTCGACCACGATGGCGGCCGTCTTCGGACCGAGGTGCTCGAGCTCGGTGAGCGTTCCCCTCCGGGCTCGCGCCACCAGCTCGTCCCGTGGGATGGCACGCACGACGTCGGCCGCCCGCTTGTAGGCCCGGACCCGGTAGGTCGCCTCCCGGGCCCGGTCGAGCAGGTACGCGATCCGGTCCAGTGCGTCCGCCGGCTCCACGATCGCGAAGGTACCGGTGCCTCGACCGGCCCGTTCTCACCTGGGTTCAGCGGCGCGGCGCAAGGAAGCCTCAAGAAAGGTCACGAAGAGGTCGATGACGGACAGGTACAACAGCACGATCCCCTGAGAGGGGACGCCTGGTTTCGACAGCGCCACAACGCGCACGGTCGACGAGGCTCGACGCGACCTCTCCCCAGCCCTCGGAGAAGGAAGCCATGCCATCGCACCGAGTCGCCGTCCACCGCACTCGCGACTCGAGGCGCGTCCTCCGTCGAGCGGGACGGGTCGCCTCCCTCGTGCTGATCTCCGTCGGACTCGGGGCGATGCTCCCGGCCCTGACAGCAGGAGCGATCGGCACTGCGCCGACCCTCGGGACGGTGTCGAGCTTCGCAGTGCTGGGTGGCTCGGCCGTGACGAACACGGGTTCCTCCGTCATCAACGGTGATCTCGGTGTCAGCCCGGCGCTCGCCGTCACCGGCTTCCCGCCCGGCATCGTGGTGCCTCCGGGAACGATCCATGCCGGCGACGCCGTCGCCCTCCAGGCGCAGGGCGCCGCGACGACTGCCTACAACTCGCTGGCTGGGCAGGCCTGCGACACGGACCTCACCGGCCAGGACCTCGGCGGGCTCACGCTCCTTCCTGGCGTCTACTGCTTCTCGTCGTCTGCGCAGCTGACAGGTGCCCTGACGCTCGACGGCCTCGGGAACCCCGACAGCGTCTTCATCTTCCAGATCGGCTCCACGCTCGCCACGGCGTCGAGCAGCAGCGTGCTGCTCACCAGGTCGGCGACGCCCTGCAACGTCTTCTGGCAGGTCGGGAGCTCAGCCACGCTCGGGACCGGCACCGACTTCGTCGGGACGCTCATCGCCCTGACGTCCATCACCGCCACCACCGGGGCCGACGTCGAAGGTCGCCTGCTCGCTCGCAACGGTGCGGTCACCCTCGACACGAACGACGTCACACGCCCCGTCTGCGCCGCGCAGATCCCGACCACGGCGGCGCCCACGACGACCACCACGGCCGCTCCGACCACGACGACCACCACGGCCGCTCCGACCACGACGACCACCACGGCCGCGCCGACCACCACCACGACGGTGGGCGACACCACCGTGACCACGCTCCCCGGCACCACGGGGACGACGACCCCTGGGTCCGCCACGCCGTCCGGCGGCTCGGGCACGGGCCTCACGACCGGGACGGGTGGTGGCGGTGGGGCCGGCCCGACGACCCCGGGGCAGACGACCTCCCTCGCGAGCCCCACCCTGCCCCGCACGGGCGTCGAGTCGGACCTGGCCGTCGCCGGGGCCCTGCTCGTCGCCTCGGGCATCGCCATGCTCACGCTGTCGAACCGCCGCACCCGCGCGATGGCGGGCTGACCGACCGCTCGCCTGCCGGGCGGCTGACGGGCCGCCGGTAGCCTCGCCGCATGGAACGGTTCGGCTTCGTCGGCCTCCCCAACGCCGGGAAGTCATCGCTCTTCAACGCCCTGAGCGGTGGTGGGGCCCTGGCCGCGGCGTACCCGTTCGCCACCGTCGACCCCAACGTCGGGGTGGCTGCCATCCCCGACGCTCGGCTCGACAAGCTGGCGGTGCTGTCGAGCTCGGCCAAGACGATCTACGCACCATCGGAGTACGTCGACATCGGTGGCCTGGTCGAGGGCGCGAGCACCGGTGAGGGGCTCGGCAACCGCTTCCTCGCTCACATCCGCGAGGTCGACGCCGTCGTGCTGGTGCTGCGGGCGTTCACCGACGGCGACGTCATGGGGCCGACCGACCCGCTCGAGCACCTCGCCACCGTCGAGACCGAGCTCGCGCTCGCCGACCTCGCCTCGGTGGAGGGCAAGGTCGAGCGCCAGCGAAAGCAGATGAAGCTCGACAAGAGCGCCACGCTCGCGCTCGAGGTCGCCGCCCTCGACGCCGCGCTCGCGTCCCTCTCGGAGGGCACGCCCATCTACCGGGCCGGTCTCTCGGCCGAGCACCGGGAGGCGCTGCGACCCTGGTTCCTCCTCACGAACAAGCCGATCCTCGTCGTGGTCAACATCGGCGAGGACCAGCTCGACGAGGCCGACGCGCTGGCCAAGCCGGTCCGGGACGCCTTTGCATCCGGCGAGGGCGGCGGGGCGGGCGAGGACCGGGCCGAGGTGCTCACGATGTGCGTCCAGCTCGAGGCCGAGGCCGCCCTCATGCCGGCGGCGGAGCGGGCGGAGATGCTCGAGGGCCTCGGTCTCGGTGAGGGAGCCCTCGCCAGGCTGCAGCGCGCCGCGTTCGACCTGCTCGGCCGGCGCACCTACTTCACGACCGGGCCGCAGGAGAGCCGGGCCTGGGTCTTCCGTGCCGGCGCCAAGGCACCCGAGTGCGCGGGGGTGATCCACACCGACTTCCAGCGAGGCTTCATCAAGGCGGAGTGCATCCACTGGGACGAGCTGCTCGAGCTCGGCTCGTGGAACCGGGCCAAGGAGGTCGGCAAGCTCCGCATCGAGGGCAAGGACTACGAGGTCGCCGACGGCGACGTGCTCGAGTTCCGCTTCAACGTCTGAGACCCTGCGTGCCCTGGCTGCTGCGCGACGGCGAGGTCCTGGCGAGCGTCGAGATCGCCGACCGGGCGGCGGGACGCACGCGCGGCCTCCTCGGGCGCGACGGCATCGACGGGGCGCTGCTGCTCCGGCCCGCTGCCTCGGTGCACACGCTCGGGATGCGCTTCCCGATCGACGTGGCGTACTGCGACGGTGACCTCGTGGTGCTCGAGGTCGTCCGCATGGCCAGCTGGAGGATCGGCCGCCCGCGCCGCGCCGCCCGGGCCGTCGTCGAAGCCGAGGCCGGTGCCTTCGACCGCTGGCGCCTCCGACCCGGCGACGAGCTCGAGGTCGCCGACGGCCCGCTGGGGACCCGGTGACCGGCCACCTCGTGCTCGTCGCCACGCCGATCGGGAACCTCGGCGACCTGTCGCCGCGTGCCGTCGAGGTGCTCGCCGCCGCCGACGTCGTGGCGTGCGAGGACACCCGCAGGACGGGACGGCTGCTCCAGGCGGCGGGCATCCGGGCCAAGTCGCTGATCGCCGTGCACGAGCACAACGAGGCAGCCCAAGCGGAGGCGATGCTCCTCCGGCTCCACGCAGGCGAGGTCGTCGCCGTCGTGTCCGACGCCGGCACGCCCGGCATCTCCGACCCCGGTGAGCGCCTCGTGCGGGCTGCGACAGAGGCGGGCTTCGACGTCCTGGTCGTGCCCGGGCCGTCCGCCGCCATCGCCGCCCTGGTGGCGAGCGGGCTCGCGACGGGGCGGTTCGTCTTCGAGGGCTTCCTCCCACGGAAGGGTTCGGGGCGCAGCGAGCGCCTCGCCGCCCTCGCCGGGGAGCAGCGGACGATGATCCTGTACGAGGCGCCTCACCGCCTGGCCCGGACGGTAGCCGACCTGACGGCCGCGCTCGGGGGGGAGCGACGGGTCGCGATCGCCAGGGAGCTCACGAAGCTCCACGAGGAGGTGTGGCGGGGCACGCTCGACGAAGCGGTCGAGCGGTGCGCCAGGGTCGAGCCGCGCGGGGAGCACGTGGTCGTCGTCGACGGCGCCGACGAGCCCGACGGGGCCGATGACGAGGCGGTCCTCGCTGCGCTCGCCGCATCGCTCGGCACCGGTGCGTCCCGGCGCGATGCCGTCGCCGAGGTCGCGGGTGCACTCGGGGTGCCCAGGCGCCGCGTCTACGATCTGGCACTCGGGACCGGGGGCTGAGCCGGAGCGTTCGCGCCCGACGGAACGTTCGGGCTGTCCCGAGCGTCTGACGTCTCACGTGCGGACACGTCCGCTCGTCGAGCCACCCACCACCATCGGCGATCACACGAGGGACCCATGCGCACGACCCCCCGCACACACACACCGCTCCGCAGGCGCGCCGCTGCCTGTGCGGCCGTCCTCGCGACGGTCGCGTCGCTCGGCATTGCGCCAGCGGCGGCCGAGGAGACCTCGTACGACGCAGCGGCGACCGTGCGTGCTGCTGAGACCGCCGCTGCCCCCAACACCGTCTCGGCCTTCGGCGCAGCGCCGTCCCTCGGCCCCACCTCGACGATGGACCTCGCCCGGCCCTTCGTCGGCAGCGCCGCCAAGCGCGGTGGCGGTGGCTACTGGCTCGTGGCCGACGACGGCGGGATCTTCAGCTTCGGCACCGCGACCTTCCACGGCTCGACGGGTGCGCAGCGGCTGAACCAGCCCATCGTCGGCATGGCCGCCACCGCGACCGGCAACGGCTACTGGCTCGTCGCTGCCGACGGCGGCATCTTCTCCTTCGGTGACGCCGAGTTCTTCGGCTCCACGGGCGGCATCCGTCTGAACCAGCCGATCGTGGGCATGGCCGCCCACCCCGGGGGTGGCGGCTACTGGCTCGTCGCTCGCGACGGCGGCATCTTCTCGTTCGGCTCTGCGGCCTTCCACGGCTCGACCGGCGCGACCCGGCTCAACCAGCCGATCGTGAGCATGGCTGCGACGGGGAGCGGCGACGGCTACTGGTTCGTCGCCGGTGACGGCGGGATCTTCACCTTCGGCGACGCTCGTTTCTTCGGCTCCACCGGTGGTCAGTCGCTGCCCGCCCCGATCGTGTCGATGGCCGCCGACCCGGCTGGCAACGGCTACTGGTTGGCCGGTGCCGACGGCCGGGTCCACCCCTTCGGTGTCGACGACCACGGCTCGGCGGTCTCGGCCGACGGACGGTCGGGCGCGCTCACGGTCAGCATCACCGCCGACCGCCGCGGTGGCGGCTACTGGCTCGTCCACGGCGAGCGCCCGACGTTCGGCCCTGCTGACTCGGGTCCCGAGGTGGTCGCCCTCCAGCAGCGCCTGACCGACCTCGGCTACTGGCTCGGTGCAGCCGACGGGCAGTACGGCAACCTCACGCAGCAGGCGGTCTACGCCTTCCAGAAGGTCAACGGGCTCGCCGTCGACGGGCGGGTCGGCCCGGCGACGCGCACGGCGCTCGAGGGAGCGTCGCGACCCACGCCCCAGGGCACCGGGAACGGCATGGAGATCGACAAGACCCGTCAGGTCATCTTCATCGTCCGCGGCGGACAGGTGCTGTGGACGTTCAACACCTCGACGGGCACCGAGGACCCCTACACCTACGAGGGCGAGGAGTTCCTGGCCGACACCCCCCCTGGCCGCTTCACGTTCACCCGGGAGATCGACGGTGTCCGGACGGGCAACCTCGGTCGCCTCTACCGCCCGAAGTACTTCCACCCTGACGGCATCGCCGTCCACGGGTCGTCGTTCGTGCCCCCGTACCCCGATTCCCACGGCTGCGCCCGGGTCACCAACGCCGCCATGGACCACATCTGGGGCTCGGGCCTGGCACCCCTCGGCAGCGCCGTGTGGGTCTACGGCCGCCACCCGAGCACGTAGCGCCGCTGGTCCCGGCAGGGCGGCGTTGCAGGAGTTCGTCCGCTGAGCCTAGAAGAGCGCCCCCTATGACATCTGGCACCCGGGAGGCGGTCGAGCCCGACGGTGCGCGTCCGACCACCCACCGCCTCCCGTACCTGCCGGCCCTCGACGGGCTGCGGGCGTTGGCCCTCGCCGCCGTGCTGCTCGACCACGGTGGCGTGGCCGCCGTGGTCGGCGGCCACTTCGGCGTCACCGCCTTCTTCGTGCTCTCGGGCTTCCTGGTGACGGCACTGCTCGTGCTGGAGCGCCGCCACACCGGGACCATCGACCTGCGTGCCTTCTGGGCCCGCCGGGCCCGGCGGTTGGTGCCGGCCTCGTTGCTGTTCTTCGCCCTGGCGCTCGCCTACCTCGCCTTCGGGTCGGCCTCACCACCATCGACCGTCGTCGGTGACGGCCTCGCCTCGCTCGCCTGGATGGCGAACTGGCGCTTCGTCCTCACCGACCGCAGCTACGGCGACCTCTTCGCCGACCCGACGCCCTTCGCCCACCTGTGGTCGCTCGCCGTCGAGGAGCAGTTCTACCTGCTGCTGCCTCTCGTGGCGGCGCTGCTGCTCGGCCGCCGGGGCGTGGGTCGGACCACCCGCTTCGCCATCGTGCTCGTGGTGGTGATCGCCGGTTCCACCGCCTGGATGTGGACGCTCTACACCCCCGGGGCCGACCCCCTGCGGGTGTACTACGGCACCGACACCCGCATCGCCGAGCTGGCGGTGGGCTCGCTGCTCGCCATCCTCCTCGTCCGCCGGGGTGAGCTCGTGCGCCTCGCCCCCCGGGTGCAGTCCCTCGTGGCGACGGCCGGCGCCGGTGCGCTGGTGGCGATCGGGTACCTGGTCCACCGTCTCTCCACCGAGGATCCGGGCACCTACCAGGGTGGCCTGCTCGTCGCCGCCGGGCTCTCCGCGGTGGTGGTCGTCGCCTGCTCCCAACCCGACTCCTGGCTCGCCCGCCTGCTGTCGTCGGGCCCGCTGCCGTACCTCGGGCGGCTGACCTACGGCGCCTACCTGTTCCACTGGCCCGTGTTCCTCTGGTGCGATGCCGAGGCGACCGGACTCGACGGTCCCGCCCTCCTCGCCACGAGGATCCTCGTCACCTTCACGTTGGCGGCGGTCTCCCACGCGCTCGTGGAGCAGCCCATCCGCCTCGGCCGCATCCCCCGCCCCATCGGGGGGGTGGCGTGGGCCAACGGCACCGTCGGCCTGGCAGCGGTCCTGGTGCTCGTGGCCCCCCTGGTGCCCCAGTCGAGCTCGTCGCTGCTCGCGTCGGGGGCGACCCCACTCGAGCCGCCGCCGACCATCCCGAGCCCCCACACAGCGGCCGCCCCCGCCCCCGCCTCCCCTGGCACAGATCCTGCGGCGCCTGCTCCAGGGGCGCCGGCCGGGACGACGTCGCCGGCGCCCGGCGCCGTTGCCGGAGGAGGCGCAGGCACGACGCCCGCTCCTGCGGCACCACCGGGTCCCGGCGCCGCTCCGCCGGGACCGACGAGCCCGCCCCCCACCGCCCCACCTGCCACGACAGCACCGGGACCCGCCCCCGACGCCCTCCGCGTCGCCGTCGTCGGCGACTCGCTTGCGAAGGACCTCGGCGACGGTCTGGTCGCCTGGTCGGAGGGCCGCACGGACGTCGTGGTGTACAACCTGTCGATCCCGGCGTGCCCGATCAGCCGGGGCGGGACCCGGCGCTTCCCCGACGGCTCGGACTTCCCGGTCAAGCCCGAGTGCGGCTGGTGGGACGACGCAGACCACGAGCGCCGGCAGGCCTTCTCCACCTTCGACCCCGACGTCGTGCTCGTGGAGGACGCCCTCAACGAGGTGGTCGACCGCAAGCTGCCCGAGTGGCCGGACTACAGGGGCGTCGGGGACCCCCGCTTCGACACCTGGCTGCTCGGCGAGTACCGGGCCGCAGCAGAGGTGTTCTCGGCGCAGGGGGCGACCGTCGTCTACGCCGACGCGCCGTGCGCGAACTGGGACCAGGTCGAGCGCTGGCGATCGATCGAGGACCCCGACGACCGGGTGGCCGCACTGAACCGCATCTACGACAACGTGGTGGCACCGACGACGCGCGTGGCCGACCTCTTCGACCGACTTTGCCCGGAGGGGGAGTTCAGCCCCACGGTGGAGGGGGTCGAGGACGCCCGGCCCGACGGGTTCCACCTCTCGGAGGAGGCGAGGTTCCGGCTGGCCGAGCGCTGGCTGGCGCCGTTCCTGTTCAGCGTCCGCTCCTGAGCAGCGCCCCTGAGCGGGGTGCTCGGCGGCTGTCTCACCCCCTCGGCACCATGACGGCATGGAACTCGCGCTCCTCGCCGCCGTCGTCGTCCTCGGGGCGGTCGCCGCCGTCCTCGCCCTGCTGCTCGCCCAGGCGAGGACCAACGGACGACTCCCTGATGCGCAACGCGCCGGCGTCGTCCTCCACGAGCAGCTGGGTGCGCTCTCAGCCCGACTCGAGGCGCTGTCGAACACCGTGGTCGGCGTCGAGCGGGAGCGGGCTCGTGACCACGGCGAGCTGCGGTCCCAGGTGGCCGAGGCTGCTCGCCAGGCGTCGGCCCTCGGCGACACGACCGCCGCCCTGCGCCAGGCGCTCGCCAACCCCAAGGCGCGTGGCCAGTGGGGCGAGCGCATGGCCGACGACGTGCTCCGCGCCGCCGGGCTGATCGAGGGCATCAGCTACGTGAAGCAGCGCCCCCTGCCGGGGGGCACGATCCCTGACGTCACGTTCCTGCTCCCCCAGGACCTCGTCCTCCACATGGACGTCAAGTTCCCCGCTGCCTCGTACCTGCGGTGCCTCGAGGCGGCGACCGAGCACGAGGCGGCTGCCCACCGGGTCCAGTTCCTCCGCGACGTGCGGGACCGGATCGGTGAGCTCACCACCCGTGGCTACGTCGACCCGGCCGGCGGCACCGTGGACTACGTGCTGTGCTTCATCCCGAACGAGAGCGTGTACGCGTTCATCCACGAGCACGACCCCGGGCTCCTCGACCACGCGCTCGCCCGCAAGGTCGTGTGCTGCTCGCCGCTCACGCTGTTCGCCGTCCTCGCAGTGATCCGCCAGGCGGTCGAAGCGTTCGCCGTCCAGCGGACAGCGGACGAGATCATCACGACGCTGGCCGGCTTCACCGAGCAGTGGGAGCGCTTCTGCGGCTCGATGGACAAGGTCGGTCGCTCGTTCGACGCTGTCCAGCGCTCCTGGGAGGAGCTTGCGGGGACGCGCCGCCGAGCCCTCGAGAAGCGGCTCGACCAGGTCGACGAGCTGCGTCGATCACGGGGGCTGCCGGCGACCCAGGACGCTGGGCCGCCGCCGCTGCGCGCCGTCTCCCTCGAGTAGGGACCCGTCAGCGGCGCCGGGCTCGCAGCGGGGGCGGGAGCCAGCGCGGGTCGACGTCGTCGTCCGGCGTCACCGGCCGCATGGCGAGGTCGATCGAGTTCCAGAGCGTGCGGGAGTACGGGTAGAAGGCGACGGGCGTGAGGACGGCGACGGCGACGGCGGCGGGGAGCAGCACCGAGAGGTCGAACTCGGGGTACGTGAGGACGAGCCCGACGACGACCACGACGGCGAGCAACCCGAACGTGACGATCGTGTTCATGCCGAGCGCACCGGCCCGCTGGCCGTCGATCCGGTCGAACTTGAAGTTGCAGCGGGGACAGCGCAGCTTCATCTTGAAGTAGCCGTCGAACACGTCGCTGCTCCCGCAGAAGGAGCAGCGCCGCCTCAGCGCCCGCGCGAGCAGCCGACCCGTGGTGAGCGGCTTCGGGTCGGGTTCCACCTCGCCATCATGGCCGTGCGCCCACCACATCCCACGCGCCCTGCTGCCGGGAAAGGAAGCGGTCAGAGGTGCGACACCTCGACGTCAGCACTGGGACACGTCGGCTTCGCGCGGGGGATACACCAGCGACTTCGCGCCCTGCGACGGTGGTCGCCATGACCGACACCCTGCGACCGGTCGAGGGCATCGACCACTCGACGGACCCGCCGCCGTACCTCCTGCCTCCTGAGGCCTACTACGACCAAGCGTGGTTCGAGCGCGAGCAACGCGAGCTCTTCGGGCGCACCTGGAACCTCGTCGCCTACGAATCCGACCTGCCCGAGCCCGGGGATCACGTGGTCGTCCAGGTGGGGCTCGACCCCGTCCTGCTGATCCGGGGTGACGACGGCGTGGTCCGCGCCTTCCTCAACATGTGCCGACACCGCGGCATGGCCCTCGTCTGCGAGGCGGCAGGGACCGGTTCGACGGTGCGCTGCCCCTACCACGGGTGGGAGTACGCGACCGACGGTGCCCTGGTGCGCATCCCCCAGCGGGCCAGCCAGTTCCCCGACCTCGACCCCGAGCAGTGGGGCCTCGTCCCCCTCGGTGTGGGCACCTGGGACGGGATGGTCTTCGTGAACCCCGACTCGTCAGCAGAGCCGTTCGAGTCGTGGCTCGGGGTCCTCCCCGAGCGCGTCGGCCCCTTCGACACGACCCAGCTGGCCGAGGTGTTCCGGCTGCGCGTGCCCGTGGCGTGCAACTGGAAGCTCTACATCGAGAACCACATCGACGTGCTGCACCTCTGGTACCTCCACGACGAGTCGCTCGGCATGTACGACCACACGGGCTTCCTCCACGACAAGGTCGGCTGGCACTGGGTGAGCGAGGAGCGCCTCCGGCCTGGTGGCGAGCGAACCCGAGGTCTGCCCCCGATCGCCCACCTGCCCGGGGCAGAGCGGGAGCTCCTGCGAGCGAACTTCATCTTCCCGAACGTCCCCACCTCTTCCACGGCGACCCAGACGATGACCTACCAGGTGATCCCGACGGGACCGGAGACGAGCGAGCTCGACATCCGTGTCCGGGCGGAGCCGGGGGCCGAGCTCCCCCCTGAAGGGGTCGCGCAGCTGCTCCGTGTGCTGCGGGACGAGGACGCGTTCGCGGTCGAGCAGATCCAGCGCGTCATCCGCTCACCCCGGTTCCAGGTCGGCCCGCTCGCGCAGACCCACGAGGCGCCGATCACGGCGTTCCAGCGGGATGTGCTGGCCCACCTCTCGTGACGCCGTCCTCGCTCACCGGTGCGTGGCGCCGGCACGGCATCGCCTTCGACGGCGGCGAAGCCGTGGAGACCTCGAACGTGGTGTGGCTGCAGGCCGGCGACGTCTTCGCAGACCTGCGCATGCCTGCGACGCCCGAGGGTGCTCCCGCTTCCTTCGCCGGCTCGACCACCTGGGACGGCAACCGGCTGCGCTGGGTGCACGAGCTCGACCTGTCTCTCGACGCCGCTGATGACGTCGCCACCCTGCGCCACGAGGACGGCGACCTCCTCGAGTCCGGCACCGCAGAGCGAGGTGGGCGCGAGGTGGGCTACGTCGAGCGATGGCGGCGGCTCCCCGGCAGCGGCTCGCCGTCGTGCGCCCTCGCCCGCGTCGACGGCCTCGGCCTGCTCGTGCAAGCCGGTGACCACGTCCTCACCGTCGCCGACGACCGCCCGCTCGGTGGCGGCTTCCGCGCCTGCTACCGGGCTCGGGAAGCCGGGGTCTGGCAGACGGTCCTCGCCCTCGGAGACCGCGCCGGTGCCCTCCCCGGCCCGCCACCCGACCAGCCCTCGCCCGACACCCTGCTGCAGCTCGACGGCCACACCTGGCAGGTGGCACCACGCATCAACCAGCTCGCATGACCCCCCACACCAAGGAGACCCAACGATGAACCGAGAGCTCCTCAGCCGCCGAGATCTCCTCCGCCGCATCGGCATGACCGGCGCAGCACTGACGTTGCCCCCGTCCCTGCTCGCTGCGTGCGGCGGCTCCCAGGGTGGGACTGCGACCAGCGACACCCAGCCGGCCTCGAGCAGCGGGGGGAGCGGTGGCAGCGACCTCGAGGGGACGACGATCAAGGTGGCCACCTTCGGTGGCTTCTTCGAGGAGAACTTCGCCACGATCTACCCGGACTTCACCGCCGAGACAGGCATCGAGGTGGAGTCGATCTCCGAGCCCGGCGGGGACGCGTGGGTCGTCCAGCTCGAGCAGGCGGTCCGGGCCGGCGGCGTGCCCGCCGACGTCTCGCTGCTCGGCAACACGTCCGTGCTGCGGGCGGTCAAGGGAGGGATCCTCCTCGGGATGCCGGCGTCGGACCTGACCAACTCGGGGCTGCTCGCGGACGGCTTCATCCGCGAGGACGACGACGGCAACGTCGTCGGGGTCGGCGCAGCATCGTGGTACATCACGCTCGTCTCCAACACCGATCGCGTCCCGGAGAGCCCGACCTCGTGGGCGGCGCTGTGGGACGAGGAGTGGCGCAACGAGCTCGCCCTCAACAACCAGCCCGCCTCGTCGTTCCTCCTCGACATCACGGCCAAGACGTGGTTCGCCGACGAGGCCGACACCATCCTCGACTCCATGGAGGGCGTCGAGGAGGTCCTCGCCAAGCTCGCCGAGGTCAAGCCCAACGTGAAGCTGTGGTGGCGGGACGAGGCGACGGCCCAGCAGGACTACAACTCGGGGGAGGTGTCGCTCGGCGAGTTCTACCACGACATCACCCAGTACGCGGCGAGCACGGGCGAGCCGCTCCGCAGCGTCTTCCCCGACGAGGGGGCGATCCTCGACTCGGGGATGTGGGGTGTCACCCGCACCACCGAGAGCCCCGAGGCGTGCGTGGCGTTCATCGACTGGATGTCCCAGCCGGCGATCCAGAAGCGGCTCTCGACCACGCTCGGGACGTCTCCGACCGTTGCCCTCGAGCACCTCGACCTGACCGACGAGGAGTACGAGGCGGTGTCCGGGCCGGGTCCCGATGCAGCCATCAAGCCGGCGTACGACCTCTACCAGCGCTCCGAGGACGAGCTGAACCAGCGCTGGTCCGAGCAGATCTTCTCCGGATGAGCGCGCTCGCCACCGGGGTCGCAACGGCTGCGGCGCCCGCCGATCCCGCAGTCGGTGACGCCGGGGGGTTGCTCCTCGAGGGGATCGAGAAGCGCTTCGGCGCCGTGCGAGCCGTCGATGGTGTCTCGCTGCGCATCCCGTCGGGGAAGCTCGTCTCGTTCCTCGGGCCCTCGGGCTGCGGGAAGACCACGCTCCTGCGCCTCATCGCCGGGCTCGACACGCCGGACGCAGGGCGCATCGTGCTCGACGGCGAGGACGTCACCGC
The DNA here is from genome assembly GCA_038255685.1 of Acidimicrobiales bacterium. Taxonomy (GTDB): domain Bacteria; phylum Actinomycetota; class Acidimicrobiia; order Acidimicrobiales; family CADCSY01; genus CADCSY01. The sequence continues at coordinate 10,219 of JBBSLC010000029.1, read as the reverse complement.
CCGTCCGGCGCACCGGCGCGACATCGGGATGGTCTTCCAGTCCCTCGCGCTCTTCCCGCACCTCGACGTCAACCGCAACATCGGGTACTCCCTCAAGCTGCGGCACACGGCGAAGGCGGTGATCGCCGAGCGGGTGGAGGAGCTGTTGGCCCTCGTCGACCTCGATGGCCTCGGGGAGCGATCGGTGCGCAAGCTCTCCGGTGGGCAGCGCCAGCGGGTGGCGATCGCCCGGGCGCTCGCCCGTGACCCCTCGTTGTTCCTGCTCGACGAACCGATGTCGGCGCTCGACGCGAACCTGCGCGAGGCGCTCCAGGTCGAGCTCCGCCTGCTCCAGCAACGGCTCGGCATCACGACGGTGATGGTCACCCATGACCAGCGCGAGGCGATGACGATGTCGGACGTCGTGGTGCTGCTCAACGCAGGAAAGGTCGAGCAGGCTGGCCCACCGCTCGAGCTCTTCCGCAAGCCCCGCAGCGCGTTCGCAGCACGCTTCATGGGCCCGACGAACCTCCTCGAGGCGCGAGTCGTCGGTCGCGACGTGGTGCGGGTGGGGATCAGAGATGTCCACCTCGAGCCCGGCGCGCACGACAAGGTCGTCGGGGCCGAGGTGCTGCTCTCCGTTCGCCCCGGTGACGCCGCCGTCGTGACAGAGGGTCTCGACGACGACGACACGTTGCGCGGCGAGGTCGTGTTCGTGCGGGACCTCGGAGGCACGTCGGAGTGCTACGTGGACTGCGGGCTCGGTGGCGAGCCGCTGGTCGCGTCCGGTGGCGGCCGGGTCCACCAGGGCGTGCGCCAAGGCGACCGCGTCGGTGTCCACCTGCCAGCGACCGCCTGCGTCGTCGTCGAGCCGTGACCGACCTCGACATCGCACCGGCGCCGACGACCAGGGAGGGGGAGCCGGCGCCGAACGACGACGAGTGGGAAGCGCCGCGGCCGCGACCCAGGTGGGGTCAGCGGGCGCTCGTCTGGGTGCCGGCTCTCGTCCTCGTGGCCTTCTTCGTCGTGCCCTTCGGGCTCATGCTCGCCACGTCGTTCTACCGCCGGGTCTCGGGCGGGTTCTACGAGCCCGCCTTCACCACCGACAGCTGGGCCCGGTTGGCGAGCGACTTCTACGTGGGTCGGACGCTGTACTCGGTGCGGGTGTGCCTGCTCGTCGCCGCGCTGACGACCGCGGTGGCCTTCCCCTTCACCTGGTTCCTCACCCGGATGCGCGCTCGGCGCCAGGTCCCTCTCCTGATCATGATCCTGGCGGCGCTGACGCTCTCCGAGGTGATCGTCGCCTTCAGCTGGAACCTGATCCTCGGCAGGGCGTCGGGCATCACGAACGTCCTCGTGTGGGTGGGCGTGATGAGCGAGCCCAAGGCGCTCACCCCGGGACTCGGTGCCGTCGTGGCCGGTCTCGCCTACATCGCCTTCCCGTACTGCGTCATCACCCTGTTCCCGTCGCTGAAGCGCATCGATCGGGAGCTGACCGACGCGGCCGGCACCCTCGGCGCCTCACCGTCGCGGACCTTCAGGACGATCGTGGTCCCCCTCGCCCGGTCGTCGGTCCTCGCTGCGTTCCTGCTCGTGTTCGTCTTCACCCTCGGCAGCTACATCGTCGCCCAGGTGCTCGGACGACCGGAGCACTGGACGCTCTCGGTCTTCATCTCCGACCAGGCCCTGTTCAACGCCAACGTCCCCTTCGCGGCCGCCATGGCGATGCTGCTCACCGTCATCAGCCTCACCGTGGTCGGCGGCGTGTCGTTCGCCGCCTCCCGCCGAGCCCGTCTGGAGTCCGTCTGATGCGCACCGTCCGCACCGTCGTCGTCACCTTCGTCGTGGTGTTCCTCGCCGCCCCGCTGCTCGTCGTCGCCGTCGCCTCGTTCAACGCCGACCGCTTCCTCGACTTCCCGATCTCACGGTTCTCGACGTCGTGGTACGGCCAGCTCGTGACCGACCCGCAGTGGCGCTCGGCGGTGAACAGCTCCCTTGCGATCGGCCTCGCCAGCGCCACGGTCGCCGTCGCCATCGCGCTGCCCCTCGCCTACGGGGTCAGGGCGCACCGGCCACGGGGCAGCTCGCTCTTCCTCGGCCTCGGTGTGCTCCCGTTCATGCTCCCGCCGGTCATCAGTGCGGTGGGGGCGCTCGTCTTCTGGAACCGGATCGGCAACGTCGGTCAGATCGAGAACGTGATCATCGCCCACGGTGTGTTCTTCAGCACCGTCCCGCTCGTCACCATCGCCCTCGGCCTCGACGCCATCGACCCGTCGATCGGCGAGGCGGCCACCACCCTCGGCGCCGACCCGAGGACCCGGTTCCGGAGCGTCACGCTGCCGCTCTTGATCCCGAGCATCGTCACCGGCTTCGTGGCCACGATGGTGCTCAGCCTGAACGAGTACATCATCGCCTTCATGGTCGCCGGCTTCACCGTGGAGACGCTGCCGATCAAGATCTTCAACGCGCTCCGGTACGGGTTCACCCCGACCATCGCCGCCGTCTCGGTCGTGTTCACCGTGCTGAGCCTGGCGGCGCTGACGCTGCTCGCCAGGATCGGCGGCCTTGAGCGCCTGCTCGGGACGGACCTGGCCGACAGCTGACGCCGCAGGTGTCGCCGGACGCCAGATGCGGCCACCCCCCGCCGGGGTGGTGCTCCCACCCTTGTCCCCGCTCCGGCGCTGGCGTTGACTGGCGGGGTGCTCCCGGTCTGGTACCTCGCGCGGACTGCGCTCCGCGCCCAGTGGCGGCGGGCGGCGGCGATCGCCGTGCTGGTCGCCGTGGTCGGCGCCCCGGTGCTCGCCCTCTCTGCCGGCGTGCTCAGGACCCTCAGCGCTCCCGACCGGTACGCCGCTGCGGTCGGGGCCACCGCCGACGTCTCCCTCGAGCAGTCGAGCGGACGGCCGCGCACCGACGAGGTCCTCGCCCTCCCGTCGGTCGCCGACGTCGAGGCCGCGACCTTCGTCTTCGGGGGCGTCGCGGCGTCGCGAGGTGAGGCGCCCGTGCAGGGGTTCGTCTTCGCCGGTTCGCTCCGAGCGTTCGGGGCTCGGGTGGTCGACGGGCGGGAGCCGGACCGGGCCGAAGCAGGCGAGTTCGTCGCCACGCGGTCGTGGCTGGCCACGGCGGGAGCAGAGGTCGGCGACCGCTTCCAGCTGCTGACGCTCACCCAGGTGCAGGCGGACGAGGCCGGCTTCGACGTCGAGGAGCCAGCCGGCCCCGTGCTCGAGGCAACCGTCGTCGGGGTGATCGAGAGCCTGAGCGAGCTCCAGAACGAGATCCCGCTCACCCTCTTCGGCACTGCGGTCCTCGACGTCGGCGATGTCGGCGTGGCCAGCACCGTCGGGCTCGTCACGCTCGAGCCGGCCGCCACCGTGGGGGACCTCAGGGCGCAGCTCGACGAGCTCGCCGGAGGGGCGTCGTTCGGCATCGCACCGGCCGAGATCGTGCCACCCGAGGTCCGTTCGGCCGTGAGCGTCCAGGGACAAGGTCTCGCCGTCGTCGCAGTGATCGTGGCGATCGCTGTGATCGCCGTGATCGGACAGGTGGTGAGCCGTCGGGTCCGACGGTCGCCCGCGCAGCGGTCGGCGGTCGGTGCCGTCGGCCTGACCCGGGCACAGGCGGTGGCCGAGCCGCTCTGCGCGGTCGCCCTGCCGATCGCCGTCGGGTGCTTCGCCGCCGCCATCGTGGCCTATGCTGCCTCCGGGGTGTTCCCGGTCGGCTTCTCGCGCCAGGTGGAGCCCGGGCTCGGGCTGCGCCTCGAGCCGGTGGTGCACGTCCTCGGAGCGAGCCTGCTGGCGGTCCTGTTCGTGCTGTGGGTCCTGGCCACCCTCGTGCTCGACGAGCGGGGCACCCGAGCGACTCGTCCCTCGGGTCTGACCGAGCTGCTCGCGACCCGCTGCCGGCCCGGCCCGTTGGCCACCGGCGTGCGCGCCGCCCTCACCCGCCACCCCCGGGACCCGAGCTCGGTGCGCGCTTCCCTGCTCGGGCTGGTGCTCGTGCTGAGCGTGCTCGTCGGCGCCCTCACCGTCGGGGTCAACGCCGACCGGTTGCTCGACGATCCGGCGCAGTACGGGTCCAACTTCGACTTCGCCACCGGCCAGGGCGGCGACGCCGTGCCCGAGGAGGTCCTGGCCCTGCTCGACAGCGACCCCGACGTCACCGACCTCACCCTCTACGGGACCCTCCTGGCCAGCGTGGGCGTCGTCGAGCTCGACGTCACCGGGATGCAGCCGGTCCGTGGCTCGCTCGAGCCGGCGCTCCTCGCCGGCCGCCTGGCCCGGACGGACGACGAGATCGTCCTGGGGCGCGTGGCTGCACGCGAGCTCGGCGTCGGCGTCGGTGACGAGGTGACCGTCCGCGGCGCCGACGGGCCGGCCCCGTTCCTCGCGACCGGTCTCGCCGTCATCCCGAGCGTCGAGGGAGGAGATGGCGTCGGCGAGGGAGCCGTCGTCACGCTCGAGGGCCTGCGACGCCTCGATCCCGATGCCTCGTTGGGGGTGGCGGCGGTCCGGCTACGGCCGGGCGCGCCGGGCGCAGCAGCGCGCATCAGCGATGCCCTGGGCTTCGATGTGGGGTTGCCTGACCCCCCGTCGGTGATCGTGAACCTCGCGCGCGTGCGCTCGACGCCCTTCATCGTCGCCGCGGCGCTCGGTGCGCTGGCGGTCCTGAGCATCTCCCACCAGCTCTTGCTGTCGGCCCGTCGCCGTCGTCGCGACCTCAGCGTGCTGCGAGCGCTCGGAGCCGACCGCCGATGGCTGACCGGCGTCGTCCACTGGCAGGCCACCGCCCTTGCGACCGCGGCAGCGCTGCTCGCCGTCCCCCTCGGCGTCGCCGCTGGCCGACTGGTCTACCGGGCGTACGCCGAGCGGCTGGGGGCGGCATCGAGTGTCGACGTCCCCTTCCTGCTCGTCATCGTCGTTGTCGCCGTGCTGGTCCTCGCCGCCAACGCCGCCGCCCTCGTGCCGGCCCATCGGGCCAGGCGGGATCGCCCCGCCATCGTCCTCAGCGCCGAGTGACGGAGGTGGCGAGCCCGACCGCAGCGTGCGCCACCACCTCCGCGGTGGTGACGAGCGCATCGCGCTGCAGGTAGCGCATCGCCTCGAGTGCGGCGTGGTGGGCCTCCCAGCTCGAACCGAAGACGGCGTCCTCCACCACGTGGACGTGCAGGTCCTCCTGGTGGGCGTCGGCGAAGGTGTAGTGGACGCACACGTTGGTCATCGCACCGACGAGGACGAGCGTGTCGACGCCGAGGCCGCGGAGGAGGATCGACAGGTCCGTGCCGACGAAGCAGCTGTAGCGCCGCTTCTGCATCGGGAACTCACCGTCGATCGGGTACGTGTCGGGGTGGTAGTCGTTCCCCGGCCACGTCTCCAGGCAGTGGACCGGCTCGGCGCCGTCGAGCTCGCGCCCGAAGTCCACCATCTCCTTGCGGTGGACCTCCTTGAAGTGGATGACGGGGATGCGCAGGGACCGGGCAGCGTGCAGCACCTCGACGGCGTTGGCGATCGCCTCCTCGGCACCGACGACCGCCAGGGTGTCCTCGCCGGTGCTGGTGCCAGCCTGGATGTCGACGACGACGAGTGCGACGGTGCCGGTGGTGAGATCGAGCTCCATGGGATCCTCCTGTTGCGGTGGGTGAGCGAGGTCAGTCGGGGAGCGGGTCAGTGGGTGAGCGCGGGGCCGGGCAGGTAGCGACCGGGTCCCTCGGGTCCGGCCACGCCCATCTCCTTGGTGAAGACCGGCCACACGTCGGGGTCGTGGCCGGGGATCAGCCGGTAGCCCCGCTCGGCGGCGAGGTGCTTCAGCCTGCGGATGGATGCCACCGCCTCGGCCACGTCACCGGTGGCGACCGATCCGGGAGCGATCTCGAGGTCGATGTTCTCCCGCAGGTCGGCGGCGTCGAACGCGAAGACGAACCCGCCGCCGCCTTCGAGGTCCACCATGAAGCTCTGGTGGCCGACGGTGTGGCCGTACGTGGCGATCGCGGTGATGCCAGGGGCGAGCTCCACATCGCCGTCGGCGAGGCGCCAGTCGATGCGGTGGTCGTCGAAGTCGATGCGGCACAGCGCCTGCGGCTCGGGAGCGGACTGAGCCAGGGCATGGGCGAGCTCGCGCTGCTGGCAGTGGATCGGCGCGTGCTCTGCGAACCAGCGCACGCCGCCCGCGTGGTCGTAGTGCAGGTGGCTGAGACCAACGGCGACCACGTCGCGCGGGTCGACGCCGACCAGCTCGAACGCCCGCTCGATCGAGTCACCTTCGCTCCCGACGAGCTCGTCCTCGATCCCGGCGTGGGCGAGGCGGCGCCGGAGCTGCTCGTCGAGGAGGATCGGCGTGTTGAAGCCGGTGTCCAGCAGGAACCAGCCGCCGTCGACCTCGAGCAGGATGCCGGGGACCGGTTCCCGGAGTCGGATGTCGGGCGAGGCGCCCTGCACCGAGACGCTCTTGGGTAGGTGCTCCCAGCCGAAGGTGAGGGGGACGACCCGCCTGACGCCGCTCATGTCGAGAACCTACGGGGGCCCGGTTTCCGGGACGTTTCGCGAGGTCAACGCTTCCGTTGCGCCGATCTGACCTCCTCGCTGACGTCGCGTGCGAGCGCACGCCCGACCGCAGCCAGGCGGGCGTCGCTCCATGCGCGCCCGAGCAGGGTCACGCTCACCGGTGGGTGGCCGGGGAGGTGGCCGCCGACCGGAAGGGCGATGGCGCACAGGTCGAGGAGGTTGGTGAAGTTCGTGTAGTGCCCGAGCGCGGTGTTCGTGGCCACTGGGTCGGCGGCGACCGCTGCGCGGGTCGGGAGGCCCGACACGGTCGGCACGGCGAGGAGGTCCATCGTGCGCCACGCCGGCGCCGTCAGCTTCCGGAGCCGAGCCAGCTCGGTCCGGTCACGAGCGAGGCGCCAGGCCGGCAGTGTGCCGGCGGCAGTGATGATGCGGGCGACCACCGGATCGAGGTCCGGGGAACCTCCGGTGACGAACTCGCCGACGGCGGCGTAGCGCTCGGCCACGAACGCTCCGTCGTAGAGCAACCGGCCGGCGGCGACGAACGGAGCGAGGTCGACCTCGACGAGCTCGGCACCTGTCGTCTGCGCCAGCTGCTCGAACGCGCGACGGAGGAGCTCGGGTCCGACGGCGCCGTCGAGGTGGAGGCTGGCGTCGTCGGGGACACCGATGCGCAGCGGCCCGCCGAGCATCGGGGGAACCGTGCCCGCCCGTCGGCTCCACGGGTCTGCTGGGTCATCGCCGGCGGCGAGGTCGGCGGCGGTGGCTGCGAGGTCCACCGACGTGGCGAAGAACGACACGCAGTCGAGCGACGCGCATGCTGGCACCACGCCGGAGGTGCTCACCCTGCCTCTCGTCGGCTTCACCCCGACGATCCCGGTGGCCGCTGCCGGGACGCGCCCCGAACCAGCGGTATCTGTCCCCACGCCGATGTCGACGACACCGGTCGCCACCGCCACCGCTGAGCCGGAGCTCGACCCGCCCGAGATCAGCTCGGGCCAGCCGGGGTTGGGGCATGCCCCGTGGGGCGACCGGGTCCCGACCAGCCCGGTGGCGAACTGGTCGAGGTTGGTCGTCCCGACCACGATCGCACCTGCGGCCTCGAGCGCGCGCACCGACGGGGCCGTCGTCACGGCCACCTCGCCGAACGACGGGCACCCAGCCGTCGTGCGCAGTCCCGCCACGTCGATGTTGCCCTTCACGGCGACCGTCCGCCCAGCGAGCGGGAGCACGGCGCCGCGTGCAAGCCGGTCCTCCACCTCCCGGGCAGCGGCGATGACCCGCGCCCGGGGGAGTCGCTCGAGCCACACACCGGGCTGGGGGTCGGCGTCGAGGCGGGCGAGTGACCGCTCGGCGGCCTCGGTGGGCGACATGTCAGCCACCTGCCCGCTCGAGCTCCCCCGAGGTGGCCCACGCCGCTCGCTCGGTCGCGAACGCCGTCTGTTGGCGCGCCTGGAAGCGGGCGATGTCTTCGGCGTCGGCCTTCAAGGTGCGTACCTCGTCAGCGAGGCGGAACGTGACGTCGTCGATGCGCAGCGGCAGCTCGCCGGCGAGCTGCTGGGAGCGCATCTCCACCAGCTCGTCGGCACCCACCGGGAACCACCGCAGCTGGTCGAAGGTGCGCAGGAGCCACGGCTCGGTGAAGTGCGCACCGCGCTGGTGGCGGTCCCACACCTGCACCGTGCGCCCCACCAGCTGGTAGCCCCCAGGGCCCTCCATCCCGTAGATGCACAGGTACGCCCCGCCGATGCCCACGGCGTTCTCGGGGGTCCAGGTGCGGGCCGGGTTGTACTTCGTGGTGACGAGGCGGTGGCGGGGGTCGACAGGCGTCGCGACCGGGGCACCGAGGTACACGTCGCCGAGGCCGAGGACGAGGTAGCTGGCGTCGTAGACGGTGCGCCGCACGTCCTCGACGGTGTCGAGCCCGTTGATCCGACGGATGAACTCGATGTTCCACGGGCACCACGGCGCATCGGGTCGAACACCGTTGACGTAGCGGTCGATCGCCTCGCGCGTGGCTGGGTCGTCCCACGAGAGCGGGAGGTGGACGATGCGAGAGGGGAATCCCTCCTCGGCGACGTCGACGATCTCGCGCTCGGCCCGGCGCAGCGCGTCGAGCGCGCGGCCGACCGTGAGGCGCGTGCCGTCGACCTGCACCAGCAGCGAGCGCACACCTGCGGTGGCGTCGACCAGCCCTGCGCCGAGGTGCTCGTGCACCCAGCGGTCGAGGGCGTGCACGTGCAGGCGGAGCTCGAGGTCGAGGGTCATCGGCCCGAGCTCGACGAGGAGGAACCGGTCGCCTGCCTGGCGGTACGTGATCGCCGGTGTGCCTTCGCCCTCCTCGGTCACCGCCAGGATGGCGTCCCCTGCTCCACCGCTGGTGGTCAGCCCGGCGTTCCAGACCGGTCGCGCCACGGGAGCGATCGGCGTCGTCGCGCGGGCCAGCCACGCGTCGCGACGTCGATCGGCACCAGCTGCCGCGCCTGGTGACAGGGCCACGAACCTGACGGTGTCTCCCGGCCGGAGCTGGCCGAGCTTCCAGCGCTCCGAGGCGGCCACGACGAGCGGGCACACGAAGCCGCCGAGGCTCGGCCCGTCGGGTCCGAGGATGATCGGCATGTCACCGGTGAGGTCGACGGCACCGATGGCGTAGCCGGTGTCGTGGATGTTGGAGGGATGCAGGCCGGCTTCCCCGCCGTCGGGTCGCGCCCAGCGTGGCTTGGGCCCGATGAGCCTGATCCCGGTCCGCGACGAGTTGTGGTGCACCTCCCACGGGGAGCGGAGCAGCTCCGTGAGGCCCTCGGGCGTCAGGAGCTCAGCGGTCCCGTGGGGCCCGACGAGGACACCGACGTCCCAGCGGTCGGTCAGCATCGGCGCCATGCCGGGTGGCAGGTCGCCGACGGGTCCCACAGCGTCGGCACCGACGACGAGCACGTCGCCGGGGCGGATCGGCCTGCCGTCGTGGCCGCCGAAGCGGCCGAGGGTGAACGTGGACCTGCTCCCCAGGAACGCGGGCTCGTCGAAGCCGCCGCGCACACCGAGGCTGGCGCGCAGCCCTGGGCCCGTGCCGGCGCCGACGGTGAGCACGGCGCCGGCGTCGACGGCGACAGGTGTCCATGCCGGCACGGGACGGCCGTCGACGTCAGCGGGCAGGTGGGCACCCCCGATGGCGACCGTGGCCGGTGCGCTGAACCGCAAGGTGGGACCGGAGCCGGTCAGCTCGAGGCCGGCAGCGGTGGGGCGGTTGCCGAGGACGGCGTTCACGAGCCGGTGGGAGAGGTCGTCCATCGGCCCGTTCGGGGGGACGCCGACGTGCCAGTAGCCGACCCGTCCGGGGAGATCTTGCACGGTGGTGAACGCACCGCCGGCGAGGACCTCCACGAGCGGGGTAAGGGCGTCGCTCCCCGTCCGCTCCTGGCCTGCGGCCGGGCCGCTCGGGCCACGCTCGCTCCGCTCGCTCACCCGTGCACCTGGAGCTGGATCGGTGTGGGGTCGAAGCCGTTGCACGGGTTGTTGATCTGCGGGCAGTTCGAGATCACCACCAGGACGTCGACTTCGGCCCGCACCTCGACGTGGAGCCCGGGGCGGGAGATCCCGTCGACGATGCCGAGGGTGCCGTCGTCGCCGACCGGGACGTTCATGAACCAGTTCACGTTCGAGACGAGGTCGCGCTTGGTGAGCCCGTGGCGTGATCCGGCGTCGAGGAAGTTCTCCACGCACGCGTGCTGGTGGGCAGTGTGGTGCCC
>JBBSLC010000028.1:0-24311 GCA_038255685.1 Acidimicrobiales bacterium | reverse complement strand
GAGGCGGACGAGCGCCACGCCGGCGAGCACGAGCAGCCCACCGACGCGCTGGCCGGTCGTCAGCACCTGGCCGAGGAGCAGCCAGGCGAACAGGACGGCGAACAGCACCTCGGTGAGGCCGAGGAAGGAGGCAAGCGTCGCGCCGAGCCGTCGCGCCGCGGCGATCCCGGTGACGTAGGCGAAGGCCGCCGCTACCAGGGCGAGGCCGAGCACCGGCACGAGCCAGCTGGTCCGGCCACCGAGCAGCTCGACGTCGACGAGCGGCGCCCGCACCGGCACGGCACCGATGGCGCCAGCGACCAGCAACGTGAGCCCGCCGACGGCGAGGCCTCCCCACGCGACCACGAGCGGGGGTGCGTCGTCCGCCTCTGCCGAGAGCACGAAGTAGGTCGCGAGACCGACGGCGGCGCCGAGACCCCACAGGACCCCGACGGGGTCGAGCTCGGCGCTGCCGAGGAGGTCGAGCACGAGCCCGAGGCCGGCGACGGCGATGAGCGCACCCACCACCGTGAGCTGGCGCGGGCGCCGTCCCCGTCGGAACCAGAGCCACCCGACGACGAGCAGGACACCCGAGTACTCCAAGAGCAGGGCCACCGCCACCGAGAGCGACTGGACGGCGTTGAAGTAGCAGAGCTGTGCGCCGGCGACGGCCACGATGCCATAGGTGGCCGTGCTCCTGATCCCGCTGGCCGACGGCCGCGGCGACCGGCGGAGCTGGCGCACGGCTGGGATGCTCAGCACCAGCGCGGCGACCACGACCCGCGCCGTCACGGCGGCGGCAGGGGTCCACCCCGCCTGGAGCAGGCTCCCGGCGAAGGCGCCCGACGTACCGAACGCCGCGGCAGAGACGATGGCCAGCCCGATGCCCGCACCACCCGTCGGTCCTTGCTCCACCGGTTCCTCCTGCAATGATCGAAGACGAGTACGGTCCTTACGTGGTCCGCACACTACGGCCGGTCACTGAAAGAGGTCAAATGCTCTTCGCTCATGACACAGAAGCAGCGCTCGCTGCTGCCGTCGCGCTCGTGAACAGCGCAGGTGAGGACGACGACCTGGTCGGCCTGGCCGACCTCGATGCCTTCGTCGCACGGTGGGGCTGGACGGGGTCGCGCCGTCACGACGAGGCCGAGCTCGCTGCCGTGCGCGCGCTGCGACCTCGCCTGCGCCAGCTCTGGGACCTCGACGAGGACGGCGTGGCCGAGGTGGTGAACCAGCTCCTCCGCGACGGCGGGGCGCTGCCCCAGCTCGTCGCCCACGACGACTGGGCGTACCACCTCCACGCAACGCCGTCCCACGTGCCGCTCGCCGATCGCATGGCGGTCGAGGCGGCGATGGGCCTCGTCGACGTCGTGCGGTCCCAGGAGCTCGACCGCCTCCGCGTCTGCGCCGCCGACGGGTGCGACGACGTGCTCGTCGACCTGTCGAGGAACCGCTCGCGTCGCTACTGCGGCTCGGCGTGCTCGAACCGCGTCAACGTCGCTGCCTTCCGAGCCCGCAAGGCAGCGTCACCCTCCTGACCAGCGCACAAGGCGCGCCACGACCCGGCCCCAGGCGGGACCGGGTCGCCCGGCAGGTGCGTGAGACGGGTCAGGAAGCGGCGGCCCGGGCCCGGTCCTGGGCCACGGCGTCGTAGGCCTCGAAGTCCGAAGCCGTGTCCTCGGCGAACTCGAACTCGAGCAGGCCGGCCTTGCCCCACTGCTCGCGCAGGTAGCCGTTGTTGGCGTCGAGCAGGCCGAGCTTGCGCACGTTGGGGACGAGCTTGGCGAAGAAGCCACGCTGGAAGCTGGCGACGGGGCTCGTGCCCGTCTTCTGCGATGCCTCGAGGAAGCAGGGCACGATGGCCTCGAAGGAGACGCCCATGCGCTCCCACACCTCGGGGGTGGCAGCCCGGCTGCGGTTGCGCAGGGTGTTCTCGCACAGGAACTCCTGGCGGTCCTTCAGCTCGGCGTCGGAGAGCTCCTTGTAGTGCTCACCGAGGCTGAGGATCCCGAAGGCGACGTGGCGCGCCTCGTCGGCCATGACGTAGCGGAGGAGCTTCTTGAGCAGCGGCTCCTGGGTGCGTCGGAGCATGTCGCCGAACGCAGCGAGGGCCAGGCTCTCGATGACGATCTGCATGCCGAGGTAGGCGATGTCCCAGCGAGGGTCCTCGAGCAGGACCGTGATCTGCTCCTCGAGGAACGGGCTCATCGGGTACGACTCGCCGAGCTTGGTGTGGAGGTACTTGGCGAACACCTCGGTGTGACGGGCCTCGTCCATCGTCTGGGTCGCGGCGTAGTACTTCGCATCGATCCACGGGACCGTCTCGACGATCTTGGCGGCGACCATCATGGCGCCCTGCTCGCCGTGCATGAACTGGCTGAGGTTCGCCTTGAGCATCTCCATGCCGAGCTGGGTGAACTCCTTCTCCTTCCAGCTGGCGATGGGCGAGCCGGGGACCTTCGCGACCTCGTGGACGAGGCGCATGGCCGGCGTGTCGTGGTCGATCTCCCGCTCGGCGTCGACCTCGGTGGCCCAGTCGAGCTCGGTGACGGAGTTCCATTGCGACGCCATCGCCTTGTTGTAGAGGGTGACGAGCTGGTCGCGCTCCCGGTCGTAGTTCCAGGTGAAGATGCGCTGCGCATGGTCGTCGATCAGCTTGAACGACGCGTCCATCTCGGCCTTGGGCGGCAGCTCGGGCAGCGGGGTCTGGCTCGGCATCTCGGTGGTGCTCATCGGGGGTCCCCCTGGGGTGTCATGTGCAGACCGGGTTCGGCCGGCAGGTCGGTGGTGACGTCGGTGTCGAGCAGGTGGTCGGCGCGCCCGAAGCTGGCGACGACACGGCGCACGAGCGCCTCCCAGCCGTCGCTGTCGGGCGCCGGGAGCCCGGAGCCGCGGTGCAGGAGCATCCCGAGGCGCAGGACCCGCACGAGGAACAGCACCGCCTGTGGGTCGACGCCCTCGTCGACGGTGCCGTCGACCAGGGCGGCGGCGACCAGCGGGGCGACGGCGTCGCGCCAGCTCGCGTCGGCCTCGCCGAGCGCGGCAGCGACCTCGGGTTCGCGCCGAGCGGTCACGTAGGTCTCGAGCAGGAGCGCCTCGGCGTCGGTGAGACCGGGAGCGAGCTGCGTCGCGCCACGGGCGACCAGGTCGGCGACCTTGGAGACGCCTTCGCCGGCGCCCTGGAGCTGGGGGGTCGAGCGGGTGATGACCGCCTCTCGGAGCAGGTCGTTCTTCGAGGTGAAGCGCCCGTACACCGCGCCGGTCGACAGCCCGGCCGCCTTCACCACGGTCTGGATCTTCGTGCCCTCGTAGCCCTTCTCGGCGAAGACGTGGGCAGCGGCGTCGAGCAACCGCTCCCGGAGCGGGTCTGCACCGACCTCTGGTGCAGCAGGGGACGGGTTCGTCACGCCTCTGAGAATAACTTTTATTCGCCCTTTGTCAAGAGCGGCTCGTCGCGGCGGCCGCTCCCGGCGGGTGTGCCGTCCGTCACGCACACCGTTCGCTGCTCTGCCATGCTCCGTTCACGCAACGCAGACGAACGGAGCATGACGATGAGCACCATCCCGACCACGATCGACGACATCACCCCGGCGTGGCTCCGAGACGTCGCTGGCCTGCGGTGCGACACCGCCGAGGTCACCCAGATCGGCGTCGGCATCGGCGTGAGCAGCGCCCTCTACCGGGTCGAGCTCACCGGCGACGGGTGCCCCGCAGCCGTCATCATCAAGCTGCCCGCGCTCGACGAGGCCGCCGTGTTCACGTCCACGATGCTGCGGATGTACATCCGTGAGGTCCGCTTCTTCGAGGAGCTCGCCGCCCAGGTGCCCGTTCGGGTCCCCGACTTCCACCACGGGGAGGTCGACGAGGAGACCAGCCGGTTCGTCGTGGTGATGGAGGACCTCTCTGCGCTGCGCATCGTCGACCAGCTCGAGGGGATGACCGTCGACGACGCCGACCGGGCGATCGACGCCATGGCCAGGTGGCACGCCCAGTGGTGGAGCAAGGCGGAGGACCTCGCCACCGACGGCAGGACCGTCCACCTCCGCGACCCGATCTACCCCGCCGTGCTGCCGCTCGTGTTCGGCGAGGGGTGGGACAAGCTGACCGCAGAGCACGACATCCCTGCGGAGATCCAGTCGATCGGGCCTCGCTTCAGCGACGCCATCCCCGGGCTGCTCCAAGACCTCGGCGCCTCGCCGACGACGATGTGCCACGGCGACTACCGGGCCGACAACATCCTCTTCGGGGACGACGGTGAGCCCGTGCTGCTCGACTTCCAGCTCATCGGGACGGGGGCGGGGGCCTACGACCTCGCCTACTTCATCACCCAGAGCCTGCGCTCGGAGGACGCCGAGGCGCACGAGCAGCGTCTCTTCGGACGGTGGTGCGACGGCCTCGAGGCGGCGGGCGTCAGCGGGCTCGATCGTGACGCCGAATGGCTCCGCTACCGAAAGGCAGCCCTGTTCTGCCTCGTCTACCCGGTCGTCGCCAGCCGGGGCATGGACCTGTCCGACCCTCGCCAACGGCAGCTGATCGAGGTCATGGACACCCGGTTCGCGAGGGCTGCGGTGCAGCTGGAGCTCGCCGAGCTGCTCTGACGCGCCGTCGAGCGGCCGACCTGCGGGACGTCTGATCCGCGATCGCCCGTGCCCGGTCTTGTCGCAAGAACCGGTCAAGCCGCCCGCCTGACGCGCCGTTCCTCAGGACGTGCACCACCCGCCGGCCTCTCTGCTGCGCGCCCGCGTCGTGCGGGCCGTCGCCCTCGCGCTGGCGGTCACGGTGGCGATCGCCACGCAGGCCGGCAGCGCTGCCGGCGCGGCCGGCGATGGCGGTGAAGCCGCTCGCCAGCAACGCGAGGAGGTCCGTCAGCAGCGGGCGCTGCTCGCCGCCGAGCTCGACGTCCTGCACGCCGACGACGCTGCCGTCGGAGCTGCGCTCGACACGCTCGAAGCCAACACCGCAGCCGCCCAGCGGGCGCTCACCACGGCGACGGCGGATGCAGAGGCAGCCCGCGGCCGCGAGCACCAGGCTCGTGCGGTCGAGGCTGCTGCGACCGTCGAGCTCGGCAAGCTCGACGCTGAGCTCCGAGCGCTCGCCATCGGTGCGTTCATCGGTGGCGGCGATACCGGGGTCGACGACCTCGCCAGGTTCGTGTCGGCGGAGGACGTCGGCGAGGCGGCACGGATGAGCTACCTCGCCGCCCTCGAGGTGGAGCGTCGGGATGCGGTGGCCGAGCGCTTCGCCAGGGTTCGGACCGCACACGAGGCAGCGCTGCTCGAGGCGCAGGACGCGACGCTCGACGCCGCTGCGGTGGTGGAGGAGCTGACGATCCAGGTCGCTGCCCTCGACGAGGCACGAGCCCTGCAGGCGAGCTTCGTGGCGCAGGTCGAAGCGGAGCTCGAACGTCGGCTCGCAGAGGCAGCTGCGCTCGACCAGCTCGACGTCGCCCTGGGTGCTGAGATCCGGCGGGAGGAGGCGGCGCTTGCCGCCCGCCTGGCCGAAGAAGCCGCGACCCGCGCCGAGGCTGCAGCGCGCGCCGAGGCGGAGCGCGCCGCAGCAGCACGCGCCATCGGCGAGGGTGGTGCGGTCGGGCCGATCCAGCACCGGCCGTCGTCGGGTCGCCCACAGACGCTGCCCGTCGGCTCCGGCACGCTCGTGCGGGTGGGCACCTTCGTCGTCGACAGCAGCATCGGCGACGACGTCGCCGCGATGCTCAACGCAGCAGCGGCAGACGGCTTCGTCTTCGGTGGCGGCGCCTACCGCGACGCCAACGCCCAGATCGAGCTCCGTCGGGCGCACTGCGGGCCGACGGACCATGACATCTGGCAGAAGCCGGCCTCGGCGTGCCGGCCGCCCACGGCTCGGCCCGGCCACTCGATGCACGAGGTCGGGTTGGCCATGGACCTCACCCTCGACGGGGCGCTCATCACGCGACGCTCGAACCCGGGGTTCATCTGGCTGGCGGCGAACGCCGGCCGCTTCGGCTTCAGGAACCTCCCGAGCGAGCCGTGGCACTGGTCGACCACAGGTGGGTGATCGACGCGCCACCCGCGCTCACCCAGGGTCTCCGAGGGGCTCGATCCACGCCAGGTAGACGGGACGACCTGCTGCTGCGTCGTCCCGCTCGACGAGGAACGAGCACATGAGCTCGGTGCCGTCGGCCAACAGGACCGGCAGCTCGAGGGGCACGCCGAGGATGTGGGCCTCACCACTGCTGAGGTGACGGCTGAAGCCGGCGACGTGCGCCTCGCGCAGCGACGGGGGGATGAGCGTCACGACCCGGCGACCGACCAGCGCCACGGGATCCCACCCGAGCAACGACGCCAGCGGCGGGCTGATCGCCACGATGCGGTTCGCATCGTCGGCGGCCACCACGCCGCGGTCCGACGTCCGGACGGCGGTGTCGTCCCATGCAACCGCGTCGTGCACGTCACGATCGTTCACGTCCGTCTCGAAGCGCTGCTGTGCTGTTCCGGCCCACGGCGAGGCCGTCCCGCCGGAGAGCTGGCTGATGACCTGCTCGCAGGCCCAGTCGCGCACGGCGACGATCTCGGGGAGAGCCGGGCGGACCAGGAGCGCACCCGATCGAGCCAGTCGCTCGCCGGCATCGAGGGTGTCCTGCATCGCGGCGAAGGCTGGCGCCAGCTCGCTCGGCACCTCGATCTCGAGCGTGAGGTCCTCGGGCACCCACGGCAGGGGGCTCGGGTGACCGGAGGGGAGCGCAGGGCGAGCGGTGCCAGCCGTCTGCGCCTCCTCGACGGCGCGGATGAGGGCGTTGGAGATGTGGAAGCGGGCGGCGTCGGTCAGCGTGAGGTCGACCTCCACGTCGTCGTGCTCGGCGACGTAGAGCACGAGCTCGCGCAGCAGGGCATCGTGGTGCTGGCGCGCCGAGAGCCACAGCGTCGCCGGCATCGAACCGAGCACGACGGTGAAAACCGTGCGCTTCGGCTCGAGCTCGTCGTCGGCCCACGCCTCGTCGAGATCCCACGCAGCCAGCAGGGCGTCGGCATCGAGCTCGGGCGGGTCGCCGACCGCGAACCACGTCACCTTGCCGTCCTGCCCGAGGCTCTGCACACCGCACTCGAGTGTGATGGCGGCGACCAGGCCCATCCCCCGCCCCGTCGTGGCCTCGTCGTCGTAGTCACGCTGGGCCGGGAGCACGGGGCTGTGGTCCCTGACCTCGACGAACACGCGATCTGGCTGGACGTCGATGAGCACGTCGATCTCGGTGTGCGCGTGCAGGATGGCGTTCGTGACGACCTCGCTGATCGCGAGCTCGCCGGCCTCGAGCCACTCCGAGCGGTCCGCCTGGTCCAGCACCTCCCGCAGGAGCGCGCGCGCTGCCGCGGCCGAGGAGAGCACCGGCTGGAAGGTGGCGCGACGGCCCTGGAGGGCACCGCCTTCGGTCGCTTGCACGTCCACATCCTCGCTCTCTGCCGACACCACGCGGCAATTGTTCCATCCTGGGTGACGTCCCGAAACGATACGGCGCTCAACCCACCCGAGCCGACTGACCACCGTCGACGGCGAGGGCGATCCCGGTGATGAAGGCGGCCTCGTCGGAGGCGAGGAAGAGCGCGGCGTTGGCGACGTCCCACGCCGTGCCCTGCCTGCCCATCGGCACGACGGAGGCTCGAGCGGCGGCGTAGGCGGCGCGGTCGTTCCCCGTCGTCCGCGCCGGCGCGTCCACCGCCATCGGGGTGTCGATGAAGCCCGGCATGATGGCGTTTGCCCGCACGCCGTGCTTCGCGTTCGTCACCGCCAGGTTCTGCGTCAGCGCGTTCACCCCGGCCTTCGACAGCTTGTACGCGGTCAGGTTCCCCGCGCTGGCGATGGCGGCGAGCGACGAGATGTTGACGATCGCACCGTTGCCCGTCTTGCGCAGCTCGGGGACGACCGCTCGACACGTCCGCCACATCGCCCGCAGGTTGACGTCCATGATCCGGTCGTAGGCGTCGTCGTCGAGGTGGTGCGGTGGCCCGTCCCCCGCGCCGATGCCCACGTTGTTGTGGAGGATGTCGATCCTGCCGTGCGCCTCGATCGCAGCGGCGACGATGCGGTCGGGTCCGTCGTCGGCGGCGACGTCGGCCACGACCTGGGTGACCGCGACGTCGAGCATCCCTGCGGTCTCGGCGAGGCTCCCTCCGTCACGGTCGACGAGGACCAGGGAGGCTCCCTCCCTCGCGAAGGTGAGGGCGACCGCCCGGCCGTTCCCGACCGTCTCCCCCGCCGTCTGGCCAGCACCGACCACGACCGCAACACGTCCCTCGAGTCGACCCATCACATGCACCTCTCCGTCGTGGCAGCTGAGCCCGCATCGTCCCACGCCATCCGCGAGCGACGTTGCCCTCGTCGGTCCCGCTCAGACGGGCGCCTGCAGCTGGAGGACGGGATCGTGCGCTGGGGGCTGGCTGTCCCAGAGGTCAGCGACGAGGTCGTCTCGCAGGGAGCGCTGCGACGGGTCGTCCCACCGGTTCACCCGCTGGAGCGGGTCGTCCACGAGGTCGTAGAGCTCCCCCTCGGTGCCGTCGTGGACGGTGCCGGGGCGGTACGCCGTGCACACCCACCGATCGCGGGTGATCGTCCGCAGGTGGACGTCGACGCCGAACAGCTCGCTGTCCCACTCGGTGAGCACGCGCTCGGGTCCGCTGCGATCGTCGGTCGGCAGACCGGCGCCCTGCATCCAGCTCGGGACGTCGAGGCCGGCGATGGCGCAGAACGTCGGAGCCAGCTCGACGAGGCCGACCGGCACCGTCACGACGGCTGGCGAGACCTGCGCCGAGGGGGCGGGGCGCCAGACGAGGGGGAGCCGCATGAGCCCGTCGACGTGGTACGGGCCTTTGAACAGGAGACCGAAGTCGCCCTGGAGCTCGCCGTGGTCGGTCGTGAAGACGATGTCGAGGTCGTCGTCCCAGCCGCGTGCGGCGATGGCGGCGAGCACCCTGCCGATCGCCTCGTCGATGAGCTCGACCTCGACGGCGTTGCGGGCGTTGACCTCCCGCAGCTGATCGGGCGTCAGGGTGGCTGGCACCCACTTGGCCGGCGCCTCGTAGTTCGAGACGAGCTCGCCGTCGTACCAGAGTCGCCAGTGGCGGGGCTTGGCGTCGAGGATCGCCTCGCGCTCGGCAGCCGAGTCGGGGTAGCCGTCGGGCAGCGCGACGTCGCGCCAGTCGATCCGGCCGACCTCGGACTGGGGCGGATCCCACGGGTGGTGGGGGTCGGGGAAGCTCATCCAGCAGAACCAGTCGTCCGCGGCGTCGAGGGAGTCGAGCCACGAGATGGTCCGGTCGGCCACCCACTCGGTGTGGTACCAGTCGCGCTCGATCGGGTTCACCTTCACCTGGGGCGCCCCGGTGTCACCGCCACCTGCCGCGCTCACGTCGAGGTCCGCGTCGACCACGGCGTAGTAGCCGCCGACCGCTTCTGGGTGCTCGGCGTGGAGCCACCTGGCGTAGTGGAGCGGGCCCATGGGGCCGTGGGTGGCGAGCTCGAGGTGCTCGAAGCCTCGGTGCGTGCCGCCCGCAGGGGTGGTGCCGCTGCGGGACAGGGCGTTCTCGGTGAAGCGCAGGAAGGGATCGAAGTACGGCTCGAAGTGGGCCTTGCCGATGAGCGCCGTGCGGTACCCGGCACCGTGCAGCTCGTCGGCCACCGAGGGCGCGTCGACGGGGAGCGGGACCCCGTTCATCCAGACGCCGTGGGTCGTCGGGTGCTGCCCGGTGAGGATGGTGGCGCGCGAGGGCATGCACACCACCGACTGGGGGATGGCGCGCTCGTAGCGGATCCCGTCGGCGGCCAAGCGGTCGACGATCGGGGTCCGTGCCAGGGTGCCGCCGTTGCAGCCGAGCGTGTCGTAGCGCTGCTGGTCGGTGGTGACGAGGAGGATCTTGCGGCCCATCAGCGACGTCCTTCCATCATCGAGCGGAGGTGCTCCAGTGCGTTGCCGGCGGCACCGGCGATGACGAGCGCCATCGTCGAAGGGGATGCGTCAGCGCTGTAGACGACGAGGCTGGTGCCATCACCGAGGTCGAGCACATCCAGCGTGGACAGGTGCTCGCGCACCATCGGAGCAGTGATGCGGTACTGCAGCCGGCGCTGGAGGGGGTCGAGCGCAACGATCTCCTCGGGCATCGCCATGCCGCTCCCGGTCTGGACCACCCGCGAGCTCCCCTCGACGGTCGCCGACACGATCCCCGGGAACCACTCGGCGATGCGCCCCGGATCGCCGACGATCGCCCACACCTCCTCGGGTGGGCAGGCGATCCGGACCTGGCGCCGGACGCTCCCCCGCACCGGGGTCACGTGCGGCGCCTCCCTGTGGATCGCCGCGCGAGCTCTGACATGGTCGCCGACGATAACACTGTCAGCATTGGTGTCAATAGTTTCGTCTCGGCCTGCGCCGGCCAGCATGAGCAGCGATTGCTCACGACGCCGTCGCATTCGCGCCGCATGTTCCTCCCATCTGCGGTCGCCACGCACAGATCGTGAGCCGCATCGACCAGCCGGGGCCGGGGGTCAGGTGCTACTGGATGTTGACGACGGTCCCGAGGTCGGGGATGCGGAGGAGTCCGGGTGCGTCCACGACCCGGTCGACCGCCTCGCGTGCGGAGACGCCGGACCGGCGCATCTCGCGGGCGAGTGCAGCGACCACCACCGGAGCGGCGAACGAGGTGCCGCTCCAGCGGGCCCAGCCGTCGAAGGCGTCGGGATCGCCGCCCGGCGCCGGGAGTTCGGGACCGTCGAAGCCGTCGAAGAACGGACCGACGAGGTCCACACCCGGCGCGCACGCTCGCACCCACGCGCCGTGGTTCGTGAACGGCGCAGGGCCGTCCGGCCCGACGGCGCCGACACCGATGACGCCGGGCAGGGCGGCGGGGAACGGCGGTCGGCAGGTCGCGTCGTTGCCGGCGGAGGCGACGACGACGGTGCCGGCCGCTTGCACCTTCCGGATGGCCGCGGCGAGCACATGGGGGCGTTCGAGTGCGTAGCCACCGAACGAGAGGTTCAACAGGTCGACGCCGGATGCCGCGAGGTCGTCGATCCGCTGGGCGATCGCCGCCTCGTCGCCGTCGCCCATGGTCGTGAGCACGCGCTCGGGCGCGATGTCGCAGCCCGGCGCGAGCTGGTGGATGAGCCCCGCTATGAACGTCCCGTGGCCGGCGACCGGGTCGAGGTGCCCCTCGAGGTCCTCGTCTGGCTCCTCCCAGTGCTGCTGACCGACCGAGATCGCCTGCAGCACAGGAGGCCGGAGGGCCTCGGCGGCGAAACCGGTGTCGAGGACCACGATGCGGGGCGAGCCGGTGCCGCCGCTCGCGGCGCCCGCTGCGATGACGGGCGCGACCGACGGCCGGGCGCTGCTGCGCCGACGACCTGTCGCGCGCACATCACTCGCGTGGAACGGTGACGCGTGGAACGGTGACGCGTGGAACGGTGACGCGTGGAACGGTGACGCGTGGAACGGTGACGCGTGGAACGGTGACGCGTGGAAGCGATGCGACGGGTGCGGGCCGCAGCAGCCGGAGCCACCGTGGGCGAAGAGCACGTGGTTGGGCTGTGCGACCACGCCCTCCATGCGCAGGTCGTGAACCGCCTCCAGAGGGTCACCCGCGATGCGCAGCCGGTACACCTGCCCGACCTCGCGCTCGTCGTACAGGGCCTCCTCAGGCCCGAGGGTCTCCGGCAGGAGCCGCCTCGCCACGTCGAGCCCGTGCTCACCGGCGACGAGGAGCTCACCGGGGCGGTAGGCGATGCCGCCTCCCTCTTCCGAGAACACAACGCGCCCCGTCCAGCCTGGCGCCGCACCATCAGAGTCCATGCTCACCACCGCGGAGCATACGTCCCACCCGTCACGTGCTGCCGGGCGTTGCGGCGAGCTGGGTGCTACGGGTGGTCGGCCGCCATCGACAGCACCCGGTCGGCGAGGGCGGCCGCCGTCGGAAGGTCGAGTCCCCGGCCAGCGGCAGCCGCTTCCTCGAAGCGGTCGTCACCGAGGTGGGAGCGAGCGTCGGCCGCCAGCGCATCCACCAACCGTCGGTCGTCGTCGTACAGCGCGACGGCCCTCGCCTCGAGCACGGATCGGGCCGATGCGTGGAGCCGCACGGCCGCAGTCCAGTCCCCGTCGCCGGCGGCGATGCGGGCGGCGACGATCGCGCTGTAGGCGACGAGCACCGGCGCGCCGAGCGCCAGCGCGAGCGACAGGCACGCCTGCTGGTGGCGTGCTGCGGTGGCGACGTCCCCCTCCCGGATCGCCAGCTCGGCCAGGTTGCCGTGGGCGCTGGCGGTGAAGACATCGTCGCCGAGCTGCTCGTACGCCGCCAGCTCGCGCTCGAGCGCGTCCCTCGCCGTGGCGGGCTCGCCGGCCATGCTCGAGGCGATCCCCAGCTGGCTGCACATGCGGGCACGGCCCCGGACGCTGAGATCCCGGGCGAGGGCACCTCCTGCCACCGCCATCGCCGTCCGGTACTCGCCGGCGCGGCATGCGAGGTCGGCCCGCACCCGCTCGATCGCCACGTCGTCCCAGACAGGCGCTGCGCCAGCCTGGCTCCGTGCGACCTCCGCCTCGGTCGCGAGTGCACCCGCAGCACCGATGTCGCCGCATCGCAGGTGCAGGACGGCGAGGCAGCTCAGCAAGGACACCCGCTCCGGCGAGGGCGCCACCAGGTCACGGGCGTAGCGGGTGACCTCGTCGACCCCCTCGGAGTACGCCTGCACGGCGTCGAGGTGCTGACCGATCATGACCGCGAGCTCCTGGGCGAGCGACGGCTCGTCTGTGGCGACGAGGCGGACGAGGCCGCGGAGGTTGTCGAGCTCGACCCCCATCTCCCCGGTCCAGCCACGGTCCCGATGGGCGAGGCCGAGGCGGTCGACGTACCAGCGCGCAAGGCGCACCGCACCGTCCTCGAGCTCGCCGTGGTCATCGAGGCGACGGCGGGCGAACGCCCGCACCGACTCCAGAAGGCGGTAGCGGGTGTGGTCGGAGGTGAGGTCGGCCACGACGAGCGACTTGTCGACGAGCGACCAGAGCAGCTCCGGAACATCGTCCTCACCGACCATCCCCGTCGCGACCGCCGCCCCGGCCCCCTGCACGGAGAAGCTGGACCCGAACAGCCCGAGGCGGCGCATGCAGGCCCGCTCGTCCTCGGAGAGCAGCCGGTCGCTCCACTCGAGCAGGGCGCCCATCGTCTGCTGGCGGGCCGGCACGTCGGCGTTCGTCGTGCGCAGCAGGCGGAACCGGTCGTCGAGGCCGTCGTGGATCTCCACCAGAGAGAGCACGCCGAGCCGTGCAGCCGCGAGCTCGATGGCGAGCGGCAACCCGTCGAGACGTCGGCAGATGGCGGTGATGAGCGGCTCGGTGGTCTCGTCCACCACGAGGTCTGGGCGCACCCGGCGGGCTCGGTCGACGAACAGCGCCACCGCCGCGGCCTCCGCCTGCAGCGTGGCGACCCGGTGCACCTGCTCTCGAGCGATGCCGAGCGGCGCACGGCTCGTCGCCAGGACACCGGAACCGGGACAGGCGGCGAGGAGCTCGTCGACAGCCCGCCCGCACGCCGCCGCCAGCTGCTCGCAGTTGTCCAGGACGAGGAGCGCCCGGCGACCCCGCAAGTGGTCGATCACGTCATCCCAGCGCTCACCGCCGCCCGGTGGGACACCGACCGCCGTGGCGGTCGTCGCGCCCAGCTGGGCCGGGTCGCGGAGCGGGGCGAGGTCGACGAGCCACACGCCGTCGGGCCAGCGCTGTGCCACCTGCAGGCCGACCTCGGTGGCGAGGCGCGTCTTGCCGACCCCGCCGGGTCCGGTCAGCGTCAGGAGCCGTCCGGCGCCGAGGAGCGCGACGACGTCGTCGACATCACCGTCGCGACCGACGAAGGAGGTCGGCGGGCGAACGAGGTTGTGGCCGTCGACGGGCATCGCCCGCACGGCCGGGAACGTCGTTGCCAGACCGGGACCCGTCAGCGTGTAGAGCGCCTCCGCCTCCTCGAAGTCGCGCATGCGGAACCGCCCGATCGGGATGACCTCGACGCCGTCGAGCGGGGGGAGCTCCCTCGCGGTGGCGCTCGACAGGAGCACCTGGCCGCCGTGGGCGGCGGACATCACCCGAGCCGCCTGGTGCACGGAGAGAGCGACATAGCCCTCGTCCCGTGGGACGGCGAGGCCGGTGTGGATCCCCATGCGCACCCGCAGCGGGTCTCCGTGGGGCCACGGCTCCGCCTCGAGCGCCCGCTGTGCCTCGGCGCAGGCCAGCACCGCGCTCGGCGCGTCGGCGAAGGCCACGAACAGCGAGTCGCCGGCCGTACCCATGTCATGGCCGCGGTGACGTGCGCATGCGTCGCGGAGCAGCTCGTAGTGGCGCTCGAGGACGGGCGGGTACCGGTCGCCCAACCGCCGCAGGAGCCGCGTCGAGCCCTCGATGTCGGTGAACACGAAGGTGACGATCCCGCTGGGGAGGCCGGTCTCAACCGCCTGCACGAGAGCATCTTCGCGCCGGCGTGCTGCGCAGGGGAGGGACCGACCCCATGAGCTCGCCGATGGAGCGTGCGAGCTCGTCGGACACGAGGACGGTGCCGGGCGTGAGTCTTACGAAGTAGCGAGGGCCGCCGCCTCAGTCGAGGAGGAGCGGCTCGACCGGGTGATCGGGGCGTCCGAGGACGAAGATCGTGCACGCAGCGATCAGCGCGAACGCAACCACGCCGTAGGCGAAGGGCGTGATGGAACCGTCGAAGGCAGCGTCGATCCGCGAGCCGAGCAGGGCGCCGCCGGCGGTGGAGAGGGTGCCGATCACCGCTGAAGCCATCCCCGCCACGTGGGGCAGCGGCGACATCGCTGCGGTGTTGCTGTTCGGCAGCAGGACCGACATGCCGGGCAGGAGGGCAGCGAGGAGCACCACGAAGGCCCACAGCGGAGGTCGGCCGTCGGTGGCGAAGGCGAGGCCGGCGAGGAGGACGGCGACGACGAGCAGGTACACGGCGGTGACCGCCAGCAGCCGGTGCAGCCCGACCTGCACCACGAGTCGGGCGCTGAGGAGCGCACCCGCGCCGAGCGTCGTTGCGAGCAGACCGAAGATGATGGGGAAGGCCCGCTCCTGGCCGAACACGTCGGAGAGGATGATCTCGAAGCTGCCGATGAACGACGTCATGATCCCGAACAGACAGGTGACGACGAGGGCGTAGCCGGCGGCCTGGCGGTTCTTCACCACGGCGCCGAAGGCCTCGAGCAGCGCAGTCGGGGCGACGGAGCGGCGCCGTTCGACCGGCAGCGTCTCGGGGAGGCGTCGGGCCCACACGGCGAGCCCGACGGCGGCGAGGACCGGGACGAGGAGCAGTGCCCGCCACGGCACGACGAGCAGGGCGAGCGCACCGACGCCCGGGGCGAAGACGGGCACGAGGATGAAGATGGCCATGACGAGCGACATCGTTCGTGCCATCTGCTCGCCGCCGTAGGCGTCGCGCACCATGGCGATGGCGAGCGACCGGGGGGCGGCAGCGCCGAGGCCCCACACGAACCGGCAGATGACCAGGCCGGTCAGCGACGGCATGAAGGCCGCGGCGGTGCCGCTCACCACGAACACGACGAGGCCGGCGTAGAGCATGGGCTTGCGCCCGAAGCGGTCCGAGAGCGGGCCGTAGACGAGCTGGCCGGCAGCGAGGCCGAGGAAGAAGGCGGTGAGGACCCACGACACGTCCGTGGAGTCAGGGGCGAGGCCGAACGACTCGCGCATGTCGGCGAAGGCCGGGAGCATGAGGTCGATCGACATCGCCGCCATCGCCATGCACGACGCCATGAGCGCCACGAACTCCCGGCCCCCGATGGCGGCAAGCGACCGTCCCCCGGGTGCCCCGACGACGTCATCTTCGGCCAGCACCACGATCAGAGCTCCTGCGACGTCACCACACCCGCTCCGGCGAGCGTCCGGACGCTGCCGAGGGTATCGGCGCGGTCGTGGGCGACGACACCCTCTTGCGCTGCTAGGTGACAACGTAACTTGAGGTCATCGGCGCACCGACGCCACCCGAACCGTCCTGGGGCGGGCGCGCCATCTGGCGGGCGCTGTCGGCAGCCGACCCCGCAGACGACCTCGTCCGGGTCAGCGTCCGCACGTACTTCGATGAGCTCACCGCGCGGGGTCCGGTGCTCGCTGCGCTGTCGTCGCCGGGGGCATCGGTGCCCGCCCTCGCCGATCCCGACCAGGAGGGGGTGCGGTTCTCGACTGCGGTGCTCGTCCGGTACCACGGCCTCGACCGTGCGCGGGCGAAGGTGGTCGGCGGCATGGTCCAGGGCGCGATCGTCGGTGCCGCCGACACCTGGATGCGGCGCGGCGCCCGGCGACGTGATCTGGAAGACGCGCTCGTCGCCATGATCCGCACCGCCGTCACCACGACCTCCTGAGGCGACGGGAGTACCCCCCACACCATGGCCTCCGATCCCCTCCTGGCACCGATCGACGGCGGCGAGCACCAGTCCTTCGCCGGCATCGACATCGACCTGTTCACGGCCGGCGACGCCCGGGTGAAGCGGCTCGTCTACGGGGTCGGCGGCAGGTGGTCCGAGCACGTGAAGCCCCACGTCGGCACCGACTGGTGCGAGCACGCCCACGTCGGCTTCCTCGCCAAGGGCCGCCTCGCCGGCGAGTACCCCGACGGCTGCACCTTCGACTTCGTCGCACCCATCGGCGTCCACATCGACCCGGGCCACGACAGCTGGGTGGAGGGTGACGAACCGGCCGTGCTCATCGAGGTCGACTTCGGCCCCGACACCGTGGAGCGCCTCGGCATCCCCGGCACGCACGCACACTGAACCTGCTGCGCAGCCACCTCGCCCAGGCACCCGCGCCCGGCTTCCTCTACGACGGGGTCGTGTCGCGCCAGCGAAGGGCACCGGCGCTGAGCACGAGCAGCGCTGCGACGGCGAAGAACGGGATGTCGGTCCCCGGAGAACCGCCGTCGTCGGTGGTCAGCGCGTGGGAGAGCACGTGGAAGGCGAGGCCCACCCCGACACCGAGCAGCGCGACCGCCAGCGTGTCCGCTCCCGGTCGTGCGGCGGCGAGCAGCAGGACGGCTCCCAGTCCGATCTGGAACGCACCGATGTCCAGCAGGAAGTGGCGGTTGTACGGCTCGAACATCGCCAGGCTGTCGAAGAACGAGCGTGGGTCGACCATCGCCCAGAGCCCGAGGACCGCGAGGAACGCACCGGCGGCAACCGCCACCCCTCGTGCGTAGCCCCAGCTCGCCTTCGCCGATCGCTGTCGACGCTGTTCGGTCTGGGTCATGTGGCCTCCTCACCCGCCGTGGCGAACCCTCATCGTCGCGCCGGGCCAGCGGCGCGTCCACCTCCGGCGTGCCACGATCGGCTGATGGACGACCACCTCGTCGAGGCCTTCAACACCGCCACCCGATCCGAGAACGCCATGCACCACGACGACGTGGCGCAGCGGTACGGCTTCCGCGGCGGTCTCGTGCCCGGCGTCGACGTCTACGCCTACCTGACCCACCCCGCAGCTGCACGGTGGGGGCTCGAGTGGCTGGAGCGGGGGCGCATGCAGGGTCGCTTCCTCCAACCGGTCTACGACGGCGAGACCGTCCGCGTGGTGGCCACCGAGGACGGCGACGGCGGGCTCGTGGTCGAGGTGCGCAACGCCGCCGGTGAGGTGTGCGCCACCGGGACCGCATCGCTGCCCGACGAACCGACGACGATCCCCGACCCGTCGAGCTGGCCCGTCGTCAACCAGCGCGAACCCGACGAGCGGCCCGCGCCCGATGCCACCTCGCTCGCAGCAGGGACCCCCCTCGGCCTCGCCCCGCACCGCTTCCACGCCGCTGAAGCCGCCGGCTACCTCAGCGACGTCAGGGAGACGCTGCCGCTCTACGCCGAGGCCGGCGTGGCGCACCCCGCATGGCTGCTGCGCGACGCGAACTACGTGCTGTCCCGGTCCGTGCGCCTCGGGCCCTGGATCCACGTCGAGTCCGATGCCCAGCACCTCGGCCTCGTCCGAGACGGCGAGGAGGTCGGGTGCCGGGCGCTCGTCACGAGGGAGTGGGAGCACAAGGGCCACCGCTTCGTCGAGCTCGACGTCCTCCACCTGGCCGGCGACCGCCCCGTGGTGCGGGTCACCCACACCGCCATCCACACGCCCCGCGAGCGCTGAGACCGAGGTGGAGGAGATCGAGGACGGCGAGGTCCTCTGGCGGGTGGACACCGGCTTCCTGGCGTCGAGCTGGACGTGCATCTGGGGCCGGGGCTGCCTCGGCATCCTCCCCGAGCCGGCCGAGGGGCTGCAGCAGGGGTGCTGCTCGCTCGGGGCCGACCTCGGAGACGAGGACGAGGCGCGCCTCATCAGCGCCATGGCTGCCATGGTCGAGCCGAGTCGCTTCCAGCACCACGCCGAGGCGGCATCGGGCGGGATCTTCGCCGACGAGCGACGGCTCGACACCCGCGTCGTCGACGGTGCCTGCATCTTCCTCAACCGCCCCGACTTCGCGGGCGGCGCCGGCTGCGCGCTGCACCTGGCGGCGCTCGACGCCGACGAGTCACCCCTCGACTGGAAGCCGTCGGTGTGCTGGCAGCTCCCGGTCAAGGTCGACTGGGAGGACCGTGATGGGGGCGGCGAGGTCGCGACGGTGCGCGGCTGGACACGTGCCGACTGGGGCGCGCAGGGCGAGGTGATGGCGTGGTGCTGCACCGAGGGCGAGCGTGCCTACGTCGGCGACCGACCCGTCGTCGAGTCGATGGCCGAGGAGCTGACCGCCCTGCTCGGCGAGCCCGTCTACGTCGAGCTCCGCCGCCGCATCACCGGCAGCTGAGCCGGCGCGTCAGGCCTTGGAGGCCTTCAAGGTGATCTCGCCGACGCCGGCGAGCGCCTTCGACACCGGGCACCCCGTCTTCGCCTGCTCGGCGAAGTCGGCGATCTCCTCGGCGGACAGGTCGGCGGCGACGACGGTCTCGAGGTTGATCTTGGTGATCGACGGGCCGTCGTCGCCCACCACGAGCGAGACCCTCGCGGTCGTCTCGATGGATTCAGGCGGGGTCCCGTTCTTCGTGAGGAGCAGGGACAGGTACTGCGAGAAGCAGCCGGCGTGGGCGGCGCCGATGAGCTCCTCGGGGTTGGTGCCCTCGCCGTCGGCGAAGCGTGACGCCCGCGTGAAGCTGCCCTTCAGCCCGGTGCCGGTCTCCATCGTGCCGGAGCCCTCTTCGATCGTGCCCTGCCAGGTGGCTGTCGCGCGTGCTGCCATGTCGGAGTCCTCCGCTTGTCGTCTGTCCCGTCGACCACCGGTGCGGGTCGAGCAGCCACCCTACGGGTGCCCATCGACATCGGGGCCGTCAAGGATCGGAGGGCCGCGTAGGGTCCGTGGATGGCTGATCAGGTCCCTCTCTCGATCCACCAGCCCATGGGCGCGCCCAAGGGCGGCCTCGTCGTGGTCCAGGAGGCGTTCGGGGTCAACCCCCACATCGAGGACGTCACCCGGCGCTTCGCGGCAGAGGGCTGGCTCGCCGTCTCCCCGCACCTCTTCCACCGGACGGGCGACCCCCAGCTCGGCTACGAGGACTTCTCCCAGGTGATGCCCCACATGGCGGCGCTCAGCGCGGACGAGATCCTCACCGACCTCGACGTCGCCCTCGCTCACCTTCAGACGGCCGGCATCGACGCCGCTCGGACCGGGGTGGTCGGGTTCTGCATGGGTGGCACCGTCGCCCTCGTCGCAGCGGCCCGGCGCGACATCGGCGCCGCCGTCAGCTTCTACGGCGGCGGCGTGAGCAAGGCCCGCTTCGGCTTCGATCCCCTCGTGGAGGAGGCCACCCGCCTGCAGGCGCCCTGGCTCGGGCTCTACGGCGATCTCGACGCTGGCATCCCGGTCGAGGAGGTCGAGGCGCTCCGCGCCGCTGCTGCGTCGTCGGGCTGCCCGACAGAGCTCGTCCGCTACCCCGACGCCGAGCACGGCTTCCACTGCGACGTGCGGGCCAGCTACCACCAGCCGAGTGCCGAGGACGCCTGGCGCCGGACGCTCGCCTGGTTCGACCACCACCTCGCCAGCTGAGCGGCGCTGCGGGGTCGGGCTGTCACAGCGCTGCCCTACCTTCGAGGTGATGGCGGCGGGCAGGGAGCAGCAGGTGGGTGCAGCACCTGCGGAGGACGGTCAGCTCTCGGTGGACGTCGTCGCCTACGGGCGCCCGGCGACAGCGGCACTGGCCGCACGCATCGCCGCGGCAAAGGCAGGTCACCCGCTCGATGCGGTCACGGTGATCGTGTCCTCCAACCAGGCGGGGCTCTCCGCACGCCGGATCCTCGGCGCCGGCGCTCTCGGGGCGCCTGGCCTCGCCAACGTCGGCTTCGTGACCCCCCTCCGACTCGCCGAGCTGCTCGGATCCAGCGTGCTCGGCCGGCGCCGTCCGCTGACCAACCCGGTCCTGGCGGCGGGGGCCCGGTCCGTCCTCGCAACGGCCCCGGGGATGTTCCGCGACGTGGCCGACCACCACGCCACCCAGGCGGCACTCGTCACGCTCTACGCCGAGCTCAGCAGGATGCACCCGGCGACCCTCGCGGCCATCGCCGCCGGCAGCGCCCGTGGTGCTGAGGTCGTGCGCCTCGTCGCCGCCCTCGCCGAGCGCCTCGCCGCCTATGACGACGAGGACGATCTCGCCGTTGCCGCCGCCCGCCGCCTGGCCGACGATCCGGCGGCGGCGTCCTCGCTCGGGAGCGTCATCTGGCACCTCCCCGACCGGCTGAGCCTGGCCATGCAAGAGCTGGTGCGCGCCGTCATCGAAGGCACGCACCACGTTGCGGTGATCGTCGGCCTCACCGGCGCAGACGACGCCGACGCTGCCGTGCGGGACACCTGCGCCAACGCCGGCGTCCTGCTCCCGGACGCGCCACCGCCACCCGAGGCGCGAGCAGAGCGGCTCATCAGCACCTCCGATCCGGACGAAGAGGTGCGAGCCGTCATCCGCGAGATCGTGTCGGCGGCGCGCTCCGGCACCCCGCTCGACCGGATCGGTGTCTTCTTCCCGCTCCCCGAGCCCTACGCACGCACGCTGCACGAGCAGCTCGCGGCGGCTGGCATCCCCCACAACGGTCCTCCCACGACCCGTCTCGCCGACAGCGTCGCCGGGCGGACCCTGCTCGGCGCGCTCACCCTGCCCGGTCGGGGGTGGCGTCGGGCCGACGTGGTGGCGCTGCTCGCCGGCGCTCCCCTCCGCCACGAGGGACGCCACGCCCCCACCGGTCGGTGGGACTCGCTGTCGCGCGACGCTGGGGTCGTCGGTGGCCTGACCGACTGGCGGAGCAAGCTCGCCGCCCACGCAGCCAGCCTCCATGCCGAGCGCGACCGCCTGGCAGCAGACGGCAGCGCACCCGAGGCCCGGTTGCACCGACTGGCGGACGGCGCGTCGACCACCCTCGTCCTCGCACGGTTCCTCGACGGCCTCGCCACCCACCTCGACGGCCTTGAGGTGGCGACCTCGTGGGCCGACCGATCCGATGCGGCCCGAGCACTGCTCGCCGACCTGCTCGGTCCCGAGCACGATCGGCAGGGTTGGCCCGACCACGAGGTCGACGCCGCAGTGCGGGTCGACGCTGCGCTCGCCCGGCTCGTCGTGCTCGACGAGATCGAACCCGAGCCTTCGCTCGGCACGTTCGAGCAGGCCGTGCTGGCCGAGCTCGACGTCAAGAGCGGCCGGATCGGGCGCTTCGGCGACGGTGTGCTCGTCGCACCCCTCGCCGCTGCCCTCGGCCTCGACCTCGACGTCGTGATCGTGGTCGGGATGGTGGAGGGCACGTGCCCCTCGTTCCGTCGAGACGACGCCCTGCTGCCCGATGCCGACCGCTCCCTCGCCCCCCGCAGCGGCCTGCTCACCCGCCAGCAGCGCCTCGGCGACCAACACCGCGCCTTCCTCGCCGCCCTGGCCGCCGGAGGAGGCCAGCGCACCCTCGTCCTCCCCCGCGGCGACCTCCGAGACCGGCGATCTCGGCTCGCCTCGCGCTGGCTCCTCGACAGCCTCGGCCACCGCCTCGGGCGTCGGGTCTTCAGCAGCGAGGTCGCCGACCTCGGACCCGACGAGCTGCACGTGGTCGCCTCCTACGCAGACGGGGTCGAGCGTGCGTCCGATCACGCCTCGGTCGTCGACCGAGACGTCGCCGCCCTCCTCCGCCACACCGGCGCACCCGGCGACCACCCCCTCGCCACGGGTGACCTCGGGCGCGGCTACACCTGCCAGGCAGCACGGTCGAGCGCCGCCTTCACCGAGTGGGACGGCAACCTCGGGGGCCAGACCCTCCCCTCACCGGCGGCCGGCACCCCGGCGTCGCCGAGCCGACTCGAGACGTGGGCGGCCTGCCCGTTCCGGTACTTCCTCGCCCACGTGCTCCGCCTGGACGAGCGGGACGACCCGGAGGAGATCGTGGCCATCGGGTCGCTCGACCTCGGCAGGCTCATCCACACCGTGCTCGAGCGGTTCCTCGGTGAGGTGCTGCAGCGCGAGGCAGGGCCGCCGGCGCCTGCCGAGCCGTGGACCAACGCCGACCGTGCCCGCATCGCCGCGATCGCCGGGGAGGTGTTCACCGCCTACGAGGACGCGGGGCTCACAGGCCGGCCGCTCCTGTGGCGCCGCACCCAGGCCCAGGTCCTCGACGACCTCGATGCGTTCCTCACCGCCGACGACGCCCACCGTGCCTCGGGTGGGCTCACGCCCGTGCAGGTGGAGATGCCGTTCGGGCTGCGTGGCGAGGCACCGCTCACCCTCCAGCTCGCCGACGGCCGCGAGCTCACGTTCCGCGGCTACGCCGACCGGGTCGACGAGGGCGCAGACGGCCGCCTCGTCGTGCTCGACTACAAGACCGGCAAGGACCGCTACGAGAAGAAGCTCGACGCCGACCCCGTCCAGGAGGGCAGGACCCTCCAGCTCGGGGTCTACGCCGAGGCCGCCAGCGCGCGCCTCGGCGGCACCGGCGTCGATGCGCGCTACTGGCTGGCGTCCGCCGACGGCAGGTTCGCCCAGCGGGGCTACCCGTGGGACGACGGGCGTCGCACCCGCTTCCTCGACGTGGTCGGCACGATCGTCGACGGCATCGAGTCGGGCACCTTCCCCGGCCGTCCGGGTGCGTTCGACACGTTCTTCGGGAGCCACGAGAACTGCGGCTTCTGCCCCTTCGACCGGGTGTGCCCCCGGGATCGCGACGACCACGAGCAGACCAAGCGCGACGCCCCCGAGCTGTCGCTCCTCGACCGCCTGGCCCTGGTCGAGCCGGCTGATGAGGCGACGACGTGAGCACCACCCGCACCCCCGTCGACGCCGACGCCCGCACCCTCATCGAGCGGGGCGGGCTCGACCAGACCCTCTTCGTCGAGGCCGGAGCCGGCACCGGCAAGACCCACGAGCTCGTCGAGCGGGTCCTGCACCTCGTCGTCGACGGTGGCATCGCCCTGTCGGCCATCGCTGCCATCACCTTCACCGAGGCCGCCGCCGCCGAGCTGCGGGACCGCATCAGGGAGCGCCTCGAGCGGCGCCTGGCCGAGCACCCCGCCGACGCCGAGCGCATGGCGTGCCAGCAGGCGCTCGATGACGTCGACGAGGCGGCCATCACCACGCTCCACGGCTTCGCGCTGCGCATCCTCGGCGAGCAGCCGCTGGAGGTCGGTCTCCCGCCACGGGTCGAGATCCAGGACGAGGTGGCGTCCCAGCTCGCGTTCCAAGACCGGTGGCGCCGCTTCGTGGACGACCTCTACGCCGACGCCGACGCCGAGGACCTCGTGCTGCGGGCGTGGGCACTCGGGATCGAGATCGACTCCCGCCGCAGGGTCGTGACCCTGAAGGACGTCGCCGAGGTCTTCGAGGACTCATGGGACCGCCTCGACGCGGTGGCTGCCGTCGATCACCCACCCCTCCCCCCGCTCGACGTGAAACCTCTCGAGCGTGCAGCCGCTGCCCTCGAGGTCGTGGCCGACGGGTGCCGGGAGCCCGCCGACAAGCTGCGCATCCGCTGTGCGGACGTCTCGGCTGCCGTCGCAGCGGCGTTGGCCGAGGCCGACCCCCTCCGTCGCCTCCAGCTCCTCGCTCGCAACCACGAGTCGTGGAGGGCCGGCGTGTCGGGCCAGCAGAAGCACTGGGACGACGTGGTGTCGGCGCGCGCTGCGGTCGACGCCGTCGGCGCCGCCGCTGCCGAGCTCGTCGGGCGGGCGACCGACGACGTGCTGCGCCGCTTCGCCACCCGGATCGCCCGTGCGACCCGAGCCGCGGCCGAGCTCAGGCGCGCCGAGGGCCAGCTCGTGTTCCACGACCTCCTCGTCCTCGCTCGTCGCCTCGTCCGCACCAGCGCTGAGGCACGTGCGGCGCTGCACGAGCGCTACCAG
>JBBSLC010000027.1:0-24473 GCA_038255685.1 Acidimicrobiales bacterium | reverse complement strand
GACCTGTGGGCCGAACACGAGGCATCGGTCGTGCCCCAGCTGACCCCGCTACCGGTCCACCACGTCGGGGCGGTGATGCGGCTGTGGGCGGAGCGGGCCGACGCGCTCCTCGACAAGCCCGAGAAGGCAGAGCGCCCCAACCGGGTTCACCTCTCCAAGACCCTCGGCGGGCGCGGTGAGCTGTCAGGGTCCTTCGACGCCGAGCTCGCCGACCTGGTCGCCACCGCCCTACGACTCGCCACCACCAGGGACGCCAACGGGGAACCGGCGCGCACGCCGGGGGAACGGCGAGCGGACGCGCTGGCCGACATCTGCAAGTTCTTCCTCGACCACCAGACCAGCAAGACCGGCCGCAGGCACCGGCCCCACGTCAACGCCATGGTCGACCTCGACAAGCGAGCAGCAGGCGACCCGGGAGCTGCGTGGACCGCAGACGGCTTCGCCCTGTCGACCGACACGATCAAGCGCCTCCTGTGCGACTGTGGGGTGCACCGGGTCGTCACCCGAGGCCGCTCCACGATCCTCGACTACGGGACGCGAACACAGACGATCCCCGCCCCGTTGTTCAACACCCTGGTGATCCGTGACGAGCACTGCCGGTGGCCCGGGTGCGACCGGCCCTCGTCCTGGTGCGATGGGCACCACGTGTGGCACTGGGAAGACGGCGGCCCGACCCGCCTCGACAACCTGGTGCTGTTGTGCCGCAGGCACCACACACGGGTCCACAAGCGAGGCTGGCAGATCAAGCTCCTCCCCGACGCCACCGTCGAGGTCACCAGCCCAGACGGGATCATCGAGTCCACGAGACCTCCACCCCGCTGCTGACGGAGGTGGAGCAGGGCAACGGCAGGACCCAGCAACACCCGGAACGGCCGCACGAGCGGCCACACCTCCGCGCCCTTCGACTGCCGCAACGGCCAGGTGCCGACCCGTGTGCGTCCCCGGGAGCGCTGACGGTCCCCCCGGCCACGACGTCACCACGTCGCCACGACGGCGCGCCCGACCCTCGAGGCATGCCGGACGCGACATCGCTGCGGTCGGTGGGTACCGTCGCCGGCATGCCCGTGACCCCCACCAGCACGGCGCCGGCGATCGCCGACCTCGACTCGCTGGCGTTCGAGAACAGGTTCACCCAGGAGCTCCCGGCTGACCCCGACCCGTCGAACCACCGGCGCCAGGTCCACGGTGCGGCGTTCAGCCGGGTGGCACCGAAGCCGGTCGCCGGGCCGAGGACGCTCGCCTGGGTCCCGGAGGTGGCGGACCTGCTCGGGCTCGACCCGACCCTTTGTGCGAGCGACGACTTCGCCGACGTCTTCGGCGGCAACCGCGTCCCCGAGGGCGCCGATCCGTTCGCCATGGCCTACGGCGGGCACCAGTTCGGGAGCTGGGCAGGCCAGCTCGGCGACGGCAGGGCCATCGCGCTTGGCGAGGTCGTCGACAGGCTCGGGGGTCACCAGACGCTCCAGCTCAAGGGCGCCGGCCCCACGCCGTACTCCCGAGGTGCGGACGGGCGGGCCGTGCTGCGCTCGTCGGTCCGGGAGCTCCTGTGCAGCGAGGCCATGCACCACCTCGGCATCCCCACCACCCGTGCGCTCTCCCTCGTCCTCACCGGCGACGAGGTGGTGCGAGACGTGCTCTACGACGGCAACCCCGCTCCCGAGCGAGGAGCGGTGGTGTGCCGGGTGGCGCCGTCGTTCATCCGCTTCGGCACGTTCCAGCTGCCTGCCTCGCGCGAAGACGAGGCGCTCCTGCGCCAGCTCGTGTCGTTCACCATCGAGCGCGACTTCCCCCACCTGCTCGAGCAGCACGAGATCTTCGAGGACCGGCTGGCTGCCTGGTTCGACGAGGTGTGCGACCGGTCGGCCTCCCTCGTCGTCGACTGGATGCGCGTCGGGTTCGTCCACGGGGTCCTCAACACCGACAACCTGTCGATCCTCGGGCTCACCATCGACTACGGGCCCTACGGCTGGCTCGAGAGCTTCGACCCCGGGTGGACGCCCAACACCACCGACGCCGGCCAGAGGCGGTACCGCTACGGCGCACAGCCGCAGGTCGTGCACTGGAACCTGGCACAGCTGGGCAGCGCCCTCCTCCCGCTGATCGAAGACGCAGCGCCGCTGCAGGCCGCCCTCGATCGCTACGGGGAGCGCTACCACGAGCGCTTTCGGGCGATGATGGCCGAGCGCCTCGGCTGGGGCCTACACCGAGAGGGCGACGACGAGGTGACGTCGGCGCTGTTCGAGGTCCTCCAGCGGACCGAGACCGACCAGGTCCTCTTCTACCGAGACCTCGCATGCGTGCCCATCGCAGCCGACGCCACCGACGCTGCCCTGCTCGCGCCCCTCGCCGACGCCTGGTACCGGCCCGAGGAGGTCGCAGGCGAGGTGCGAGGGGCGCTGGTCACCTGGCTGCGCTCGTGGGCGGCGCGAGCTCGTGAGGGCGGCATCGCCGACGACGAGCGGCGGCATCGGATGGACGCGGTGAACCCCCGCTTCGTGCTGCGCAACTACCTGGCGCAAGAGGCGATCGATCTTGCCGACGAAGGCGACGCCGGGCTGATGCACGAGCTGCTCGACACCCTCCGCCACCCCTACGACGAGCAGCCAGGCCGGGAGCGCTTCGCCGCTCGCCGACCGGAGTGGGCGCGCACGCGCGTCGGGTGCTCGATGCTCTCCTGCAGCTCCTGATCCGCTCGAGCTCCTGACCGCACTCGAGGTGGCCCGCGGACCCGTCAGGCGGAGGTGGCAGCCTCGGGCGCAGGGAGGACGTCGACAAGCTTGCGGCCCTTGCGGGAGCCGAACTTGATGACGCCGGGGGCGAGGGCGAAGAGCGTGTCGTCGCCGCCACGGCCCACGTTCTCGCCAGGGTGGAACTTGGTGCCCCGCTGGCGGACGATGATGCCGCCGGTGTGGACGACCTGGCCGTCGTAGAGCTTCACGCCGAGGCGCTGCGCCGCTGAGTCGCGACCGTTCCTGGTGGAACCGCCGCCCTTGGTCTTGGACATGTCAGCCGTCCTTCCGGTCGGAGCTGCCGGAGATGCCGGTGATCTCGATGGTGGCGTACTTCTGGCGGTGGCCCCAGCGCTTGCGCTGGTTCGTCTTGTTCTTGTACGTGAAGCCCCGGATCTTCGGGCCCTTCGTCAGGCCCACGATGCGGGCCGAGACGGTGGCACCAGCCAGGTCGGCGGGCGTGGCGACGATGGTGTCGCCGTCGACGAGGAGGATGGGCGTGAAGGACACGTCGGTGTCGATGTCCTGGCCGAGGAGCTCGACGTCGAGGCGCTGCCCCTCCGTCACCTTCTCCTGCTTGCCACCGGTCTTGATGACTGCGTACATAGGGCTGCGACTCTACCTGGCGGTCGGCCCGATGTGAAAGCCAGCGAGGTGTGCGCCGGCGACGGGCAGACGCACCAGCCCGGTCTCGGGTCCTAGCGTGACGCCCGTGGACGTCGCCGGCAAGGTCGTGGTCATCACCGGGGCGAGCCGTGGCCTCGGCGCCGGGATGGCCGCCCACCTCGCAGCCGGTGGCGCGCTGCTCGGGCTGTGCGCACGCAGCGAGCCCTCGGCCCCGGCCGGCGCCCTGTCGAGGGCGGTCGACGTCACCGACGCCGCCGCGCTGGCCGCCTTCACCGTCGAGGTGGCCGACGCGTTCGGGCCCATCGACCTGTGGGTCGGCAACGCAGGGGTGCTGGAGCCGATCGGCCCGCTCCGCGACGCCGACCCTGCTGCGTTCGCGACGAACGTCACCGTCAACGTCGCCGGGGTCGCCAACGGAGCGATCGCCTACCTGCGCCACCGCCACGCCGTCGGTGGCGGCGGCGCGCTCGTCAACATCAGCTCGGGCGCGGGCGGATCTCCCTACCGGGGGTGGGCTGCCTACTGCGCGTCGAAGGCAGCGGTGGACATGCTGACGAGGGTGATCGCCGCCGAGGAGACCGGGTCGGGCACGCGCGTGCTGGCGGTCGCACCCGGCGTCGTCGACACCGACATGCAGGCGCTGATCCGATCGACGCCGGCCGACGACTTCCCCGACGTCGAGCGCTTCAACGAGCTGCGGCGGACCGACAGCTTCAACAGCCCTGCGTGGGTCGCAGAGCAGGTCGTGCGCGTCGCGCTCGGCCCCGACGTCCCGGACGACGTCGTCGTCCGGATCCCCGACGAGCCCCGGGACTAGGAGCCGAGCAGGTCGGACTCGAAGACGATGCCGCGCCCCTCACACGTCGGACAGCCTCCGGAGAGGGACTCGATCAGGCCCTCGCCGATGCGCTTGCGGGTCATCTCGACGAGGCCGAGCTCGGAGATGTCGAACACCTGCGTCCTGGTCTTGTCCCGACCGAGCGCCTCTCGGAACGACCGGATCACGTCGTCGCGGTTGCGCTTGATCTCCATGTCGATGAAGTCGATGACGATGATCCCGCCGATGTCGCGCAGGCGCAGCTGGCGGGCGACCTCCTCCGCCGCCTCGAGGTTGTTCCGGTAGACGGTCTCCTCGAGGCTGGTCTTGCCGACGTTGCGACCCGTGTTCACATCGATCACGGTGAGTGCCTCGGTCCGCTCGATGATCAGCGAGCCGCC
Organism: Acidimicrobiales bacterium; assembly: GCA_038255685.1. Classification (GTDB taxonomy): domain Bacteria; phylum Actinomycetota; class Acidimicrobiia; order Acidimicrobiales; family CADCSY01; genus CADCSY01. Next base: position 19,899 of record JBBSLC010000027.1, on the reverse strand, counting down.
CGACGGCAGCCACACCTTCCGGTCGAGGGCCTTGTGGAGCTGCTCGTGCACGTGGTGGCGCTCGAAGACCGGCAGGCCGTCCTCCGCCGGGACGAACAGCTCCACCCGGTCGGCGAGCTCGGGGGTGATCGAGGCGACGTAGTCCCGCACCTCCTCGTAGAGCGCCTCATCGTCGATCACGATGCCGCGGTAGCTGGTGTTGAACTCCTCGCGGATCACCCGGACCGCCATGTCCGGCTCCTTGTAGAGCAGCGCTGGGGCATTGGAGCGGGCGGCCTTGGCCTCGATCGCCTCCCACTGGTGCAGGAGGAGCGTGACGTCGCGTTGGAGCTCATCGGTCGTGGCGCCCTCGGCCGCGGTGCGCACGATGATCCCGTGGTGGGCGGGCTTGACCTGGTCGAGGACGCCCCGCAGGCGCTTCCGCTCGTCGTCCGAGAGGCGCTTGGAGATCCCGTACGTCGAGCTGTTGGGGATGAGGACGACGAACCGGCCCGGAAGCGAGACCTCCTGGGTGAGGCGCGCCCCCTTCGCGCCGATCGGGTTCTTCGTGACCTGGCAGACGATCGCCTGGCGAGCCTTCAGGATCTCCTCGATGCGGGCGTCGCCCCCACCGTCCTCGACGTCGTCGGCGCCGAGCTGGACGTCGCCCCGGTAGAGCACGGCGTTCTTCGGGGTGCCGATGTCGACGAACGCCGCCTCCATGCCCGGGAGCACGTTCTGCACCCGCCCCAGGTAGATGTTGCCGTGGATGAGGGTGGCGTCGTCCTGCGGGCGCGACACGTGGTGCTCGATGAGCGCTCGGCCCTCGAGCACGGCGATCTGGGTGGCGCCGGGCTGCACGTGCACCGCCATGAAGTAGCGGCCGACGGGCCGCCCGTTGCGCTCCTGTCCCTTGCGGCGCTCGACCACCGCCTCTTCGGCGACGGTCCCCCTGCCTCGTCGCAGGGCGACGTCCTCGCGCCCGCCCCTGCCACGACCACCTCGTCTGCGCTTGCGCCCGCCACCGTCGTCGTCCCCCCCGGAGACGGGGTCGCCCGCCGCCGTGCGTGGGCGATCGCCGGCCGGCTCCACCACCGCCGCACGGACCTCGGGAGCCGGGATCGTGTCACCGATGCGTGGCCTGCGCGGCGGCTGCGGAGCGGCCGCGACCGCTGGCTCGTCCGCCATCGTCTGCGGCGGTCGCACGCGCGGGACGCGATCGCCACCGCTCAGCGACGCACCGACCTCGCCCTGTCCCGGGGTGGCCTCACCATCGACCGGGCGGGTGGCGCTGCGACCCCGGTTCCGTCCGCCCCGCGAACCCCGGCGTCGCGCGCGCGCAGGTCCCTCCCCGTCGGCGCCCGGGTCCCCGTCGGGACCGGCCTCGCCCTCAGCCGGTGCGGGCCGTGGCGCCGGGGGGGCTGCCTCGTCGGGCGCCGGGTCCTGGATCGGGTGGTCGGACATGGCAGTGGTCCCTTCTGCAGGCGCGCGCCGATGGGCGCGACGGCACCGCGTCGCACCGCTGCGCAGGGGGACGAACCCCTGCCGGCAGCGGGCGCCGCAGCGCGAGATCGGAGTCGGTGGACGATGGGTGCGCGAGCGCGGCGATGGAGTCCTCGGAGCAGCGGTGCACGAGGCAGCGGTGCACGAGGCAGCGGTGCGGCGCGCTGTCGGGGGCGCGCCGGGCGGCGACCAGCGCGAAGACCACGGCTCGCGCCAGGTCCACCGCGAACGCAGCACGACCCTCCCCGCGCACGGCGCGGGTGGGGTGCTGGGCTCGGTGCGAGGTCATGTGCAACGCGATGGTACCGCTCGCGCTGCGCTGGCTTCGGTACCCCCGCTCAGGTGAAGCGGCGCATGTGCACGTTCAGCGCGAGGCCGAGGGCGGCGAAGATCGTGATCGTCGCCGAGCCGCCGTAGGACATGAGCGGGAGCGGGATCCCGGTGATCGGCATGATCCCCATCGACATGCCCATGTTCTGGAACACGTGGAAGACGAGCATGGCGAGCACGCCGACGCACACGAGCATCCCGAAGCTGTCGCGAGCGAGCAGCCCGGTCCGCCACAGCCGCCAGGCGATGAGCCCGTACAGCACCAGGAGGGTCGCCGACCCCAGGAAGCCGAGCTCCTCCCCCACCACGGTGAAGATGAAGTCGGTCTGCTGCTCGGGCACGAAGCCGAGCTTGGTCTGGGTGCCCTCGAACAGACCGCTCCCGACCAGTCCCCCGGCGGCGATGGTGGTCTTGGCTTGCGCGAGCTGGAAGGCGGCGTCTTGTCGGTCCCCGGTGCCCTCGGTGGCGAAGGCAGTCAGACGAGCCGTCTGGTAGTCCTCGAGCACGCCGACCTGGAGGACGCCGATCACCCCGACGACGCCGAGGAGGGTCAGCGCGGCGATGTGTCGCGGCTGCGCACCGGCCACGAGGAGCATGCCCATGACGACGGCCACGAAGACGAGGGTGCTGCCGAGGTCGGGCTGGAGCATGATCAGCGCCATCGGCAGGGCAGCGATGCCGATGGCGGTGAGCAGCCGGCGCCCGTCGAGGTCGCCACGATGGTCCGAGCAGTACGCAGCGAGGGCGATGATCGCGCCGAGCTTGGCCAGCTCAGCGGGCTGCAGCTGGAACGAGCCGAACGAGAACCAGGACTGGGCCCCCTTGACCTCGGTCCCGAGCGGCGAGATCACGAGCACGAGCAGACCGGTGGTGCCGAGGTAGAGCACCGGCGCGAGGTCTCGCAGCCGCCGGTAGTCGACCGCTGCGGTGGCCGCCATGACCACGAGGCCCACCACCACGAACATGGCCTGGCGCTTCAGCGACGAGAGCTGGTCGAGCCCCTGCTGCTCGAGGCCGAACCGAGTGGCGCTGTAGACCATCAGGCAACCGAGCAGCGCCACGGAGATCGCAGCGGCGACGAGGATGGCGTCGAGGTGGCGCCACGGGGACGCCGCATCACGACGCGTCGATGTGGCCGTGCCCAGGGACATCAGCCCCTGCCTCCGTCCACGGTCTCCACCGGTGTCGGGCGCTCGAGGCCGGAGAGCTGTCCGAAGATGGCCCGGGCCACAGGTGCTGCCGACGTCGACCCGAAGCCGGCCTGCTCCATGACGACCGACACCGCGTAGCGGGGGTCCCCGAGCGGCGCGACAGCGGCGAACAGCGCAGTGTCCTGCTTGGGTGGAGCCTGGGCGGTGCCGGTCTTGCCGGCGATCGGGAACTGGTCGAGGGGGAAGCCGGCGAAGGCGGCCACACCCGTCCCGCGGGGCACGACGAGCGCGTCGCGCAGCCCTTCGAGCACGACGGTCCGGACGGCGGGGTCGATGGGCACGGTCGCTGCCACCCTGGGGGCGACGTCCCGCACGACGGTGCCGTCGGGTCGCTGGACCCGGAGCGCGAGGTTCGGCTCATGGCGGGTGCCGCCGTTGGCGAAGGTCGCATAGGCGTTGGCGATCTGGATCGGCGTCACCGAGATCTCACCCTGGCCGATGGCGAGGTTGACGTTGTCGCCGACGAACCAGTCGCCGTTGGGGAAGGCCTCGGGGTTCTCCTCGTTGAGCGCGGCCCGGCTCTCGGGGGTCGGGACCCGTCCCTGGCGCTCACCGGGGATGCCGACCCCGGACCGCACGCCGAGCCCGAGCTCGGTGGCGAGGTCCTGGATGCCGGTCTGGCCGAGCTCGTCCTGGCGCACCCAGAAGTCGTTGCCCAGCCCGTAGAAGTACACGTCGCTCGAGACGGCCACGGCACGGCGGAGGTCCACGAGCCCGTACGCCGTGCGACCGGCGTTCTGCCTCGTGCACGGCCCCCGGCAGCTCGGGATCTGGTACACGCCGCGGTCGTCGATCGTCGTCTCCGGCGTGATGAGCCCGCTGCGCAGCGCAGCTGCCGCCGTCACGAGCTTCCAGGTCGAACCCGGCGCGTAGAGGCCCTGGATGGCGCGGTTCAGCTGGGGGATGCCTGCGCCTTCGTCGTTCAACGACGCGAACTCCGCCTGGCTCAACCCGTCGGTGAAGATGGCGGGGTCGAAGGTCGGGAACGAGGCCAGCGCCACGACGCTCCCCTCCTTGGCGTCGAGGACGACGGCCGAGCCTGCGTCGGCCACGAGTCGCGTGCCGTCGTCTTCGAACAGGCGCGTCCGGGCGGACTCGAGGCCCTGGGCGAGCGCCTGCTCCGCCACCCGTTGGACCTCGACGTCGATGGAGAGCACGACGTCGGCCCCCGGTCTCGGGGGGACGACGTCGACGACCCGGACCGGGTTGCTCGAGGAGTCGACCTCGACGGAGGTGACACCGTCCTCGCCGCGCAGGTCGACGTCGAACTCGAGCTCGACGCCGGCCTTGCCGATGATGTCTCCGGCGGCGTAGCCGTCATCACCTGCATCGGCGCGGGCCTGGAGGTCCTCCGCGCTGATCTCGCCGACGTAGCCGAGCAGGTGGGCGGCGAGGGTGCCCTGGGGGAACGTGCGCACCGCCACCCGCCGGGCGGCGACGCCGGGGAAGTCGTCCTGACGCTCCCGCAGGCGGATCATCACGTCGTCGGGCACATCCTCGGCGATGGGGACGGGCGTGATCGGGCTCGCCGTCGGGTCGGCCATCCGCTCGGCGAGCTCTTCGACAGGCGTGGCGAGCAGCGGCGAGAGGCGCTCGAGCACCTCCTCGCGCTCCTCGACGTCGAGCTGGGTCTTGTCGATGGCCACGACGTTGGACGGCCGGTTGTCGACCAGCACGACGCCGTTGCGGTCGAGGATCCGACCACGAGGCGCCGGCTCGACGATGGTGCGGACGGCGTTCTGCTGGGCGACGAGTCGGAACTCGTCGACCGAGAGCACCTGGAGGTACCACATGCGGGCGAAGAGCGCTGCGAACAGCGAGCAGACGACGATGGCGAGCACGCCGAGGCGGACGCGGGGGTTGTCGGCGGTCACCGCAGCACGAGCCCGGGTGCGAGGTCACCGGTCGTCGCCCAGCGAACCGGGCGGGCGACGACGAGGATGAGCAGACCGTTGACGAGTGCGACGACGACGGCGACTTCGAGGAGGCGGCCGCTCAGGAGGTGCGACTGACCCACCACCGCCCCGACCACGGCGAACAGGATGACACCGACGGCGCTCGCCACCACGGCGGTGGCGACGGGGATCCACACCGCTGCGTGGAGGATCGTCGTCTGGAACATCCCGACCCCGTAGCCGACGAGGCTGTAGGTGAGCGCCGAGAGCCCGAAGGGCGTCTGGAGGAAGCAGTCGGCGAGCAGCCCGGCGATGAAGCCCACCAGTGCCCCACGGTCGGGCCCCGCCGCGATGCCGGCGGCGATGCCGAGCACGAGGAGGAGGTCGGGCGCCACGCCGGCGACCCGCAGCTGGGGCAGCACGGCGGTGTGGAGCATCACGGCGACGACGAGCAGCGGCGGGAGCCGAGCGGACATGGTCACCGTGGCCTCGTCTGCAGCACCTCGACGAAGCGGAGGCGGTCGAGGTCGACGACGGGTTCCACGGTGACGTCCTGCTCGAGCTCCCCCTCGGTGCTCGACACGCTCCAGACCCGTGCGACGGGGATCCCACCGGGGAAGAAGCTGTCGTCGACGCCGCTCGTCACGAGGAGCTCGCGCTCGAGAACGTCGGTCCCGACGTCGATGAGGCCGAGGTCGAGGGGCCGGTCTGGGCCGACGCCCTCGACCACACCGAGATCGGCCGAGCGCGAGAGCCGCACGCCGACCGAGCTGCTCGGGTCGGTGATGAGGCGGACGATCGACCGGCTCCCCGACACGTCGACGACTCGCCCGACGAGCCCCGCGCCCGTGACCACCGGCATGTCCAGGCCGATGCCGTCGTCGCTCCCCCGGTCGAGCTGGATGGTCTGCTCGAAGTTCGAGATGGGGGTGCCGATGACCCGGGCAGCGACGGTCGGAAGGTCGGTGTAGCGGTCCAGCCGCTCGAGCTCGAGCAGCGCGTCGAGCTCGCGCTCGGCGTCCTCCCCTCGCAACTCGTCTCCCTCGAGCTCGGCGATGCGGCGACGGAGCTCGTCGTTCTCGTCCTCGAGCGAGCCATAGCCGGTGATGCCGGCGAGGCCGTCCCCGACGGGGCCGAACACGGTCTCGGCTGCACCCCGCACCGGCGAGAGCACGTCGGCGGCACCGCTGCGCAGCGCACCGATCACCCCGCCGGGACCTCGGAAGTCGAGGGTGATGACGGTGATCGAGGTCAGCACGAGCAGGACCAGGGTGAGACGGGAGCGGCCGGACCGCCGGGACATCGCCACGGACGGGCCCGTCGTCAGTGCGCGCTGGAAGAGAAGAGGACGCCCTTCAGCGCCTCGAACTCCTCGAGCGACTGCCCGGACCCGATGGCGACTGCCTGCAGCGGGTTCGGTGCGAGCCTGATCGGCATGCCGGTCTCTGCCTCGAGCCGCTCGGGGAGGCCGAGCAGCAGGGCGCCGCCGCCGGCCAGCACGATGCCGCTCTCCATGATGTCGGCGGCCAGCTCCGGAGGGGTCTTGTCGAGGGTCACCTTCACGGCGTCGACGATCGCGGCGACCGGCTCCTCGATGGCCTCGCGGATCTCCTCGGTGGAGGTGAGGATCGTCTTCGGCAGCCCGGTGACGAGGTCCCGGCCCCGGATCTCGGCGGTGAGCTCCTCCTCGAGGGGCCACGCCGAGCCGAGGGTCATCTTGACCTCTTCGGCCGTGCGCTCCCCGAGGGCGAGGCTGTACTCCTTCTTGATGAACTGCATGATCGCCTCGTCGAGCTCGTCACCGGCGACGCGCACGGACTGGCTCGCCACGATGCCGCCGAGGGAGATGACGGCGACCTCGGTCGTACCGCCACCGATGTCGACGATCATGTTGCCTGTGGGCTCCTGCACGGGCAGCCCGGCACCGATGGCAGCGGCCATCGGCTCCTCGATGATGTAGGCGGGCTTGCGGGCACCGGCGTACTCCGCCGCCTCCTGGACCGCGCGCTGCTCGACCCCGGTGATGCCAGAGGGGACGCAGATCACCATGCGGGGCTTGACCCAACGGCGCTGGTGCACCTTGTGGATGAAGTAGCGCAGCATCTTCTCGCAGATCTCGAAGTCGGCGATCACGCCGTCCTTGAGCGGCCGGATGGCCTGGATGTGCGCCGGTGTGCGACCGATCATCCGCTTCGCCTCGGCCCCCACGGCGAGCGGGCGCCCGTCGCGGACGTTGATGGCGACGACCGAGGGCTCGTTCAGCACGATCCCGCGCCCGCGCACGTACACGAGCGTGTTGGCCGTGCCGAGGTCGACGGCCATGTCACGGCCCATCAGATCCCTGAACATGCTGTCGGTCATGCGAGCAGGCCTCCGAGCAGGGGAGGGCGGTCGTTGCAGGCTAGGTGTGGACCTGTCGGCCCACAAGCGCGACCGGTCGTCGTCGGCGCGACGAGCGTCGCCGGCTGCCATCAGGCGCTGTCGGCGACACCAGCCGGCAGGGATGGGAAGAACAGCGCGACCTCTCGGTCGGCTGCCTCCTGGGAGTCCGAGCCGTGCACCAGGTTCTCCGTGAGCAGGGTCCCGAGGTCCCCTCGGATGGTGCCGGGCGCCGCTTCCTTGGGGTTCGTCGCGCCCATGAGGGTGCGCACGATCTGCCAGGTCCCCTCGGGGCCCTCCACCACGAGGAGCATCGCCGGCGAACGGGTGATGAACGAGACCAGGTCGCCGAAGAACGGCTTGCCCTCGTGCTCGCCGTAGTGGGTCGTCGCCGTCGCCTCGTCGATCGTGCGCAGCTCAGCCGCGACGAGGCGGAGCCCCTTGCACTCGAGGCGGGCGATGATCTCGCCGGAGAGACCCCGCTCGACGGCGTCGGGCTTGCAGATGACAAAGGTGCGACTCGTAGACATGAGTTGTCGAGGCTACGGGTCGATGGTGCGCACCGACGAATCGGAAGGAGCCATCCTCGGGCTTCAGCGAGCCTCGTGCTCGCGTCGCCGACCGACGCCGAGCAGCCGGCGAGCCTCGCCGACGACGTAGAGCGACCCGGTGACGAGGATCAGGTCATCACTGCCGGCGGCCTCCCCCACCCGCTGCAGGGCATCACCGACGTCCTTGGCGATGACGACGTCGACGCCCACCTCCTCGGCGGCGGCGGCGACCTCGGCGGCTGGCATCGCCCGGGCGAAGTCGGCGGCGCAGGCGACGACGAGCGCGACCTCTCCCTCGGCGAGCACCTCGAGCATCTCGACGGGGTCCCGACCCTGGTTCATGCCGACGACGAGGAAGCGTGAGCCGGCGACGTCGAAGTCGTCGAGCGTCGTGGCGGCGGCATGTGCGCCGGCGGCGTTGTGGGCGCCGTCGAGGATGACGAGGGGCTGGCGACCGACGACCTCGAAGCGTCCCGGGTTGGTGACCGACTCGAGCCCGAGCTGGAGCAGCTCGGGGTCGGTCGGACGGCCGAAGAACGCCTCGACGGCGACGATCGCCGCCATCGCGTTCTCACCCTGGTGGGCGCCGTGGAGGGGGAGGAAGACCTCGTCGTAGGTGGCCATCGGCGTGCGGATGGCGAGGACCCGGCCACCGACGGCGATGTCGTTCTCGAGCACTTCGAAGTCCCGACCGGCGAGCAGGAGCTCGGCCGGCCCGGCCTCCTCGAAGATGGCGAGGAGGTCAGGATCAGTCTCGCCCAGCACGAGGATCGACCCCTCCTTCACGATGCCCGCCTTCTCCCGTGCGATGTGCTCCCGGGTCGGGCCGAGCACCTCGGTGTGGTCGAGGGAGATGTTGGTGATCACCGCGACAGCGGCGTCGGCGACGTTCGTGGAGTCCCAGCGCCCGGCCAGGCCGACCTCGAGCACCGTGACGTCGACGGCGATGTCGGCGAACCACCGGAAGGCGGCGAGGGTGAGGATGTCGAAGCGGCTCGGGCGGACACCGCTCATCGACTCGACGGCGGCGACGGCGCTGAGGGCCTCGGCCAGCGCCGCGTCGTCGATCGGCACCTCGCCTCTGGCGATGCGCTCGTTCAGCCGCTCCAGATCCGGGCTCGTGTAGAGCCCGACACCCAGATCGTGGGCGCTCAGCAACGCCGACGCCACACGGGCAGTCGATCCCTTGCCGTTCGTCCCGGTGATGTGGATCACCGGCGACGCCTCCTGGGGATCACCGAGCAGGGCGCTCAGCTCGCGCATGGCGTCGAGCGACGGCGCCGTCACCCGCCCAGGCGCCAGCACCTCCATGTTGACGTGGCTCTCGAGCCAGGCGCGGGCCTCGGTCAGATCCCACGCCCCGGGGAGGGGCGGTGTGGTGACGACGTCGTCCTCCACCTCGTCGCCCTGCCCGTCGGCGGGACCGTGCTCTTCGCTGAGATCGCCGGAGCCGGGCAAGGTCAGGCGCTGGCCCGCTGGCGGCCGGCCTCGGCGAGGTCGGCGAAGGCGCCCAGCGCCTTGTCGACGCGAGGGCGCGCCGCCTCTGCGGCGTCGGCGGTCTTGGCCGCAGCGAGCTCCATGGCCGACGTCACGTGGGGGCGAGCTGCGTCGGATGCAGCTTGCACGCGAGGGCGGGCGGCGTCGGCAGCATCGCTCGCCCGCGCTCGCGCCGCCTCGGTCGCCGACGCGACGTGGGGCCTGGCCGCCTCGGCAGCGAGCAGCGCTCGCACCCGCGCACCCTCCGCAGCGGACGCCACGTGCGGTCGCGCCGTCTCGGCTGCGTGGTGCGCCCGCTCCCGTGCGGTCTCGGCTGCGGCGAGCACGTGCGGCCTCGCCGTCTCCGCCGCGTGCTGGGCCCGCTCTCGAGCGCTCTCGGCCACGTCGTGCAGATGAGGTCGGGCTGCCTCGGCGGCGGCCTGGACCTTGCGGACGGCGAAGTCGGCAGCGACGCGCACGTCGTCGGCCCGCTCCCCAGCCTGGGCGAGCATGGCCGAGAACGACGACGACGACGCGAGGGCGGCGAGGCGCTTCCGATCACGTCGATCGAGGAACCACCCCAGGACCCCACCGACGAGGGCTGCCTCCGCTGCGGCCTTGCCGACACGGGCGCCGAGGTCGTCACCGGCCTCGTCACTGCGGACGTCCTGCACGAGGCGCACACCGGCACCGACGGCACCGCCGAGCAGCACACCCTTCCAGAGCTTGCGCATCGTCTGTTCTCCCGCTTCGTCAGGCCCCGGGCGCGCCACGGCGCACCGGAGCGGTGGTCTGGCCGGCCTACCCGTGGTCGGGCCTCCCGGAACCGCCTGCGTGCTAAGACGCAGCGCGCCGAGGGCGCTGGGCCCGAGGCGTCTCGGTCCGGGGCACCAGCGTGGGGTTGACCTTCTCGAGCACCACGGTGCGATCGATCACGCACTTGCCGATGTCGGTGCGGCTCGGGAGGTCGTACATCACGTTGAGCAGCACCTCCTCCAGGATCGCCCGCAGGCCACGGGCACCCGTCCCACGGAGCATGGCCTGCTCGGCCACGGCCTCGAGCGCGTCGTCGGTGAACTCGAGCTCGACGTCTTCGAACTCGAAGAGCTTCTGGTACTGCTTGATGAGCGCGTTCTTCGGCTCGACGAGGATGTTCACCAGCGCCTCGCGATCGAGGCTCGACACCGCCCCGATGACGGGGAGGCGACCGATGAACTCCGGGATGAGACCGAACTTGAGCAGGTCCTCGGGGAGGACCTTGGTCAGGATCGCCCCGAGCTCGGCGTCGTTGGCCGGACGGATGTCGGCGGCGAAGCCCACGCCCTTCTTGCCGGTGCGGCCCTCGATGATCTTCTCGATGCCGGCAAAGGCGCCGCCGCAGAGGAACAGGATGTTCGTGGTGTCGATCTGGATGAACTCCTGGTGCGGGTGCTTGCGCCCGCCCTGCGGGGGGACCGAGGCCGTCGTGCCCTCGAGGATCTTGAGGAGCGCCTGCTGCACGCCCTCGCCCGAGACGTCGCGGGTGATCGACGGGTTCTCGCTCTTGCGAGCGATCTTGTCGATCTCGTCGATGTAGATGATCCCGGTCTCGGCCTTCTTGACGTCGTAGTCGGCGGCCTGGATCAGCTTGAGGAGGATGTTCTCGACGTCCTCGCCCACGTAGCCCGCCTCGGTGAGCGCCGTGGCGTCAGCGATGGCGAAGGGCACGTTGAGCATGCGGGCGAGCGTCTGGGCGAGCAACGTCTTGCCGCAGCCGGTCGGGCCGAGGAGGAGGATGTTGCTCTTGGCCAGCTCGACGTCGCCGTCGTGGGTCGCTCCGAGCTGGACTCGCTTGTAGTGGTTGTAGACCGCCACCGACAGGATCTGCTTGGCGTGCTCCTGGCCGACGATGTAGTCATCGAGGAACTCGTGGATCTCGCGGGGCTTGGGCAGCTCGTCGAAGTGCAGCTCGGAGGTCTCGGAGAGCTCTTCCTCGATGATCTCGTTGCAGAGGTCGATGCACTCGTCGCAGATGTAGACCCCGGGGCCGGCGATGAGCTTCTTGACCTGCTTCTGGCTCTTGCCGCAGAAGCTGCACTTGAGCAGGTCCCCTCCGCCGTCCCCGATCCGTGCCATGTGTGGTCCCCTCGGTCCTCGTGGTCGCAGCTACGGCGCGATGGCCGCAGCGCCTGCCGGGGCACTCTCGCGCGTGGCGATGACCTCGTCGATGATGCCGTACTCCTTGGCTTCGGGAGCGGACAGGATGAAGTCTCGGTCGGTGTCCTTGTGGATCCGTGCGATGGACTGGCCGGTGTGGTCGGCGAGCATCTCCTCGAGCATCGTGCGCATGCGGTCGATCTCCCTGGCCGCGAGCTCGATGTCGACCGCCTGGCCCATGGCCTGGCCGTAGGGCTGGTGGAGCAGGATCCGGGCCCGGGGCAGCGCCAGACGCTTGCCCTTGGCGCCCGCTGCGAGGAGCACAGCAGCAGCCGAAGCCGCCTGGCCGAAGCAGATGGTGCCGATGTCGGGACGGACGAACTGCATGGTGTCGTAGATGGCGAACAGCGCCGTGATGTCACCGCCGGGGCTGTTGATGTAGATGCTGATGTCCTTGTCGGGGTTCTCCGACTCGAGGTGCAGCAGCTGTGCCGAGATCAGGTTGGCGATCGTGTCGTCGATCGGCGTCCCGAGGAAGATGATGTTGTCCTTGAGCAGTCGGGAGTAGAGGTCGAACGCCCGCTCCCCGCGGTTGGTCTGCTCGACGACGGTGGGCACGAGGTAGCCGAACGCCTCGAGGCGGCGGTGGCCACCGGCGAGCAGCTCCATGGTGCGGATCGGGTCGGTCATGCTGAGCGCTCCTCGGTGTTGCTGGGTGGCTGGTCGGGCTCGTCGCTGGCTGGCTCGTCGGGCTCGGGCGGGGTGGGCTCGAGGAGTGCCCGGTCGACGGGCTTGCCGTCCTCGTCGACGACCTCGGCGTGCTCCACGAGCCACTCGAGCGCCTTGCCCTTCTTGATGTCCGAGCGTACCGCCGGGAGCTGCTCAGCGCGCTCGAGCTGGGACCGCACGGTCGACACCGGCTCACCGACCCGCTCGGCGATCCGGGCGATCTCGGCGTCGAGCTCGTCGTCGTCGACGTCGATGTGCTCGGCGTCGACCACGGCGCGCAGCGCGAGGTCCGCCTTGACCGAGTCGACCGCCTGCTCGCGCAGCTGCGCGATGAGCGCCTCGCCGGTCGTGCCCGTCGCCTCGAGGTACTGCTGGATGGACGCGCCCTGGTGCGAGAGGCGGTGCTGCAGGTCGTTGGCTCGCCGCTCGACCTCGGCCTCGACGAGGGACTCGGGTGCCTCGTCGTCGACGAGTGCCACGAGCGAGGCGATCACGCCGTCGCGCAGCGCCATCTGGGTCTGGACCCTGCGGATGGCGCCGAGTCGGGTCGACAGGTCGTCGCGCAGGGCGGCCACCGTCTCGAACTCCGACGCCTCGTTCGCCCACGCGTCGTCCACGTCGGGGAGGACCTGCTCCTTCACATCCTTGACGAGGACGCGGAAGGCGATGGTGGCCTCCTCCTCGGGGTCGGGGTGGGCGGCGTCGAACACCAAGGTGTCACCGGCCTTGCCACCACGGAGGTGCTCGTCCAGCTCAGGGACGACGGCGTCGGAGCCGAGCTCGTACAGGTAGTCGTCGGCGGTGAGCCCCTCGACCGGCTCGCCGTCGACCGAGCCGGCGACGTCGATGCTGACGTGGTCACCGTCGCGCGCCTCGCGCTCGACCGAGACGAGCTCGCCCGACTGGGCACGCAACCGCTCGATCTGCGCGTCCACCGCTGCGTCGTCGGCCTCGGGGCTCGGCACCTCGACCCGCAGCCCGCCGTAGCCGGGGACGGTGATCTTCGGACGCACCTCGACGACGGCGTCGAAGACCACGGGGCCGTCGGCCTCGCCGCTCGTGATGTCGATCTCCGGCGGTGCGATCACGTCGACCTCGTGCTCGCCGACGGCCTTCGCGTAGTAGTGCGGCAGCGACTCGCGGAGCGCCTCCTGGCGGGCAGCCTCGACCCCGACGCGCGCCTCGAGGATCTTGCGAGGCGCCTTGCCGGGCCGGAAGCCGGGGATGCGCACCTCCTGGGCGATGCGCCGGAACGCAAGGTCGAGGGCTTCGTCGAACTCGACCTCGTCCACCTCGACGCTGAGCTTGACCTTGTTGCCCTCGAGGGGTTCGACGCTCGTCTTCACAGGGCGGGAAGTGTACCGGCGCGCGACGCGCCCCCCTTCCTGCAGGTCAGACGCAGGCCACCGCTAGGGTTCCCCTGCCCGGGGAGTGGCGCAGTGGTAGCGCTCCACGTTTGGGACGTGGCGGTCGGGGGTTCGAGTCCCCCCTCCCCGACGGGTTAGCGTTCGAGCGCGACCAGCGGTCCGAGCGCCCGCTGCGGGTGTAGCTCAATGGCAGAGTCCCAGGCTTCCATCCTGGCGATGCGGGTTCGATTCCCGTCACCCGCTCCACCAACGACCTCTCTCCCCCCTGCACCCGTCCCTGAGGTGATCCAGCTGCGAACGCGCACCACCCCGGCACTGGCGATCGCCATCTTCCTCGTGCTCCTCGCCGGCGTGACCGTGGCCGTCATCCGCCCAGGAGCGCTCGGCGGCGGAGGATCGGCCGACGAGGATCGTGCGGCGCTGGAGGGCACCAGCACCACGCGCCCCACCGCTGGAGGACCACCGACGAGCGGTGCCACGACGCCGACATCGACGACAACGACGTCGTCACCGGCGACGACGTCGACGCTGCCCGAGCCCGATGAGGCCATGACGGGTGGTGCGAGCACGGGCGGCGCGAGCACGGGCGGCGCGAGCACGGGCGGCCCGAGCACGGGCGGCGGAGCGAGCTCTGGGCTCGGTGCGACCGGCAGCGGCTCCGTGGGCGACGGGGCACTGGCCGACACAGGCGCCCCTCCGGGGCTGCTCGCGGTGGGCGGCGCGCTCACGCTGGCAGGCGCCCTCGGGCTCGTCGTCTCGAGGAGCACCCGCTGCTCAGCCCGGCCGGGTGGGTGACCAGCCTGCTCTGAGGACCTCCCCGCTGACGGGGTGGCCGAAGTGCCAACCCTGGGCGAAGTCGCAGCCCATCGCCCCCAGCTGGTCGCGCTGGCGCACCGTCTCGACCCCCTCGGCCACCACCGCGAGCCCGAGGGCGTGGCTCATGTCGATGACGGCCCGGACGATCGCTGCGTCCCCAGGGTCGACGCCGAGCCCGGAGACGAACTCCCGGTCGACCTTCACGAAGTCGACCGGGAACCGCTTGAGGTAGTTCAGCGAGCTGTAGCCCGTCCCGAAGTCGTCGATCGCGACCGTGACGCCGCCCGACCGCAGCGCGACGAGCGCCTCCGCCGCCCGGGCCGGGTCCCACATCAAGACGCTCTCGGTGATCTCGAGGCAGAGCCGACCCGGCGGGAGCCCGTGGCGCGCAACGGTGCCGAGCACGGCGTCGACGAAGTCAGGCTGGGCCAGCTCGGCGGCCGAGACGTTGACGCCCATCCACCGCCCCGATGCCTCGAGGGACACATCCCAGCGCGCCGCCTCGGCGCACGCCTCTTCGAGCACGAGTCGCCCCAGGCGCACGATGAGCCCGGTCTCCTCGGCGACTGAGATGAACCGGTCGGGACCGAGGAGCCCACGCTCGGGGTGCGCCCAGCGCACGAGCGCCTCGGCGCCCTGAGGGGAGCCGTCGGCGATGCGGACCTCGGGTTGGTACACGACCTGCAGCTCACCCCGCTCGAGCGCGAGGCGGAGCTCGACCTCGAGGTCGAGGCGCTCGGCGACCCGCTTGCGGAGCTCCGCCGTGAACCAGACCGACCGGCCCCGACCTGCCTCCTTGGCGAGGTACATCGCTGAGTCCGCGTCGCGGAGCAGCTCGCCAGGTGTGCTCGTCCGGTCGGCGATGACGACGCCGATGCTGGCGCTCGCGTAGAGGGTGTGATCGAGCCGGAGGATCGGCTCGGCGAGCGCAGCCTCGATGCGGGCCGACACGTCGCTGGCATCGCGCCCGGGCTCGAGGTCCTCGACGAGGACGACGAACTCGTCACCTCCGATGCGCGCCACGGTGTCACTCGGCCGTATGGCCCCGAGCAGCCGAGCGGCGACCTCCTTCAGGATCTCGTCGCCGACCTCGTGGCCGAGCGCATCGTTCATCACCTTGAACCGGTCCAGGTCGAGGAAGAGCACCGCGACGGACCCGACCGAGCGGCGCATCCGGGCGATCGCCTGGCCGAGGCGGTCGAGCAGCAGCGTGCGGTTCGGGAGCCCGGTCAGGGCGTCGTGCGTCGCCTGGTGGATGAGCGCCGCCTGCGAGCGGTTGTGGTCGGTGATGTCCCGGACGACCACCTGCACCGCTGGCTCGCCGTCCCAGGTCGTGGCGAGCGCCACCAGCTCCACGTCGACGATGGACCCGTCCGCAGCCACGAGCTGACCGGTGGTGGGGGCGTCGACCTCGTCGACGGTCGCGGCACGGATGCGCTCGACCGAGTCGGGGTGCACGAAGTCGAGCACCGAGCGTCCCACCACGTCGCCTTGGCCGAAGGTGCCGAGGATGCGCTTGCCGGCAGGGTTCACGAACACGAACCGCCCAGCGCAGTAGACGGCGGTCGCCTCGGGGGACCGCTCGACCACCCGTCGGTGGTGGTCTTCGCTCCTGGCCAGCGCGGCTTCTGCCTCCACCCGCTCGGTCACGTCGCGGAGGGTGACCAGGATCGCCCGCAGGTCGGGGTCGTCGAGACGGTTGGCCCCGACGGCCTCCACGTGGCGCCACGAGCCGTCCCGGTGGGCGATGCGGAAGGTGATCGGCGACGGACCCTCGTCGGTCGCGACCTTCGCCTCGAAGTCGCGGTGCACGCCGTCCCGGTCGTCCGGGTGCACCAGCGAGAAGACGTGCGGCGGGACCTCTCCCTCGCCGTAGCCGAGCATGCGGCTCCCAGCCGGGCTCGCGAACCGCATCCGGCCGTCAGCGCCGAGCATCACGATGATGTCGGTGACGTGGCTCACGACCGCTCGGAAGTGGCGCTCGCTCCGACGGAGCGCTGCCTCCCTGCGCTCAGCCTCGGTCACGTCACGACCGTTCACGATCCATCCGCCGGGGGCCCCGGAGGCCTCTGTGCCCGCTCGGACCTCGATCGTGCGGGACCCACCATCGGAGGTGCGCACCAGGTAGCGACCCGGCTCGATCCCCGAGCCCGCAGCGAGCGAGGTTGCCAGGTCGGCGGCCCCGGGCCCGTCGAGCGGCTCGAGGATCTCGCTCACCGCCCTGCCCACGAGGGCGTCGGTCGCGACCCCGAGGAGGGTGCCCGCCGCCGGGTTCGCGTAGGTGACGCACCCGAGCGGGTCGATCACGAGGACGAGATCTGACGAGCGCTCGATCAGCGATCGCCACCACGCCTCGTCGCGCGCTTCCGCACCCTCGTTCCCCTGCAGATGATCCGGGGCGTCGTCGCGCCCGGCCGACGGACCAGCGGCCTCGATCGCCAGCCCGGCCTCGTGGGCGAGGTGCTCCACCGCCTCGACGTCGACGGCTTGGAAGGGCCGCCGGCGCTCCCGCACCACGCCGAGCGCCCCGATGACCGCGCCGCCGACGGCGACCGGCGCGATCACGACGCTCCCCGCGCGGTGTCGGCCGACGTCGGAGCTGCGGTCCCGAGGAGCCTGGTGGAGGAGGCGGCCCGCGTCGACAGCCCCGAGGTGGACGGTCCGACCCCGGGAGACCGCCGGCCAGCACGCCCAGGACGACGTCCG
Source organism: Acidimicrobiales bacterium (assembly GCA_038255685.1). Classification (GTDB taxonomy): domain Bacteria; phylum Actinomycetota; class Acidimicrobiia; order Acidimicrobiales; family CADCSY01; genus CADCSY01. Next base: position 2,821 of record JBBSLC010000027.1, on the reverse strand, counting down.
CTCGTCGGCGTCACCGAGCTCGCCGCGGAGCTGGACGGCCATGCCCGGGTCGCGATGGGCGACCTCGACCGTGCGGACCCACGAACCGTCCTCGGAGAGGAGCCTGAGCACGGCATGGTCACCGTGCGCAGCGGCCGCCTGCTCGACCACGGCGCGCAGGGCGGCTCGCGCTGGCGCGCCGTCCTCCATCGATCGCCAGACGTCGAACAGCATCCCTCTCCCATCGGCACGAAGGGCGCCGAGGTGAGGCGCAACGGTCAGTCGCAGGGGGGACCTCTCGACGGGCGCCATGGGTGCCTGTCGACGAACGTTGCCTACACCGGACCACCGAAGGTGCCGATGGTGTGCTGTGAGCACTCCCTTGTCATCGTCCAGAGCAAGCCGATGGGTCGGCGTCGGCTCGTCGTCATCTCCCGATGCGGCGACGGCTGCGCACGAGGCCGCTCATGCGGCCCTGACCGGCGCGGACCCCGTGCTCCTGCTGGTGTTCGCCAGTGCGTCGCTCGACCTCCAGCTGCTGGTCGACACCATCGGCGACGTCAGCGGCGACGTCCCCCTCGCGGGGTGCTCGACGGCAGGTGAGCTCTCGGGCTGTGGGGCGAGCGATGACGGCGTGGTGGTCGTCGCCCTCGGCGGGCCTGGCTTCTCGGTCTCGACCTCCGCCGCAACGGGCGCAGCCGAGGACCTGCGCGCGACGGCGTCTGCGGCGGTGCGCGGAGCCGTGCCCGGCGAGGATCGGCCGCACCGGGTGGTCGTGCTCCTCAGCGACGGACTCGCCGGGGACCAGCAGCAGGTCATCAGGGGTGCCTACGAGGTGATCGGCGCTGCCGTCCCCCTCGTGGGGGGCTGCGCCGGCGACGACCTTCACATGGCGGGGACCCACCAGCTGCACGGGCGCTCGGTGCTCACCGATGCCGTCGTCGCCGTGGGGCTGGCGTCGGACGGACCCATCGGCATCGGGCTCAGCCACGGCTGGCGACGGGTCGGCGAGCCGATGGTGGTCACGGGCTCGACGGGGAACCGGGTGACGTCCCTCGACGGCCAGCCCGCCCTCGACGTCTACCTCGAGCGCCTCGGTGCCTCGCCGTCGCTCGCCTCCGACGGTGGGGCGTTCACGCGGTTCGCCGCGACCCATCCCCTCGGCGTCGACCGGCGCAGCGGCGAGGAGGCCCGCTTCGTCGCCGAGGCGGATCCTGCCGAGCGGGCGCTCGTCTGCATCGCCGAGGTCCCCGAAGGTGGTCTGGCCTGGCTCATGGAGGGGGATGCCGACTCGGTGCTCGACGCCACCGACGTCGCGTGCGATCGCTCGCTCGCTCACCTCGGCGAGGAAGAGGTCCTCGGGATGGTCGCGTTCGACTGCATCGGCCGCCGGGGCGTGCTCGGTGAGGGTGGGGTCTCCGAGGAGGTCCGTCGCATCGGTGAGCGGACCGGCGGCGTGCCGGTGGGCGGCTTCTTCACCTACGGCGAGTTCGCCCGCACCCGGGGGATGACCGGGTTCCACAACCAGACGCTCGTCGTCCTCGCGCTCGGCTGATCCCGTGGCAGCACCGTCGCCCCGCTGGCCGATCCTCCAGCTCGTCCAGTACCTCGCCGAGCTCAGCCCCGATGCTGCTCGCGCCGGGCCGGTCGAGCGCGCGGCCATCGCACAGCTCGGGGTGGAGCGAGCGGTCGAGGCCCTCGAGGCCGACGTCGGGGCGCTCGTCTGCGGCGGGGTCGTCGAGGCACACGTGGGCTTCGGAGCTTCCCCGCCGGCGGTGTCGGACGTCGTGGCCGCTGCGGGGGGCGCCGGTCCGCTCGAGGTCGTCGGCCTCGGCAGCTGCGCCTGCGTCTCCGCCCCCCTGGAGGGCGGGGCGGGTCACCTCTTGATCGCTCGCGCAGAGGAGCCCTTCGACCCCGACGAGCACACCCTCGCCCGCGCCCTCGCCGGCGTGCTCGCGATCAGCCTCAGGACTGCAGACGGGCTCAACCTCGAGCGGGAGATGCGGGCGGAGAGCGATCGCCAGGCCGCGGAGGCGCTCGTCGACCCGCTCACCCGCCTCCCGAACCGAGCGCTCTTCCTCGACCGCTTCGAGCACGCGCTCGCTGCCTCGACGCGCTCGCGGGCCGAGGTCGCCGTGCTGTTCATGGACGTCGACCGGTTCAAGCTCGTCAACGACAGCCTCGGCCACCACGCCGGTGACCAGCTCCTCGTCCAGCTCGCCAACCGCATGCGGCAGGTCATGCGCCCGGTCGACACGCTGGCCCGCCTCGGTGGCGACGAGTTCGCGGTGCTGATCGACGCTGTTGACCACGTCGGCGTGGCGAAGGACGTCGCCGATCGCCTGCTCGAGGCGATCAGCCCGCCTGTCAGCCTCGGCAACCGGGTCCTCCAGATCGGGATGTCGATCGGGATCGCCAGCGGCTTCGGTGCGGCGACGACGGTGGACCAGCTCCTCCGCAGCGCCGACCTCGCCATGTACGAGGCGAAGGCCCAGCGAGGAGGGGGCCACATCACCTTTGAGCCGGAGATGCACCGAGCCCTCGTCTCCCGTCTCGAGCTCGAGTCCGACCTGGCCCTCGCCGTGGACGCCGGGGAGCTCAGCCTCGTCTACCAACCGGTCGTCGAGCTGCGCTCGGGGAGGGTGGTCGGGCTCGAGGCCCTCGTGCGGTGGGACCACGCCACACGCGGTCGCGTCCCGCCCGCTGACTTCATCCCGGTCGCAGAGGAGTGCGGAGCGATCTTCGGCATCGGCGAGTGGGTCCTCGAGCAAGCGGCCTCCCAGATGGCTCGCTGGCGGTCGAGCCACTCCGGGGCGGCTGACATCAACGTGGCGGTCAACCT
>JBBSLC010000026.1:0-25109 GCA_038255685.1 Acidimicrobiales bacterium | reverse complement strand
GTCCTGGAAGAAGCGACCGACGAGGTCGTGGTCGTTGCCGAGCCCGGCCGGACGGGCGGTGCGCGACGCCAGGAGGAGGCGAGTGCTCTCGAGCGCCCCGGCGGCCAGGGCGTAGGCCCGTGCCTCGACTCGGAACCCGGCGCCACCCCGCACGCGCACGGCGATCCCGGTGACGTGCGTCGCGTCATCGTCCGTCTCGATGTCGACGGCGTTGGCGTGGAGGACGACCTCGGTCGCTCGGTCGCGCCGCAGCTCGTTGCGGTAGCGCGGACCGAAGCGGGTGGGCGCGCTGTGCTGGAAGACGCGTGCGTCGAGGTCGGGCCCTGCGATCGGTGACGGCGGGAGCCCGTAGCGCTCGCTCCACCACGCCAGCGAGAACTCTGGCGGTCCGATCTCGACGAGTGCCGTCGCCCGGTCGAGGAACGGCTGCAGCTCGTCGAGGCCGAAGGGCCAGCCGGTGTGGGGGATGCCGGGTCGGGCGTCGAGGTCGATTGCCTCGAGCGGGTGGCACAGCCCGTTCCAGTGGTTCGTCGTGCCCCCGAGGACGCGGACCCTCGTCGCCTCGAGCGGCGTGTAGGGGTGGCCGACGACGCTGCCCTCAGACAGGGTCTGGTCGGCTCGGTCGCGCTCCTCGCCGCCGCTCTCCAGCACGACCACGTCGAGGCCCGAGCTCCGCAGGGCAAGGGCCATGGCGATGCCGGCAGCGCCGGCGCCGACGATGCACAGGTCTGCGGTCAGGACGCTCGATCCGGGGATCTCCCGGCCGTCGGTCAGCACCCCGGCCGCGCCCATCGGTGACGATGCACCGACGCAGTGTAGGTAGACCCTCCGGCTCGACCCCGCCACCGTGTGTGGTCTGATGGGTGGGTGGCGAACCCGGTTGCGGCGGCGGTGTGGATCGACGGAGCCCTCGTCGAGGTCGACGAGGCCAAGGTGTCGGCCTTCGACCACGGCCTCACCGTCGGCGACGGGGTCTTCGAGACCCTGCGGGTCTACCGGAGGACCCCGTTCGCCCTCACCCGCCACCTCGAGCGCCTCGAGCGCTCGGCGTCGGGGCTCGGCCTGGACGCCCCCGACCGAGACGTCGTCACCGCCGCCATCGCCGAGGTGATCGCTGCCGCCGGCCTTCCCGATGCCCGGCTGCGGATCACCCTCACCGGAGGCCTGGCTCCGCTCGGCTCGGGGCGCGGCACCAGCGGCACCACGCTCGTGGTCGCCGCCGCTGCCCTCGACCCGTTCCCGACGACGGCCGACGTGGCCGTCGTCCCCTGGCCCCGCAACGAGCGGGGTGCCCTCACCGGCCTCAAGACCACCTCCTACGGCGAGAACGTGGTGGCACTCGCACGAGCGGCGGCAGCGGGTGCGAGCGAGGCGATCTTCGCCAACACCGTCGGGCACCTCTGCGAGGGGACGGGCTCGAACGTCGTCGTCGCCATCGGCGGACGGCTGATCACACCGCCCCTCACCTCGGGCTGCCTCGCCGGCGTGACCCGTGCCGTCGTGCTCGAGCTGTGCGAGGTCGAGGAGGCCGAGCTGCCGCTCAGCGCCCTCGGCGACGCCGACGAGGCGTTCCTCACCTCCACGACCCGAGAGGTCCAGGCAATCGCCCACGTCGACGGGCGTGCGCTGCCGGCCGCCCCCGGTCCGCTGACCACCGCTGCGGCCGCCGCCTTCACCGAGCTCCTCGGCCGAGATCTCGACCCGTAGCGAGCAGGACGCCAGGCACCAGCGCAGCGCGCCTGCCCGGTAGGTTCAGCGACTTGCGGCGCGACGATGCAACGCCGGACGAGCGTCGGTGGGATCGCCTCGTGCTGGCGCTCGGCGTGGCCGCCATCCTCCTCCTGACCGCGCTGCAGCTCCTCCCGGGGCCTTCCGGCCTCGCCAGCCACGTCGCGCCCAACGACGGCGACCCGGTGCTCATCACCTGGATCCTGGAGCACCAGGCCCGGGCGCTGCTCACCGACCCGAGCTCGATCTACCGGGGCAACATCTTCTTCCCCGAACCGAGCGCCATCGCCTGGTCCGACAACCTCACCGCCCTCGTCCCGCCGTACCTCCTCGTCTGGCTCGTCACCGGTCGCCAGTCGGTGCTCGCCTACAACCTGGTCACGTGGCTGGCCTTCGCCGGCGGCTCGCTCGCCGTGCTCGCCCTCGCTCGGCGGCTGCTCCGCTCCCCCGTCGCCGCCACCCTGGTCGCCCTCGCGTTCTCCGTCGCCATGGTCCGGCGCAGCGCCATCGGCCACACCCAGCTCGCCGGCTTCGCGTTCATGCCGCTCGCCCTCGTGCTGGTGATGGACCTGGTCGAGCGGCGCAGGGCCCGGACCGCCGTGCTCGCCGGCCTCTGCCTCGCCGGGCTCTGGTACACGGCGATCTACTTCTTCGTGCTCGCCGTGGTGGTCGTGCCGGTCTTCGTCGCCGTGTGGGCGATGGGCAACCGGCGCGAGGTCAGCGCCCGCCTCGTCCTGCTCGTCGGGTTGGCCGCTGTCGTCGCCGGCGGGCTCGTCGCCCCGAGCCTGCCGCCCTACCTCGACCTGCAGGAGCGGGCGTCGTTCGTGCGGGGCGACGACGAGCTGTTGGCCATCGGCCCGGCATCGTTCACCCAGCCGCCGAGCCTGGTGTACGAGGCGCTCGGCCAGGACGACGGCTCGACCGAGGGCACCGACGGCTTCGTGGGCTGGACCGTCGTCGTCCTCGCCCTCGTCGCCGTCCTGTGGTCGGGATCGGACCTCGTCAGGACGCGGCGACGCGCGCACGGCGCCGAGACGACGACACCACCGGCAGCCGTGACGGGAACGGGAGACCGCTGGAGCGCGGCGGAGCGTCGGCGCCGGTTCGCCCTCCCCCTTGCGGCAGCCTGCACGGTTGCTGCGCTGCTGTCGCTCGGCCCCGACGACAGCCTCCTCTCGCTGCCGTACAGAGCGCTGCGACCGGTGCTGCCCGGCCTCGACAGCGCTCGGGTGCTCAGCCGCTTCTGGGTCCTGCCCGCCCTCGGCCTCGCCCTGCTCGCCGGCCGCGGCTTCGAGCGCCTCGCCGGCGCGCGGTCCCGACACCTCGAGCGCAGCGCGGGTGTGCTCGTCGCCATGGTGCTCCTCGCCGAGCTGTTCGTCCGGCCGGGCTTCTCCGAGGTCGACGACGACCGCACCCTCACCGCCGTGAACGAGCGCCTCGCGGAGCTGGCCGAGGGACCGGTGACCGAGCTGCCGGTGCCGGTGCTGCCCGACTACCCCTACGTCCTCGCCGCTCGACAGCTGCGGAGCCTCACCGACGGCCTGCCCCGCATCGAGGGCTACTCCGGCGATGCGCCACCTGGCCTGCCCGCCTACTTCCAGGCGGTGAGCGCCTTCCCCGACGACCAGGCCATCGCTGCGCTCCGCCAGGCGGGCGTCCGCCACGTGGTCCTCCACGGGGCACCGAGCGCCTGCGTGGCCCGCTACGGGCCTGACGAGCTCGATGCCATCATCGAGCGAGCCGCCGGCTCCCCTGACGTCGAGGGCATCGAGCGGGTGGGCGACGAGGCCATCGTCACCCTGACGCCGGCGCCACGAGGCGGACCGCTGAGCGAGGTGCCGACCGTGCCACCGCTCGCCCGCACCACGCAGCCCTGCGAGCAGCACTAACCAGCGGGGAGAGCTCTGCTCCTCGTCGCCACCAGCGCGACCCGGCGGAGGCCGACGGCGAGCTGGCGGTGGTCGGGCCCGAGGCCCACGTCCACGGGCTTCCACCGGCGGTCGGTGGAGAGGACGACCTCCAGCGCATCCCCGGCAGGGGCGTCGACGGCCAGCTCGGCGCTGACGGAGAAGGGCTGCGAGTCGCACGGCACCTGCCAGCTGACGGTGGCCTCGCCGATGCGGGCCGAGAGCTCGAGCGGGTCGCCGGCGGACGGGGGCGCGCCGATCCCTTCCACGACGACCTGCAGCGGACCGCCGCTCGCGGGCACGACAACGACTGCGGTGGCCACAGCCTCAGCGCCCATCCAACGGGTGGGAGCGCCCCCGATCTCCTCCAGCGGGTGCAGGCCCGCGCTCTGGAGGTCGCAGGAGACGCCGACCACGACGTCCGGGCGCACCACCCGACGCAGGGCGTGCACGCTCGAGTAGAGCCACGTCGGGTAGCGCCACGACGGCGCCCCCGGTCGGGCACGTGCGACAGCGAACAGGTTGTCGCCACGGTCCTCGGGCGCGACGTGAGCGAGGAGCGAGGCGGGCACGGTGAGGTCGCCACGCTCGTGGAGGTCAGCAGCGAAGACCCGCTCGACATCCCAGCCGCACTCGTCGAGCAGCGTGGTGAGCTCGCCAACGGTGTACTCCCGGTTGTGGCGGCCGTAGGTCCCGTAGCCGGAGAGCTGCTCGTAGACGTTGTCGCCCCGCAGCATCCTGACCAGGTTCTCCCGACGCGTTGCGTTGGGGGTCGTGAGCACGAGCAGCCCCCCCGGCCGCAGCACCCGGTGCAGCTCGCAGAGCGTGTGGATCGGGTCGTTCGGGAGGTGCTCGAGGATCTCGCAGAAGAGGGCGACGTCGAAGTGGTCGTCCGGGTACGGGAACTCGTCGACCTCGACGTTGAAGTGGTCGAAGGTGAACGCCTCGCGACGGCCCTCCACTGGCGAGGACACGACCTGCTCGCCCCTGGCGCCGAAGCCGGAGGTCTCGCCGAACCAGTTGGCGCACGTCACCTGCATGCCCCGCCGTGCGAGCAGGCGGGTGAGGAAGTACGGGTTGGCGCCGAGCTCGAGGACGGCGGCGTCGGGGGCGACGTCGTCGAGCAGCGCCATGGTGATGCGGAAGCGGTCGAAGGCATCGGCCAGGTAGCCGTGCGCCTCCGCCGTGGCCGGCCCGAACACGTCGGTGTCGGCGAGGAAGGCCCGCACGGCATCTGCGTCGGCGAGGTCCGCCGGCACGTCGCCGAGGTAGGGCTGGGCGAGGACCACGTCGCCATCGGGTGCCCGAGGTCGGGACGCGAGCGCATCGACGAGCCTTCTCGCCGCCCTCCTCACCGGCGCAGCCTCGTCCCGATCGGCGAGTACCGGACGATGCACACGATCGCCCGCACGCCGTCGCGCCAGCCGATCTTCTTCCCTTCGTCGTAGGTGCGGCCGTTGTAGGAGATGCCGACCTCGTAGATGCGCCACCCCCCGGCGGCGACCTTTGCCGTGAGCTCGGGCTCGATCCCGAAGCGGTCCTCCTCCAGGGTGATGCTCTCGAGGACCTCGCGACGGAACGCCTTGTAGCAGGTCTCCATGTCGGTCAGGTTCAGGTTCGTGAAGGCGTTCGAGGCGAGGGTCAGCGCCTTGTTCCCGAGGCTGTGCCAGAAGTAGAGGACGCGGTGCGGCCGGCCCCCCTGGAACCGAGAGCCGTACACGACGTCGGCTGCGCCCGACAGGAGCGGCTCGAGGAGGAGGGGGTACTCGTCGGGGTCGTACTCGAGGTCGGCGTCCTGGACGACGACGAAGGGACCGGTGGCCTCGGCGAAGCCACGCCGCAGCGCCGCCCCCTTGCCCTGGTTGACGCCCTGGTGGACGATGCGGACGCGAGGGTCATCGAGGCGGGCGAGCTCGTCGCGCGAGCGGTCGGTCGAGGCATCGTCGACGACGACGAGCTCGAAGCAGTGGGGCGAGGCGAGCACCCTGGTGCAGGTCTCGTAGACGGTCTGCTCCTCGTTGAAGCAGGGCATGACGACGGAGAGGACCGCCTGGTCGCTGCTCATGGCTGGCGAGGGTAACGGACGTGTCCGAGCGACGGGACCGGGCGGGATCAACCGCAGGCAGGCACCTCGACCGGGCCCTCACCGGAGAAGGCGAGGTCCAAGGAGGAGGGGACGGGCGCCTCGCGCAGGTCGAGGTCGCCGGTGATCGAGCCGGTCGCGACCACCGAGCCACAGGCGTCGAGGAGCTCGAAGCCGGCGGTGACGGCCGTACCGGTGTCGGGGTGGTCGAGGGTGCCGTCGCTGAGGCGCAGCACGTAGCGCTGCCCGTCGTCGAGGGCGAGGGTGAGCTCGCCGGTGAACGTCCTAGCAACCGGCGCGCCCGGATCAGCCGTCGAACCGTCGGCCGTCGGCTCGGCCCCGTCCTCGGCGGCAGGGTCCGCACCCTTCGCGGGCGGAGCGCCCTCGGCGACCGCACGGTCGAACACGATGGTCCCGGCGAGCTGGCCGCCCACCTCGCTCGAGCCCTGGCCCCATCGGACGGTCCCGGCGAGATCGGTCCGGGGATCGCCTACGCTCGTGATCTGGCGACCCCAGAGCCGGGCGGTGAATTCGATCGGCGCCGCGATGACCGGGTCCGTGTCAGCACCGTCGTCGGCCGGCGGTGCGGCCGTGGTCGTGGGCGCCGTGCTCGGCGACGTCGCAGGAGACGTCGACGAGTCTCCGACGGTCGTCACCTCCGACGTGGTCTCCTGCGGGGTGGTCTCGTCGACCGAGTCGACCGTGGCGGTCGACGCATCCCCCAGGACAGCTCGAGGGGCGGCCAGGGTCGTGATGGTCGACGAGCGTGCCGTCTCGGTGGGCACGGCGCCGGTGACGCCGTCGCGAGGCGCGGCGGCCGAGACCTCGGCATCGGCAGGGGCAGCCGAGGTGGCCGGGGCCCTGGTCCAGCTCGTGACCTGGTTGCTCACGACGGGAGCTGCGATCGGCATGGCCATGGCTGCGACCATGCCGATGATCTGGGGGATCGACGCCGCCCGCTCGGCGACCAGTGGTGCGGTGTCGATGGCGCGGAGGAGCGCCGGCGTGTTGGCGAGCACAGCCGGTGCGCTCGCCACCGAGGCAGCCGAGGAGGAGAGCGAGGACATCGACGCCGAGGTCGCCAGCTCAGGCAGGTCGACCGCAGCCCCTCGGCCATCCCGGCGCAGCCACGGCACCACGGCGATGACGATGGCGTGGGACGAGGTGAGCGCCCGCTTCAGCGCAGCCCGGCCCCGCATGACACGGACCCGGGCGTTCCCGGGCGTGACGCCGGTGGCCTCTGCGACCTGTTCGTAGGAGAGCTCCTCGACGTAGCGGAGGACGAGCGCCTCCCGATACGAGATCGGCAGGGAGGCGAGGGCGGCGACGACGACCTCGCGGCTGACGTCGAGCCGGTCGATGTCGACGTCGGCAGCCTCGGCCTCCACGACCGCCTGGGCCGACGCGAGCTCGAAGAGCCGACCGGCGCGCTGGCGACGGGAGCCCTCGTCGTGGCAGACGTTGGTGAGGATGCGGTGCAGCCACGCCCGCAGGTGGAAGTCGCCCTGGAAGCGGGGCATGGCCCGGTAGGCCCGGACGAAGGTCTCCTGGACGGCGTCCTCGGCTGCTTGCACGTCGTGCAGGCGGGTGATGGCGTGGGCGAAGAGGCTCTGGTGGTGGGTCTGGACGATCAGCGCGAACGCGTCGTCGTCACCCGCGTTGTGCGCCTCGACGAGGAGCCGGGGTTCCAGATCGGTGATCGCCATGCCCTCGCTCCATCTGCAGCCCCGCCGAGGTGCCTGCCCATGAGAGCATACGGCGTCCCTGACCTTCTGGTCAGGTCATTCCTCTCCCGTCCTATCGGCACGGAACCCCGCCGAGGTGAGTCAGGTGGCCCGGCCAGCGAGCTCGGGGACGACATCACGCCAGCGACGTCGCAGGTAGGTGCGGCCGCGACGTCGCACGATGTCCCTGACCAGGCCCTTTGACCGGAACCCCGACGACGCCGCCGCACCGAGCTGCTTCAGCCGGGTGAAGGCCGATTCGTCGCCGTGGACGCGGAGGCGCCCGGAGATGGCGAGCGTCGTGAGGCCCCAGCGGTGTCCGAACGCGTACCAGGCGGCCTGGGAGGTGACCTCGACGACGCAGGGGGTCGGCGCTTCGTCGGCGCCGAGCGTGCGAATACCCGAACCCAGGTCGACGACGATGCTGGCGTCGAGGTCGGTGAGGCGGAACGTCACCGGCTCGGGCCGACGCAGCAGCACACCGTGATGGGCGGCGCGCAGCACGGCGACCGCGCCCGACGCCGCCGTCACCACCTCCTCCAGCGTCTTGGTGCCATGGCTGCGGAGGCCGCCGGGGGGCAGCGGCGGGTCGGCGGCGTAGCGGGCCAGTGCATCGGCCGACCCCTGCCACGGCTCGTCGAGGTCCCAGGCGTCGCCCGGGTACAGCACGGCGGTCCGCTCCTCGCCGATCCTGACCACGACATCGTCGATGCTGTTGCCGAGGCCGTTGATGTAGTCGTTCTCCGGCGAGACGAAGCGCACGAAGCTGGCGGCGGGGACGAGCCAGCGGGGCTCGAGCACCTCGACGTGGCGGGCGACTTCGTCGAGCACCGAGGCGGCGACCCGCTGGTGGCGGTTGGTCTCGTCGGGGTTGCCGGGCCACCCGGCGATCGAGAACTGGTCGACGAGCACGTCGACAGGCCCGATCTCGGCCCGCATGCGCCGGAGCTTGGCGTCGCTCGGCTTGGCGTCGTTGAGGTCCAAGACGGTGTGGCCCCCACCGCTGACCGTCAGGGCGGCGTCCTCGTGGCCGACCTGGTGCAGCGTCGCAACGATCCGGGGCCCGAGCCGCTCGGGGACGCCGTGACGCAGCTCGACCACGTCGGCGAAGCCGAGCGTGCGGAGGAACGACACCACCTCGCCCGACCAGTGGTGCTGGTAGAGGGCGGTGATCCCCGCCCGGCGCTCCGACGGGATGGACTTCAGGGTCGGGATGCTCAGGTGGTCGGGGTGCTCGTGGGACACCCACAGGTGGGTGACACGCTCGAGCGCCTCGGGTGCGAGCACCGGCCGGGGCCACGGCGCCCACGCCTCGTTGAACGCGTCCCCGACGAGCCACGGATCGCAGAGGATCGACACGTCCCCCTCCTCGAGCAGGAGGGAGGCGTGCCCGACGAAGGTCAGCCGCACGAGGCGACGCTACCGGCGCCCTCCGCTCAGTTGACCGCCCGGGTCTGGGGGCTCACCGCCTCGTTCCCGGTTGTGTCGACGACCCGACCTGCCGGTGCGGTCGGCGGCGCCTCGGTGTAGGTGATGGCGTCGTCCGAGCGTGGGGTGATCGGTGTGCTCTCGTCGAAGGTGAGCAGGATCGTGGTCGAGGTGCCGGTGGTGGCCCCGCTCGGGCACTCGGCGCTCGTGGGCTGTGGCGTGAGGCCAGGAACGGTCACGTCCGGGTCGTAGGTCCACTGGAAGGCCGAGAACGTCTTGCAGGTGATGGCCTCGCTGTAGGTCAGGGTGATGACGAGGGGCGTCGCCGGCGTCGTGGATGCGGTCGCCGATGTCATGGAAGGGGCGAGGGTGTCGCCGAGGACCGTCTTGCCCCCCGGCGCCCAGCCGTTGCCGGCGGGGTCGGTGATGTTCCTCGCCGAGGCAACGACGGTCGTCGCGCCGTAGTCGACAGCGGTCGTGCCCGTCGTGATGGCGCTGATGACGAGCACGTTCGAGGTGGATGTGGGATCGTCCACCTCCGCCGTGTAGCTGAAAGTTGCGTTCGTGCCGTGGGTCAGCGTGACGGACTGGGCGCCGTCGGAGACGGTGATGCTGTCAGCGAAGGGCTCCTCTGCGTCGTCGAGCAGGTCCTGGTCGAAGGCGATCTCGATGGTGTCCCCGTTCGAGATCCGGTTGTTGCCGTCGTCGGTGACCTCAGCTCCTGTCGACACGGGTGCGTCGACGTCGTTCTCGACCCGCCGGTCAAAGCTCGAGGCGAGGTCCCATGGCCCCGCCGTCCCCGCCACGCCTGCGGTCGCCGACACGGTCAGCGGGTACGTGATGCTGCTGTTGCCGCCCGTGACCGCAGCGGTCCTCGTGAGATCCCGGGTCAGCTCCACGGTGAGCACCTGGCCTGCGCCGTAGGAGACGCCTGCGACCTCGACGGCGGCGCTGTTGAGGGTCATGGTCGCGTCGCCGCCGCGGGTGACGTCGGTCGCCTCCTCATTGCCGGACTGGGTGGCGTCCGCGCCCTCGACGAGGCTGAGCGTGGCGGTCGAGGTCAGCGTGATCGGCGCATCGAACGCGAACCGCCAGACGTCGCCGTCGTCGGCGGTGCCCGACAGGCCGCTCCTGACCGTCTGCACGGCGTTCGTCGAGGCGGGACCTGACTGGCCTGCCGCCGGCGCCACCGACGTCTCGTTGTTCGGGTCGGCGGTGGTGGGCCCGACGTCGCCGTCGATGATGCCGGCGGCCCGGTAGCGGTACGCGCCCGGGGGGACGTCCCGATCGACGAAGGCGATCGTGGCGCCGGTGGCGCCGGTGGGGACCGTCACCCGGCCGACCTCGGCGAAGGTGCCGGGGATGCCGAGCTGGCTCTCGTCCATGCCGTTGGGCACCGGGGCCCGCTCGACCACGAACGACTGGTACATCGTCAGGGTGCCCGGGGTGGAGGGGTCGATGGTGACGGTGATGTCGTCGGTGCTGGCACCGGTGCCCTTCTCAGCTGTCACCGTCGTGGGTGCCTTCGGCCCGTCGTCGGTGATGTCGAAGACCGATGTGCCGGAGGCCTGCGGGTCGTAGGCCCCGGGATCGACCGCGTCGCCTCGGCTGAGGGCGGCCTCGAAGCCGGCCAGGTCGGTCGCGGTGCCGCCGATGCGGAACGTGTCGTTGCTGTCGTAGCGGTACCGGAGGTCGGCGGTGGCCCCGTCGTAGTCACCAGCGGTGGTCTGGCCGGTGTCGAGCTCGAGCTCGTTGGCCGCCTTGTCGAGGGCCACCACCCGCCCGGGTGCTGCGTTGGTGCTCGCCGGTGCCGCCGGCGTGGCCTCCTCGAGCGAGGTGACCAGACCCTCCTCGACGAGGAGGTCGAGGGATCGGGCGAGGAACTGGGCCATCTGCTGGCGCAGCACCGGCGAGGCGTGGCCGTAGGTGCGCGCCGAGGTGCCGTCGGCGATGTCGAGGCTGGCGATGAGATCGATGTTGTCCTCGTGGGACGTGCCGTCGTCGTCGTCGAAGGCGTCGGGCGCGGTGGTGGGCAGGTCCGCACCCGCCGCCTCGAGGGCTCGGACGAGGAAGGTCGCCATCTGGCCACGGGTGACGAGCCGCCCCGGCCCGTAGCTGCCATCGGGGAAGCCGGCGACGATGCCCTCTGCTGCTGCGTCGTCGATGTTCGCCTCGTGGCGGTCGCCGTCGTCGTCGTCGAACGCGTCCGGCGACGTGGTGGGCCGGGTGTAGTCGTCGACCACGTCGAGGCTCGCCATGACGAAGGTGGCCATCTGCGCTCGCGTCGTCGACGAGGTCGGGTTGAAGGTCGTGGCCGTCGTGCCGCGGGCGATGTCATAGGCGACGATGCAGTCGATCGCCGTCTCGACGGCGCTGCCGTCCGCGCCCGTGTCGGTGAAGCCGTCCTCGGGGACCGCTCCCGCAGGGCAGGCATCGTCGATGGCGCGCGCCGCGAACGACGGCTGCGCGCTCAGGCCGGTGAGCGCGAGGCCAGCGGCGAGGGCGATCGCCGCCAGGCGCCGCCGGCGAGGTGTGGGGGTGCGGGACATGGGGTCTCCTCGGGTCGAGCGCGACGTGTCCGTCCACCTCGCTGCGCACCGATGGGCGTCGACTCCGAATAGATACGAGGTCAACGTGCCCATCACCTGCTCTCCGCGGTCAGATCACCACCCTGAGCGCGACCCTGGCGGCCCCGGGCGGCGAAGACAGCGGCGAGCACGGCGAGCACGGGGAGGCCGACGAGGCGGTCGACGGCGGCGGCGAGCACGCCGACGGCAGCGGTGAGGCCGACGAGGCTCGCGATGACCCCCGACAGCGCCTCACGCAGCCCGAGACCGCCGGGGATGAACCCGATGGCTGACGCGACCACGGCGGCGACGGTGAGCGAGACGGCCTGGGCGACGGAGACATCGATCCCGAGGCCCTCGAGGACGAGCAGGTAGCGCGCCGCCCCGACGCCGACGGCGAGCGCCTCGGCGCCGAGCAGCCCGGCCCCGAGCCGCACGGCCTCACCAGCGGGTGCCATGGCCCGGACGGCGACGAGCGCTGCACCGACGCCGAGGACGCCGACGGCGAGCACGGCGGCCACGGCGACATCGTCGACGTCGCTCGTGGGGCGCAGCGCGAGGAGAGCTCCGGCGAGCGCGAGGCTGGTCGCGAGCCAGGCGCCGCCGACCAGTGCCGTCACCGAGAACGCCCGCCGGTAGCTCGACCCGCCCCGGCGCAGCGCCCGCACCCGCACCAGGGCGGCGCCCGGCAGGGGTAGGAGGTTGGCGGCAGAAGAGAGGACCGAGACCTCGATGGCCTCGGACAGGGGCACGCGCTGGCCCTCGATCCGGGCGGCGACCGCGTACTCGAGGGCGTTGGCGACGTTCGCCGCCGGGACGGCGACGAGCGCGAGCACGACGAAGGGCCACACGCTGAGCTCGACGATCCCCTCTGGCACGCCCCGCAGCCCGAACACGAAGGCACCGACGAACAGCACCCCAGCGGCGGCGAGCAGGGCACGATCGGCCCGCGGCGAACGAGGCCGCCTCCCGGTGAGCCACCCGAGTGCCCGCCGACCGGCCGACGCCTCGTCCTGCTCGTCGGGCGGGGTCGACCGGTCGGCCGAACGACGGACTTCTCGGGACGTGCGCATCGACAGGTCAGCAGTCGGCCAGCGCGTCGAGTGCTGCGCACAGCTCGAGGCGACGGTGGGCGCCAAGTGAGCCGAGCCGGGTGGTGAGCACCGACTTCGGGACCGAGGCGAGGTTGTCGAAGCTCGCCACGCTGTCGTGGTCGATCCCCTCGTCGGTGCCGAGCGGGAGGTTCGTCGGGATGCGGCGGATCGTCGACGTCACCGGGGCGACGACGACGTTGTTGAGCACGAGGATCGCCTCGTCTCTGGTCACGACCAGCGCCGGCCGCCGCTTGCCGTTCGGCGTCTCCATCAGCCAGATCTCGCCCTGTGCTACCAGGGCTCCGCCTCGGTCAGGGCGTTGGCGTTGGCGAGCGCCAGGGCGTCGTCGTCAGCGGTCTGAGGCAACCGCCGGTAGGCGTCAGCGATCGTCGCGCCGACCTTGGCGCGCTGGTGCTGCTCGTGCAGGCGGGTGACGGCGAGGCGGATGGCTGCGGAGCGTGAGCCGGCAACGCCCTCGTCGACCAACCGGTCGAGGGCTGCCAGCTCCTCGGAGGAGAAGCGGGCGGGGACCGCACTCGTCATACAAAAAGTATACGGGACGGCATACAGGAGTCGTCGCTGCATCGATCGCTCACGGCGTGGGGGTGGCGACGGGGGCGACGGCGAAGGTGATCGGGCGGGCCAGGAGCTCGTCGGGGCGGCTGGTCAGGGTGCCCTCGAGGACCTCGTCGTTGGCGACGGTGAACGTGGTGGCAGGCGAGCCGGCGAGCGCCTCGACCGCCGCCGGGTCGGCACCCACGAGGTGCAGGGTGCGCCCCTCGACGAGCCAGGCTTCGGCGAGCGCACGGACCTCCGCTGCGCCGAACCCGTCGCCGGCGATGGCGACGGGCACCCCGCAGAAGCTGCGGAGCGTCTGGCCGGCAACGAGCTCGAGGGCGCCGCCCGGCACCACCACCACGGCGCCATCGGGCCCGACGACGTCGCAGAGCTCGAGGACGCGCTGGAGCATGCCCTCCTGGGTCGTGGCGCCGGCGACGGGGAGCAGGGTGGTGGCCGGGAAGGCGACGAGGGCGAGCACCGCCGCAGCGCCTGCGGCGAGCCCGATCGTGGTCCTCCCGCCCGACGCCAGCCGGTCCTTCGCCGCTTGGCCGGCGACGGCGGCGAGGCCTGCCAGGCCAGGGAGGGTCACGATCGCGTAGCGGCGCATCGCCCAGATGTGGTCAGGGGTGATGGACGGTCGCCACAGGTACAGGATCGAGATCGTGGCGAACACGAGGAGGAACGGCAGCAACCGGCGATCAGGTGCCGACGAGCGGACGAGCCGGTGCACCGACAGGGCGAGCCCGGCGACGCCGACGACGAGCGCGACCGGGCCGAGGTACCAGGCGAGCCACGCCACGGACTGCTCGCTGTAGCGGCGGACCCCCTCGGCGCCACGCCCCTCCTCGAGCTCGATGGCGGCGATCGCTGCGCTCGGCTCACCGGTCACGGTCTGCGCCAGCGGCCGGACGAACCACAGCCCGGCGACGAGCACGACCACGCCTGCTGCTGCCACCAACGCGACCTGTGCGCGGGGCGGCGTGACCTCGGGACGAGGTGGCGGCGAGGGACGCCCCTGCCGCCGGGCAGCGAGCGCAACGGCCCCGGCGCCGGCGACCACCGTGAGGGCGAGGCCGGCGGCGACGGTCCGGAGGAGCCCGCCGAGGTCGTCGAGGTACCAGGTGCTGAACGCCACGAGGTCGACGACCGCCAGCCCCGCGGTCACCGCGACGCCAGCCACGAGCGCGCCCATCAGCCGGCGCGTGCCTCGTCGCTCCGCGGCCGCAGCACGCTCGCTGGCGACGAGCTCGATCGCCACGTAGGCGAGGAGCGGGAGCAGGAGCACGAAGCCCTCGACGCGGGCCATGGCCACCCCGCCGAGGAGCAGGCCGGCCACCGCAGCACGGGGCCAGCTCCCTCGCTCGGATGCCCCCCAGAGCACCGAGAGCCCGGCGAAGAGGAAGAGCACGGCGAGCGGCTCGCTGAACGCGTCGCGGGAGAGGTGGACCCACGGCAGCGTGAGCGCCAGCCCAGCGGTGACGGCGAGGGCCCACCACGGCCGGACGACCCGTCGCGCGAAGGCGTACGTGGCCAGCAGGGCGGCGCCGGCGAGGAAGGGCGGGGCGAGCAGGAGGAGCCGGTCACCACCGAGCAGGTGGGTAGCGGCGAGCAGCACGGGCAGCAGGTGGAGGAACTGGGGCTCGAGGCGACCGTCGTCGTTGAGGTTCCAACCCTGCTCCTCGAACACCAGGCCGGGCCCGGTCGCGAAGGGGCCGACGGCGGGGTCGACGAGCAGTGTCCCCTCCCCCGCCAACCATCGTCCGGCGGTCACGTACACCCCGGGATCCCGGTCGGTCAGCAGGTGCTGGGATGCCTCCACGCCGTGCCAGATCGTGAGCGCGACGACGAGGAGCACCACCGCGAGCGCCGCCAGGTGCGGCCGACGGCCCGAGGGCCAGCCACCGGCGGTGCGCCCGCCGACGTCGAGGTCGTTGGAGGAGGCGGCCACGGCGGGCCGACGCTACCGGAGGCCTCCCACCGGAGGTGGCGACGAGGCGGCGATCTCAGCTCGAGGTGGCGGCGCCCACCTCGACGAACAGGTCGAGCGTTCGGGCGAGGAACGTGGCCAGCTGACCTCGAGCCACCACCTCGCCCGGGGCGAAGCGGGATGCGCCGACGCCGCCCGCCAAGCCAGCAGCGGCGACCTTGTCGATGCTCGCCTCGTGCACGGAGCCGGCGTCGTCGGCGAAGACGTTCCCCCGACCCTCGAGTGGCGTAGCCACAACGAGGTCGTGGAGGCGCACGAGGAACGTCGCCATCTCCGCACGGGTCACCGGGGAGGCGGGTGAGAACGTGCCGTCGGCACGGCCGCGCACCACGCCGAGCGCAGCCAGCTGGTCGATCGAGCGCTGGTGGGGTGAACCGGTGGTGTCGTCGAAGGCGCGGGGTGGGTCGGGCGGGAGGGGGACCTCGGCGGCGTGCAGCGCTCGGGCGACGAAGGACGCCAGCTGGCCACGCGTCACGTCGCCCCCTGGCTCGAAGGTCGTCGGGGTCGTCCCGTTTGCCACCCGCCAGCGCACGACGCAGGCCACCGACGCACCGTGAACGCTGTCGCCGAGGTCAGCGAAGCCTGGCGCTGGCGTCGAGCGCGTCGGGCAGGCGAGCTCGATGCCCCGGGTCTCGCCCGGTGCCGCAGGCGCGCGCTCCGGGGCAGGTGCAGGCGCAGGAGTGGGTGCGGGCGCCGGGGCAGGCGCAGGTGCAGGAGCGGGAGCCGGCGCGGGAGCGGGTGCAGGCGCCGGTGCCGGTGCCGGTGCCGGTGCCGGTGCCGGTGCCGGAGCGGGAGCCGGAGCCGGAGCCGGGGCAGGTGCCGGCGCCGGTGCCGGTGCCGGTGAGGGCTGCGGTGCAGGGGTCGGGGCGATCGCGCCGTCGACGGGGAGGGGTGCTCGGACCGCCGCAGCAGCCTGGACGAGGCCATGGCCGTACTCGTCGTCCCGTCCGACCGGGCCGAGGTCGACGGCGGTGGAGACCAGCAGGTCACGCACCACCTCGGGCGAAGATGCGCCTCGGGCGACGAGCAGGGCGGCGACGGCGCTGACCGACGGCGCCGCCATCGAGGTGCCCTCGAACAGGCACATGCAGAACCTCGTCCAGTCCTGGTAGAAGGTCTGCTGGAGGACGCCGTCGGGATAGCTGTCCCCGTTCAGGTCGACGGAGAGGTCGCCGCCGGGCGCCACGATGTCGAGCGCCGCGCCGTAGCTGCTGTAGGGGGCACGGACCCGGTCGAAGCCGACGGCCCCGACGGCGACGACGCCGGGCAGGGCGGCCGGGTACAGGATCGTGCCGGCGCCACCTTCGTTGCCGGCGGAGGCGACGACGACCATGCCCTTCGACTCGGCGTAGGCGACGGCGTCGACGACCACGCTCGAGGCCGTGGGCGAGCCGAGGCTGAGGTTGGCGACGTCGGCGCCGTGGTCGGCGGCGAAGCGGATCGCCTGGGCGATGTTGAAGTCGGTGCCGACCCCCGTGCGGTCGAGCACCCGCAGGGGCATGATCGCCGCGCCGGGAGCGACGCCGGCGAGACCGAGCTCGTTGTCGGTCGACTGCGCCACCGTGCCGGCGACGTGGGTGCCGTGGCCGTTCTCGTCGTTGGCGTGGGCATCGCCGCCGACGAAGTCCCAGCCGGGCACGAAGGTGGTGCCGGCGAGGTCGGGCGCCTGGACGAACCCGCCCCAGGTCTCGTAGGCGACGCCGGTGTCGATGACGGCCACGATGGTGCCCTCGCCCCTGGTCACCTCCCACGCCGAGGCGGCGTCGATCTGCGGGAGGTGCCACTGGTACTCGTAGTAGGGGTCGTTGGGGACGCCGGTCGCCGTGTAGGTCACGAGGGGCTCCACCTGGTCGATGGCGGGACCGCTGGCGTCGGGGTTCGAGCCCGACTCGGGCAGGGCGAGCACGAAGTCGCTGCCCGGGAGCTGGTCGACCACGGTCAGCCCGGCTGCCTCGAGCGCCTCGCGTCGCTGCTGCTCGTCGGCGCCGACGTCGAAGCGGACCACCACCGGCTCGAGGTCGGGAAGGACCTCGGCGCCCGCGGGCACAAGGGGGAGGCCCACCGAGGTGGTGAGGGCCAGGGACGTGAGCAGGAGCGACCGCCGGATGCGCATGTCCCGTCATCGACGCGGGGCACCGGTCGCGTTGAACCACGCCGGCACAACTCTGGGGGCTGGCGGGTCACAGCGACGGGGCGCGTGGGATCCCCGGTCGGATCGACCGGGGTCCAGGCCCTCCCACCTTGTGCCTCCCGGGGTGCGGGGGCGATCCGTCCCTGCTCAGCGTGCGGGCGTGGTCCCCTCGGCGACGAACAGGTCGAGGGTGCGGCTGAGGAACGTCGCCATCTGGCCCCGCTGGACCGGGGCGGTCGGGGCGAAGGTCGAGCTCGACGTGCCGCCGGCGAGGCCTGCCGCCGCGACCTTGTCGATGTTGCCGGCGTGCACCGAGTCGCCGTCGTCGGCGAAGCGGTCGGGCCCGGCGGCGAGGTCGGTCGCCGAGAGGGCGTCGTGGGCCCGGACGAGGAAGGTGGCCATCTCGGCACGGGTGACCACGGCGTCGGGGGCGAAGGTGCCGTCACCCCTGCCCTGCACGACGCCGAGTGCGGCGAGCTGGTTGATCCGTGCGTGGTGGACCGAGCCGGCATCGTCACCGAACGCGTCGAGGGCATCAGCGGGGAGCTGGAGGCCTGCGGTCTCGAGGGTCCTGGCCACGAACGACGCGAGCTGGCCACGGGTCACCGACCCACCGGGATCGAAGGTCGAGGCCGTCCGGCCGCTCGCCACCCCCCACCACGCCGCACAGGTGATGCCCGGCACGTGGACGCTGTCGCCGAGGTCCTCGAACGCCGACGCAGGCGTGGAGCCGCTCGGGCAGGCGAGCTCGATGGAGCGGGGCTCGCCGGTGTTCGTGACCGGCGCCGGC
Organism: Acidimicrobiales bacterium; assembly: GCA_038255685.1. GTDB lineage: Bacteria > Actinomycetota > Acidimicrobiia > Acidimicrobiales > CADCSY01 > CADCSY01. Next base: position 7,109 of record JBBSLC010000026.1, on the reverse strand, counting down.
TCAGGGGTGGGCTCGGTCGGGGCCGGCTCGGTCGGGGCCGGCTCGGTCGGCGTGGGCTCGGTCGGGGTTGGCTCGGGCTCGGTCGGGGTGATCGCCCCGTCCACCGGTGCTTCCACCGGCAGCTGTGCCTGGGTCGCCGCGGCTGCCTGGACGAGGCCGTGGCCGAACTGGTCGTCCCGTCCGGTGGGGCCGAGATCGACGGCGGTGTCGAGGAGGATGTCCTCGATCACCTGGCGGTCGGTCACGCCTCGGGAGGCGATGAGGGCGGCGACGGCGCTCACCTGGGGTGCGGCCATCGAGGTGCCCTGCATGAAGCAGAGGCAGAAGTTGGCGACGCCGTTGCGGAAGGTCTGCTGGAGGATGCCGTCGGGGTAGCCGTCACCGTCCTGGTCGACGGAGAGGTCACCGCCGGGGGCGACGATGTCGAGCGCCGCTCCGTAGCTTCCATAGGAGGGGCGGGTCCGGTCGTGGCGGACGGCGCCGACGGCGATGACCCGCTCGTTGGCGGCCGGGTAGCTGACCGTGCCGAGCCCGTCGTTGCCGGCGGAGGCGACGATGACCACGCCCTTGTTCGTGGCGTAGGTGACGGCGTCGCGCACGACGGTGGACTGGGTCGGGCCACCGAGGCTGAGGTTGGCGACGGCAGCACCGTGGTCGGCGGCGAAGCGCAGGGCCTGGGCGACGTTGAAGTCGGTGCCGGCGCCGGTCCCGTCGAGGACGCGCAGCGGCATGATCGACGCGTCGGGGGCGACGCCGGCGCCGCCGACCCCGTTGCCCGTCGTCTGCGCGATCGATCCGGTGACGTGCGTGCCGTGGCCGTTCTCGTCGTTCGGGTGGGCGTCGCCGCCGACGAAGTCCCAGCCGGGCACGAACCTGGTGCCGGCGAGGTCGGGGGCCTGCACGAACGCGCCGGTCGTCTCGTAGGCGACGCCGGTGTCGATGACGGCGACGACCGTGCCCTCGCCGGTCGTGACGTCCCACGCCGAGGCAGCGTCGAGGGCGGGCAGGTGCCACTGGGCCGGGTAGGCGGGGTCGTTCGGCACACCGGAGGCCCGGTAGGTGACGACGGGCTCCACGCTCACGATGCCATCGCTGACCACGGCGGCGGCTCGCATCGTCCCGGCCTCGGGGACGGCCAGGGCGAAGTCGCTGCCGGGGAGCCGGTCGACCAGGGTGAGCCCGGCAGCGGTGAGGGTCGATGCCTGCTCGCGCTCGGGGACCTCCACATCGAAGCGGACGACGACCGGCACAGCAGCGTCTGGGGCCGCGGTGGCACCCGCTGGCAAGGCCAGGGGGAGCACGGTCGTGAGGAGGACGAGTGGGGAGATGAGGGCGATCCGCCGGAGGAGCACGCCTTCTCATCGACCCGCGCGCACCACCGGTTGAGCAACCACACGACAACCGCCCACCGACCGCGTGCCACCGGGCAGTGCGCAAGGCGAGACGCGCCGATCCCCGGCCCGTTCGGGCCGGGGATCGGTCACAGCTCAGCTGGTCCGAGGGACCTCAGGCGGTCGTTGCTGCCTCGCCGGTGATGATCTCGGCGCCCTCGGGGTTGACGTTGCCGCCGACGGTGGCGCCGGGACCGGTGGGAGCGTCGTCGTTGGCGTCACCGACGGCGCCGTCGTCGACGGTGCCGAGCACGGCTGCCTCGGCGGCGGCGAAGCCAGCAGCGTCACCTGCTGCGGTGTTGGGCTCGTCGGTGCCGGCGTCGGCGGCGACGGTGCACTCGACCTCGTCCTCGGAGCCCGACGCCTCGACCAGCGCGCAGTCGGTGAGGCCGGTGCGCTCACCGGTCTCGTCGACGATGGTGAAGTCGCCGGCGGTGCTCAGGTCGGCGAGGTCCTCGTCGAAGGCGAACGTGAAGACGATCACGTCCTCCGAGCTCGGCCCGGTGATCGGGTTGGTGGTGGTGATCGTCTCGGTCGCCCTGGAGACGGACTCCAGGTCGGGACCGGTCGTCTCGCCGGCGGCGAACACTCGGCTGCCGACACCGACCTCGTCCTCCTGGTTCAGCGCGGTGGTCGAGCCGGTGCGAGTGACCGCTCCCTCGTCGACCGAGGCGCCCACGGCGTCGTCGAGCGCACCGGGATCGAAGGTGACCACGACCCGGCTGTCGTCGGGATCGGTGTCGGAGGCGAAGTCGCCGCCCTCGAGCTCGGTGCCGCGCACGTCGTACACCTGGAAGCCGGTGGCGTCGTCGGGCAGGCTGCCGACCCCGTCGAGGCCGTCCCCGGCGCCGTTTGCCACCACGGTGTCGTCGAAGACGAAGGTGGCGGTGTCGTCGTCGACGTCGAAGCTCACGCTCACGAGGTCCGGCAGCACGGTCGCCCCGTTGTTGACCGGCGTCTTGACGACCTGGAGCGGGTTGGTGTTGCCGACGAAGGCGACATCGCCACCGTCCGCCGTGGCGGATTCGTCCTGGTCGCTCACCGCGCCGGCGAGGACCACGCCGCGGGCGATGCTTGCGATGGTCCTGCCCTGGAAGTCGGCGTCGTCGCACAGCACGGTGATCGTCGTGGTGCCGTCACCGTCGAAGTCGCCGGTGTCGGCCGTCGTCGTGGTGTCGAGCTGGGGGAGGCACACGACTTCGCCGCCGTCCTCGAACACGAGCTGGAAGCGTTCGGCGGCGGCCGCCGCGTTCGCGGTGACCACGAAGGCCTCCTCGTCGAAGATGAAGTCGGCCTCGACGTCCCCGGCGTTGTCGCCGGTCAGGGTGCGGAACGGCCCGATGCTCATGAGGTCGGGGGCGGCGGTCTGGCCGGCGCTGAAGGTGCGGCCCGTGCCCAGCGCAGCGTCGCCCACGGGGTTGGTGTCCCCGTCGATGTCGCTGACCGCGTCCGCGTCGACCGTCGCGAGGGAGACGTCGTCGAGCTCGGTCTCGCTGACCTCGCCACCCTCGTTGCCCGCGGTCGGCTCGTCGTTGGTGCCGAAGGTGACGAGCACGGCGGTGCCGTTCTGCGGGTCGCGCTCGGCGGCGACGCCCTCGAAGCGGCGACCGTCGAAGGTGACGAGGTGGAACAGCTCGCCGGTGACCGCCGAGATGATCGCCTCGTCGAAGGTGAAGCGCACGGTGCTCTGGTCGAAGTCGTCGCTCGTCACGCCGGCGGCGCCGCCGCCGACGGCGCCGTCACCCACCGTCTCGTTGTTGTTGACGGTGGTGCCGACGATCGCGGCCCGCAACAGCTCGGGGGCGTCCGTCACCGTCTCGGGCCCGGGGGCGCCGAGGGCGGTCACGAGGCCCTCGTCGACGAGCACCTCGAGGGTGCGGGTGAGGAAGAACGCCATGGTGCCGCGGGCGACGGAGCGCCCGGGGTTGTAGCCACCGCCGACCTCGCCGTCGACGATGTCGATGCTTGCGTCGGCGAGGATGTCGATGTTGTCCTCGTGCACGCTCTGGTTGTCGTCGGCGAACGCGTCAGGGCTGTTCGTCGGCAGGGTGGCGCCGGCCTCCTTGAGGGTGCCGACGATGAAGGTGGCCATCTGAGCCCGGCTCACCGGTGCGGTGGGCCGGAACGTGCCGTCGTTGAAGCCGGAGACGATGCCGAGCTCGACGGCGTCGTTGATGTTGTCCTCGTGCACGCTGGCGTCGTCGTCGTCGAAGGCGTCGGGGCTGGCGGCCGGGCGGGCGAAGCCGTCGACCTGGTCGAGGATGTTGAGCACGAAGGTGGCGAGCTGGTCCCGCTGGACGAGGTTGCCGGTGCCGTAGGTGTTGCGGCCCTGGCCCGCCGTGATCCCGTAGGCGACGAGGCAGTCGACGGCCTCCTCGAGGACGGTGCCGTCGGTACCGGTGTCGGTGAAGCCGTCCTCGGCGATGGTGGACGGGCAGGCGTCGGTGGTGGGCCGAGCGGCGCTCGCCGGGCTGGCCGGCAGCAGGCCGAGGGCGAGCATCGCCGCCGCCCCTGCCCCGATGGCACGAGCGCTGCGCCTCGTCTTGCGGTTCGGTGTCAACACGTCAGCTGTTCCTCTTCCTCGTCATGGGACGAGCGCGGGTGCGCCCTCCTGCTCCGGCGCGATCCCGAAGTCGGGACGCGGCTCTCTGTTTGACACAAACCGCCCCGGGACCTGCTCCGTTACGCCGAGAGAGCCTGGACCACGCTTCAGGCGAGTGCGGCCACCGCCGCCACGCTCGCCGCCATGAGCGATCCCAACCCCGCGACCGTTGCGACGACGGTCAACACGATCGTGCGCCGTCCGAGGACCAGCGTGGCCATGTCGTGGCGGAGGAGCCCGAACTGCGTGGCCATGTCCTCCCGAACCGACCCGATCTCAGCTCGCACCTCCCCGAACTGCGTGGCCATGTCCTCCCGAACCGACCCGATCTCGGCTCGCACCTCCCCGATCTCAGCTCGCACCTGCCCGAACTGCATGGCCATGTCCTCCCGGACGCCGATGAGCTCCTCGGACGAGCGCCGAGCCTCGCGATCGAAGCGGGCGCCGATCCGCACCTCGAGGTCCTGCACGTCGCGACGGGTCGCCAGCGGGGCCACATCTTCCCGGGTCGCCATCTGCGCCAGCACCTCGATCATGGTACTGCCGGCGTCTGCGCCGAGCGCCTCCACGAGGCGCTCGTGCAGCGCTCGGGTCTCCTTCGTCGTTGCCATCAGCTTCCTCCCCTCCCGAACACCTTGGGAGAGACCTGAGGCGATCTCCGAGCCGACACCGCCACCGTACTGGGGGCGCGAAGCGGTCGACCAGATCCAAACGATCCCCTCGAGGGAGCGGGTTCGCGGGCCGTGGTCGAAGAGCGCAAGGCTCCGCTCCACACAGGCGTTGGAGCTCGCTGATCAGCTGCGGAGCTGTCGGCGGACGCCGAGGCTCGCGCTGCCGGCAGCGAGGGCGGCCACCGCAGCGGCGACGAGCGTGGCGAGGTCACCACCGGTTCGGGGCAACGTGGCGCCAGGCACCGAGGACGGGCGGCCGCTCCGGGAGCTGGCGTCACCGGGAGCACCGGCGGGAGCGGCTCCCGCCGGTGAGCCGGTGCCGGGCACGGGAGCGGGCGGGGAACCGACTCCGACCGGCGCCGGACTGCCGCCGGGGGCACCCGCCACGGGCGCCTCGGCACCAGGCGCTGCGGGGACCGGTTCGACCCCGCCGACCTGCTGGGCGGTGAAGCTCGAGGTCAGGCCGATCTCGGCCAGGGCCACGTCGAGGCCGGTCGTCTGCAGGCCACCGAGGGCAGCACCGGTGGGCAGCGCGGCAACAGTGGCGTCGAGCTGCCCGAGCACCTGACGCTGCGCGTCGCCGACAGCCGCGGACCCGAGCAGCTCGCTGACGAGGAGGTCGAGCTCGGCGACGAGGTCGTCGACCACGCCCGACAGGCTGACGGCGGGGATGGCGAGTCGCAGGGGCACGACGTCGACCGCCGACGCGCTGCGCCCGTCTGCGTCGGGCGAGCCGGCCCCGCTCGACGTGACGGCGGGTCCGGCTGCCAGCACGGTCGGCCGCGCTCCGAGGACCGGCAGGGAGCCGAGCACGTCGGCGATGGCGCCGGACAGCTGGCCGAGGGCTGCTCCGATCGCCGCGCAGTCAGGCGTGGGGACGGCGACCCCGAGGACCTCGAGGTCGGCGGCCCGGCAGGTCGCGCGCCCGAGGCTCCCCGTGACGTCGGCCTGGGTGGAGAGGTCGAGCACGAGGGTCCCGAGGTCCAGCAGCGGTGCGGCGGTGAGCAGTTCGACCAGGTCGAGGCGCACCGGCTCGAGATCGACCCCGTCGAGGAGCAGATCGAGCTCGGCGAGGAGATCGTCGAGCACCTGCTGCAGGGCGTCGAGCTCGGCGACGAGGGTCGCCTGCAGCTGGGCGAGCGCGGCGGCGAGGGCGGCCTCGGCGGCGACGAGCACGGTCTCGGCCTGGTCGAGGAGGACCTCGGCTGCGGCCAGGTCGTCCTGGGCGCCGGCGAGTGCGCTTCGGGCCCCGGCGAGGGCACCTTCGAGGGCGGTGACCTCGGCGAGGAGTGGCGCCAGCTCGGCCGCTGCGGCGGCGAGCTCGGCGTCGAGGGCGAGCAGCTCGGCGGCGATCTCGACGACACGCAGCGGCGAGACCAGCAGTGCGGCCGCCTCTGCCTCGAGTCCGGCGATCGTCGACTCGATCGTGGCGATCTCCGCAGCGAGCCCGGCGGTCTGGGTGCGGAGCGCTGCCAGCTCGCCTTCGATCGCCGTCACCGCTGCTGTGGCGGCACCGACCGCAGCGGCGGCACCGTCGCGTGCCGCCTGGGCGGCGGTCACGTCCGCACCTGCGTCGTCGACCGCAGCTTGCAGGGCGGCCAACGTGGGGTCGGACCCGACTGCGGACCGGAGCGTCGACGCCACCTCGGCGAGGTCCCCAGCGGTGGCCCCCGCCTCCCGCAGCGTCGCGACGACGCCGTCGACCTCGGCGACGACGTTCGCGAGGTCGGTGGGCACGGCGACGTCCAACCCGTCGACGAGGTCGAGCACGGCTCCGAGCGGCAGGCCGGCGAGGACGTCGGCGGGGAGCAGGTCGTCCAATCCGAGCTGCACGCCGGAGATCGTGAGGCTGATCGAGCTCGCCGCCTCGGTGGCGCTGACCGAAGTCGTCACCTCCTGGCCCTGGAGCCGGAGGCCGAGCCCGAGCGGCGCGTCGATGGCGCCCTCGAGCGCGCCGAGTTGGGCGAGCGCGCTGGTCGTGTCCGCCCGGACCGTGTAGTCGACCAGCCGGAGCAGCGCCGAGACGCCGGCAGCGTCGGCGCTGCGCTCGTCGCCGCCTCGGTGGTCCCCGTTCGCCGAGGACAGCCCGAGGGGCGCGGCCCCCACGCCGGCGGCACCGAGGCCCTCGAACGCCAGGCGGGCGACGGGGTCAGCGGTGGTGCCGGCCTCCATGACGAGCCGGCCGAGAGCGACCCCGGCCGCATCAGCGAGGGGCAGCTCGACGCCGAGGGTGGCGGGCACGAAGCGCAACGACGCCGCGCCCGTCCCGCTCGGGACAGCCGAAGAGCGAGCGGTGCCCGAGGCGCTGACGACCAGTGCTGCAGCAAGAACCGCGACGGCGGCCCCTCGCAACGGTCGGTGAAGACGAACAGCGCATGTGCGCACGGATCCCCCCAGGGTGGCGGCCCCGGCGCGATCGCCGAGGGAGCTCCCTGGACCTTCGGG
>JBBSLC010000025.1:0-25463 GCA_038255685.1 Acidimicrobiales bacterium | reverse complement strand
GGAGTGGTCGGTGCCCGGGGGTCGGGTCGAGGCCGGGGAGACCCTTGCCGAGGCGGTGCTCCGCGAGCTCGAGGAGGAGACTGGGATCGAGGGGCTGTGCGGGCCGCTGCTCGGCTGGGTCGAGCGCATCGAGGAAGATCAGCACTTCGTGATCCTCGACTTCACCGTGACGTTGCTCGAGCGGCAGGAGCCCGTCGCCGGAGACGACGCCGTCGAGGCAGCGTGGGTCCCCCTCGCCGAGGTGGCGGAGCTGCGGCTCGTGGAGAACCTCGCTGAGTTCCTCCACGAGCACGGCGTGCTCGAGACCATCGTGTGATCTGGCCCAGCGATTATCCGCTGGGCTGCTCCCGGACGACCGGCTCCGCCGGATCGTCCTTCGCCTCTGATTTGGCCCAGCGATAATCCGCTGGGCTGCTCCCGGACGACCGGCTCCGCCGGATCGTCCTTCGCCTCTGATCTGGCCCAGCGATAATCCGCTGGGGGAGTGATGGGCTAGCGGCCCTTCCACTCCGGCGCTCGCTTCTCGATGAAGGCCTTGGGGCCTTCGGAGAAGTCCTCGGTCTGCACGACCCGGGCGAAGGCCTCGTTGGTCAGGCGCCACGCCGTCTCGTCATCGGCGATCGTCGCCTCGAGCACGACCTTGCGACTCTCGCGGACCGCGACGGGGGCGTTCACGCAGATGCGCTCGGCGAGGGCGACGGCAGCGGCGACGACTTGGTCCGGAGCCACCACCTCGTTGATGAAGCCGAGGTCGTACGCGCGCTGCGCATCGATGGGGTCACCGGTGAGGGCGAGCTCCATGGCGATGGCACGAGGGAGCGCACGGGGGAGGCGGAAGAGCCCCCCAGCGCCGGCGACGAGCGAGCGCTTCACCTCGGGGATGCCGAACTTCGCCTCTGAGGAGGCGACGACGAGGTCGCAGGACAGCACGATCTCACAGCCGCCGGCGAGGGCCGATCCGTTGACAGCGGCGATGATGGGCTTGGTCCGCTCCCGGCGTGCGATGCCCGCGAAGCCGCCCTTCTTGGTGTTGAGTGCGGCGGCCTGCCCGGTGGCGATGGCCTTGAGGTCAGCACCGGCTGAGAACACCGTGCCTGCTCCGGTGAGGACGGCGACCCAGGTCTCCGGGTCCTCCTCGATGCGATCGATGGCGGCCTCGATGCCCGATGCCACGTCGCCGTTCACGGCGTTGCGCGCCTCGGGCCGGTTGATGGTGAGGACGGCGACCCGGCCCCGCTGCTCGTAGTCGATCATGGCCGCACCCTAGCGGCGGCCGCTGACGCGACCGTCACCCACCGGGTTCGGACTGCCCCTACCGCTGCCGATCAGACCGCAGCACGCTGCATGGAGCACTCGCCCCGGTCAGCTCCCGGGCGGGGGGGCGTCTGCCGGCGGACCGTCGGGTGCCGTCTCGCTTGCGACCCCGGCCTCGACGGGTGGGTCAGCGGGCGGCTCGAACGGCCCCTCAGCAGCCTGGCTCACGAGCGCATCCACCTCCTCGACATCCGACCCGGTGATGTCCGAGACCTCCGGCGACGCTCCTGCTTCGGCGGCGGGCGCAGGGAGCGGGTCCACGGCAGCGTCGGGCGCCGGTGCATCCGTGAGGGACGGTGCGGCATCGAAGGTCAATGCGGCTTCGGTGACCTCAGGGGCCTCCGTCGGTGCCACGTCGTCCGCCGACGGGACCTGGTCGCTGCTGGTCACGGCACCCGACTGCGGCGAGGACTTCTGCTCCTCGCTCGGGGCGGCCGGTTCCGACGTCCCCAGCGCGCTGGGCGAGGGGAGCGGAGCCGTGGGGTCGTTGGCCGGTGCGACCTCTGCTGATGCGTCTTCGGCAGGTGCAGCTGCTGTCTGCGCTGCACCTGGTGTCGGCGCGGCCCCAGGTCGAGGCGTCGGCGGGGAGCCCGGCAAGGTCGCACCGATCTGGCGGCCAGGGGGCGGCGGGATGCGCTTGGCGGGCGGGACCGGTGGACCACCCGGCCGGCCCGGGACGGGAACAGCTGCGCCCCGGGTCCCACCCGTGCGGGACAGGTTCGGGTTGCGTCCAGCCGCCTTCGTCGGGCGCTTCGCACCCTTTGCCTTGTCGGGCGGCGGCTCGACACCGAAGAGGGTGGCGATCGCCGGCGTGCGCCCGGCGTGCTTGCGCACGGCTGCCAGGAGCTCCTCGGTCGGCTCCGCCGGGATGCCGGCAGGCACGACGGTGCGACGAACGGGGGAGTAGGCGACGGCGTCGAGCACGGTTGCCCACCGATCCGGGGCGATGTCGGCCGTGAGCGCGCCGTTGGCCGCCTCGACGAGTCGGGCCGACAGCTCCTCGGGGAACGACGTCCCCGGCTCGGGCGGGCGCGACGAGAGCCGCAGTGCACGCACCACGCGACCGCCGGCAAGCGACTGCTCGATGTCGGTCAGCCATCCCTGCTGGTCAGCCTGCGAGCGCTGCTCGAGCGTTGCCTTCAGCTCAGCTGCGAGCTCCCGCGTCGTCTCGTCCCGAGCCACGTCGTCGGCGCTCGACACGACCGAGCGGAGGTCGCGGAGGGCGAGCTCGTCCCCGGTGGCCTTCGCTGCCTCGGCTCGGTCGAGCCAGTCGGCGACCCGTGCCCGCGTGACGAGCTGCTCGGCGATGGCGAGCACGGTGTCGGTGGGGATCTCGAGCCCATCCTCGGCCTTCGCCTTGGCGTTCTGCTCCTCGAGGGCGTTGCGCACCGCCGGCATGCCGCCGCGGAGGAGCTGCTCAGCGATGGGCTGCTGCTCGGGCGCGAGCGAGGCGAGGAAGGCGTCGCGGTGCACCCGGGCGGGGCGCAGCTTCTTGGGCTTGGGCTTGGGGGCAGGGGGAGCCGGCCGTTCGCGCGGCGGACGGTCGGGGCGCTCGCCACTCGGACGGGGGCCGCGTGCACCCTCGCGACTCGGCCCACCGGGGCGCCCGCCGGGGCGAGGGCCACGGTCGTCGCGCCCGCGACGGGGGCGGTCTTCCTCACCGCGCTCGGCGCGCTCGCGGGCCTTGCCGGTGAGGCTCGAGGTGACGGGTGAGAACTCGCGCTCGACCCCGATGACCTCGATCCGCTCTGCGACCGCCTTTGCGCCCTTCGGCGGCTGGACGGCGGTGATGGTGATGCCCTCGATGTCGAAGTCAGCCTCGGCACGAACGACGTCACCGACCTGTGCGTCTGTGTAGAGGAGGGCGCCGTCGACCACGCCCTTGGGCTGGCGGGCGCCAGCGGCTCGCCAGGACCACGTCCCGTCGCCACGGTCGCTGGTGAGCTCGACGTCGATCCTTCGGGACATAGGGCGGTCACGCTACCCGGCCGGGCACCCGCCCGGAACTCGATGCTCGGTCCATCCACCGGCGACCGACCGCAACCACCTAGTTTCGTCACTGTGACGAAATCAGGGCTGAGGAGACGGTGCCAGTGGTGCGGTCGTGGCTTCGAGGTGGCGGTCGGTCCCGGCCGCCCGCGAGCGTTCTGTCGACGCAGCTGTCGACAACGGGACTACGAGGGTCGAAGCCGGGCCAAGGAGCTCGGCCTCGGCGATGCCGAGCTGGTGGTCGCCAGGCGGCGCCTCGACGACCTGCACGACGGCATCGCCATGCTCGAGGCCGCCATCGAGGACGTCGACCGGGACCTCAACGAGGCAGCCGGCGACGCCGACGAGGTCGCCCGCGCCCTTGCGTGGTTGCTCGACGCCGCCCGACCCCTGCTCCTCCTCCGCCTCGACTGAACGCCGCCGATAATCCTCGTTACGTCAAGTCGATGCCGCCCATGGTTCATCTGTGCTCCGATGGTTCATCTGTGCTCCGATATCGGCTTAGGAGCGGTGCGCGTCGAGCTCGCGTGGTAGCCAGACCGTGAGCACCGTGCCGTCCGGCCATCCCGTCGGACGTCGGCTGCGCGCCCTGACCCCGGACCGATCGCGCGGTGGATGTGGTACAGATCCAGCACTGGTCGGCCATCGGGTCGAGGTCTACAACGGGCTTCATGCGCACGATCACCCTCACCTCCACCGACGGGCGGGGCGAGCCGGTCGCCCTGGCCGACGAGCTCGACCACGGGATCGCCCGGCACACCGCCCACCATCACGGCACAGCAGGCTTCGCCCCCGAGCGCCTCTCCCGTCCGTCGTGAGCGGCCGAGGCTCGCTCCGCGTCGCTGCCGTCCAGGCCACCCCCGCCTACCTGGACCGGAAGGCGACGGTCGCCGTGGTCGCCGACCACGTCGCCCGAGCCGGAGCCGACGGCGCCGATCTCGTCGTGTTCCCCGAGTCGTTCGTGCCCGGCTACCCCGACTGGGTGTGGCGCCGGAACCCCTGGAGCGATGGGGAGTGGTACGAACGCTTCCAGGACCAGTCCGTCGAGCTACCCAGCGCCGACCTCGACGACGTGTGCGCCGCGGCCGCCGCAGCGCAGGTGTGGGTGGCGCTCGGGATCACCGAGAGGACCCTGACGGGAACGCTCTACAACGCCGTGGTCTACATCGACCGCTCCGGCACCGTCGCAGGCCTGCACCGCAAGCTCGTCCCCACCGGGGCCGAACGACTCGTCTGGGCGAGCGGGCGAGGAGCGGTGCTCACCGTCGTCGACATCGGTGGGGTGCGCGTCGGCTCGCTCATCTGCTGGGAGAGCTACATGCCCCTGGCGCGTGCTGCGCTCTACGACGAGGGCATCGACATCCTGCTCGCCCCGACGTGGGACAACAGCGACGAGTGGGTGCCGACTCTGCGCCACATCGCCAAGGAGGGCCAGGTCTTCGTCGTCGGCGTCACCGCCCACCTCAGAGGCTGCGACGTCCCCCGGGACCTCCCAGGGGCGGACGAGATCTACGGCGGCGCCGACGACTGGATGTCGAAGGGCAACACAACGATCGTCGCCCCCGGCGGCGCCATCCTCGAGGGACCGCTCGTTGGCACGGCGGGTGTGGTCACCGCCGACCTCGACCTCGACCTCATCGCCGCCGGGCGGCGCCTGTTCGACCCGTCTGGGCACTACGCACGGCCTGACGTCCTCGAGCTGCGGGTCCACCGAAGGACGGAGACGAGGACACCGAGCATCCCCTGAGCGGCGGCCGACGTTCGACCCGCGTTGGCGATGCGGGTGGTGGCAGCATGAGATCCGTGTCCCGTTGTCCGAGCTGCCACGACGTCGGCGCGCCACGGTGATCGCGTGCGCAACCGGATCTTCCTCGTCCTGGCGATCGCCAGCGCTTCGTGGGTGGGCGTCGTGGGCGTGGCCATCGTGCTGGCCGCCGCCGTCGACGCCGGCGTGAAGGGCTGCTAGGAGGAGACGGTGACGTTGCGGCACTACGAGTCGTACATCTTCGACAGCGCACGCTGGGAGGGCTTCGAGCACCGCCTCGGGGACGTCGTGGTGACGACGCCCCCGAAGTGCGGGACGACCTGGATGCAGATGTGCTGCCTCGTGCTGGTGCACGGCGCCGTGCTCCCCGACCGCCTCAGCTCGCTCGCACCGTGGCTCGACCAGACGGTCGCCCGGATCGACGAGGTGCGGGCAGTGTTCGAGGCGCAACCGCACAGGCGGGTCGTCAAGACCCACACCCCGCTCGACGGGCTCCCGCTGAGCGACCTCGCGACCTACGTCGCCGTCGGTCGCGACCCGCGCGACGTCGCGTTCTCCTCCGGCGACCACTTCCGCAACATGGACGCCGATGCGCTCCGACGGCTCAAGGACGCCGCCGGCCTGGAGGAGGGCCCGCCGATGAGGCCCCCGCATGCCGACGACCGTGAGGAGGCGTTCCTCCAGTGGGTCGACGACGACACGCCGGTGGAGCGCTTCGGCTCACGACTCAGCTGCACCGTGCACCACCTGCGGACCGTCTGGGCGCGGCGCCACGACAAGAACGTCGAGCTGTTCCACTACGCCGACCTGCGGCGCGACCCCGAAGGCCAGCTCCGGCGCCTGGCTGAAGCGTTGGACATCGACGTCCCGGACGACAGGTGGCCGGCGCTGGTCGAGGCCACGTCGTTCACATCGATGAAGCAGCACGCCGACGACGTCGCCCCGAACGCCGCGCACGGACTCTGGCACGACACCAGCCGCTTCTTCGCCGAAGGGCGCCAGGGATCGTGGCGCACGCTCCTCTCGGACGACGCCCTCGCCCACTACGAGCGCCGCCTCGACGAGCTCTGTCCCGACCCCGACCTCCGAGCGTGGCTCCACGAGGGGTGGACGTCCTCGACGCCCGGGTGACCGGAGCCGCTCGAACCGGACGGCGCGCCCCCGACGAGCGCACCGCCTCGGCCGGCCGTCGTAGCGTCTCGCCGTGACCGATCCGCAGCTCGACGACGGGGGCCGACCGGAACCGCCCTTGGCCGGGACCGAGGTCGAGACCCTGCTCGGCTTCCTCGACCACCAGCGGGCGACGTTGGCCTGGAAGTGCCGGGATCTCGACGACGACCAGCTCCGGGCCTCGATCCACCCGACCACGATGTCCCTCGGCGGCGTGCTCATGCACCTCGCCCGGGTCGAGGACAACTGGTTCAGCGAGGTCGTGGGCGAGGTCGAGCGGTCCGAGCCGTGGGCGACCATGGCGTGGGCGGCGGAGTGGGACGACGCTGCCGCAGCGACCGGCGACGACCTCCACCAGGGCTGGGAGCAGGCGGTCGAACGGTCGCGGCACGTGGTGGCTGCGCAGCTCGCCACCGGCGAGGGCGCGCTCGACGCCACGCATCCTGCGTGGGGAGGGCAGGGGCAGGTGTCGCTGCGGTGGGTCCTCGTGCACATGATCGAGGAGTACGCCCGCCACAACGGCCACGCCGACCTGCTCCGCGAGGCCGTGGACGGCGAGACGGGCGAGTGAGCCTCATCGACGCACCCAGGCGCCCGGTCCTGACCTCCCGTCGAGCAGCACGGCCCCCCCGGCAGTCGATCTGACGGTGCGCTCGGGAGGTGCGACAAGCCGGCCTCGGCCCTAGCGTCACCGGCCATGGAGACCGCCGCCCCGACCTCGTCGCTCACCCTCGCACCGATCTCAGGCAACCTCGGGGCCGAGGTCGGCGGTGTCGACCTCAGCACCGACCTCCCCGAGCGGACGGTCGACGAGCTGCGAGCGGCACTGGTCGAGCACCACGTCCTGTTCTTCCGGGACCAGGACCTCTCCCCCGCCGACCAGGTCGCCTTCGGACGCCGGTTCGGCGAGCTCGACACCCACCCCTTCGTCGAGGGCATGGACGAGCACCCCGAGGTGATCGAGGTCATCACCGAGGCGGACGACAAGATCAACTTCGGGGGCGGGTGGCACACCGACGTCACGTTCCTGGAGGAGCCCGACCTCGGCTCCATCCTCTACGCCGTGGAGGTCCCCTCGCACGGTGGGGACACGCTCTTCGCCGACCAGCACGCCGCCTACGACAACCTCTCGCCGACGATGCAGCGCCTGCTCGACGGTCTCGTCGGCCTGCACTCGGCCGGCCCGCAGTACGCCCCCGGGGGCTACTCCACCCAGTCCCGCTCGATGCGGACGAAGAACCCCGAGGGCGCCGACCGGGTCGTCGAGCACCCGATCGTCCGCACCCATCCCGAGTCGGGCCGCAAGGGGCTGTACGTGAACCGGGCCTTCACGATCGGCATCAAGGGCATGCGCCGACCCGAGTCAGCGGCCCTGCTCGGCTTCCTGTTCGACCATGCTGTCGCCGAGCCCTTCACCTGCCGGTTCCGCTGGCGAGCGGGCTCGGTCGCCATGTGGGACAACCGCAGCGTCCAGCACTACGCCCTCCACGACTACCGGGGGGCCCGCCGCCAGATGCGCCGGATCACCATCAAGGGAGACCGCCCCGTCTGACCTGAGGACGCCCACGAGTGGAGTCGCTAGGTCGCAGTGTCGGGGCCGCCGGTGACGACCAGACCGAGGCGTCGGACGGCGGTCGTGGCCGATTCAGCCAACCCGGCAACAAGGAGCTGCCGGTCGGCGCTGACCAGGGGAACGCTCATGCCTCGGGCAGCGGCCGCCCAGGCAGCGTCGTAGAACGACAGGCCGTGCAACGCCGCCAGTGCAGCGGCGTCACGGAGCCACTCGGGGCTCGACAGCAGCGGGGTTCCCATGATGACCAGCAGGTCATCGAGCTGGTCTGCAACCTCGTGTGCCGGCCAGCCGAGGGACCGGACCAAGACGTTGCCGACCTCGTACAGGGCGAGATCCAAGATGTGGGCGTCGATCTGGCGGGCGACGTGAGCATCCCGCAACGCTCGAGCCTCCCCCAGCTCGGCCTCTCCTGCGCCGTGGAACCACTTGACGAGCACCGAGGTGTCGACGAGGAGATCGCTCAACGGCGGGCGTCGCGGTCGGCTCTGACCAGCTCCTCGGCTTCGAAGCAGCCAGCTCGGGCGAAGCGCTGCTCCGAACGGGCGACGGCCTTCGCCACCGCCTCGGGATCACGACGACCCAGCTCACGACGAGCGGCCCCGGCCAAGAGCGCACTGCGGCTCAAGGACCTGCGCTTCGCCTCCTCGTCGATGCGAACCAGCAGGTCGTCGGGCAACGACACCATCACCTTGGCCATACCTCGAGGATAGCCCCTGGTGTTGCTCGGTTTGGCCCGACGGGTGACCGACGCCCCCCTTCTCTAGAGCAAGGCGACGCAGGGGCCTCGGCCGAGGGCAGCGAGGCCAGCGAGGTCGCCAGGGTAGAGCGCCGTGGCGATCGTCGACTGCGGGTGCATCAGGTGGGTGGGGTCCTCGACGTGGCCGAGTCCGAGGACGTGCGCGAGCTCGTGGAGGACGACGGCTCGGGCTCGGCGGTAGCCACCCGGCTGCTGGCCGATCGCTTGGAGCTGGGGGCCGTCGAGGGTGACCGAACCGGTGACGTAGGTGAGCGACTCACCGCTGGGCGCATGGGCAGCGCTCCCGCCGATCCCGGCGACGTCACCTTCGAGTGCAGCGACCTCGGCCGGGTCCGACCATGCGACGAGCACCGGGGTCCACCTGTCGCCGTAGCGCTCGGGCTGGAAGCTCGGCCGGTCGCCGAGCCGCGGCGCCTCGTCGGTCTGCCCCTCGAGCACCAGCTGCAAGCCGGTGGCCCGTGCCAGCTCGGCCACGGCTCCTGGCACGAGGTCGTGCGCGCCTGGCGGTCGAGCCCGGTCGTTCACGACGAGGTGGACCGGTCGACATGGGTCCCAGGTGACGGGTGCCCCGCCGTCGTCCTGCCGCAGCGAGAACGCGTAGGAGCCACTCCCCTCCCCCGCAGCGGGTGGAGCGCCGAGCGGACGGGGCGATTCGGCCGGGCGCGGCGTCGGTGCGCCCGCAGACCCGTCGACGACGACGGCGAGGCCACCCCCGGCGATCGCTGGCGCACCGCCGAGGGAGGAGCCCGCCAGCCATGAGAGGGCGATGACGCCCAGCACCGCTGCCCCGCTGGCAAGGAAGCTCGGACGGTGGCGCCGCACAGGGACGAGCGTGGGCGGCAGCACCACGTCACATCGGTGCGCTGCGACACGACCTCAAGCACTCCTCGGTCGCGAGGCCGGTCACCGGTGCTCGTGTCCTCCGCTCAGGCGCCACCGTCCCACCAGCGCTGTTGGTCCGTTCCGGACGGGTCGGGGTTCCAACCGGCTCCGACCGCCGGTGGCGCGCCGCCGAATGCCTGGCCATCCGACGACGATCACCGACTGGAGCCACCCCCGCCGGCAGGACGGTCTGGGCAGCGAACCCACCGGAGGTCTAGCCGGCCATGACCTTCTTCATGCGGGCGAGCACCTCGTCGTCGAGGGCGTCGAGGACGTCGAGGGCCCCGAGGTTCTCCTCGAGCTGGGAGACCTTGCTGGCGCCGAGGATCACCGTCGACACGTTCGGGTTGGCCGCACACCATGCGATGGCGAGCTGCGAGAGGGAGCACCCGAGGTCGTCTGCGACCGCCTTGAGCGCCTTGACCTTGGCGTTGGCGTCGGCGTCGGTGACCCGGTCCTTCAGCCAGCCGTAGCCCTCGAGGCCGGCCCGGCTGTCGTCGGGGACGCCATCGGCGTACTTGCCGGTCAGCAGGCCGGAGGCGAGCGGGCTCCAGGTCGTGAGCCCGAGGCCGATGTCGTCGTAGAGGCGGGCGTACTCCCGCTCGACCTTGGTCCGCTCGAAGAGGTTGTACTGCGGCTGCTCCATCACCGGCTTGTGCAGGCCGAGGCGGTCAGCGACGCCCCACGCAGCGCGGATCTCGTCGGCGGTCCACTCCGAGGTCCCCCAGTACAGCGCCTTGCCTGACGACACGATGTCGCTCATGGCCCGCACCGTCTCCTCGATGGGCGTGTCCGGGTCGGCACGGTGGCAGAACACGAGATCGACGAAGTCCAGCCCGAAGCGCTCGAGCGACTCGTCCATGGCCGAGAGCAGGTACTTGCGGTTGAGGGTGTTCTTCATGTTGACGTCGTCGTGGATGCCCCAGAAGAGCTTGGTGGAGACGACGTAGGACCAGCGCTCCCAGCCGAGGTCGCGGATGGCGTCGCCCATGATCCGCTCCGACTCGCCGCCGGCGTAGGCCTCGGCGTTGTCGAAGAAGTTCACCCCCGCCTCACGTGCTGTCCTCAGCATCTCCGGTGCGGAGTCCTTGTCGACCTGGGCCTTGAACGTGACCCACGAGCCAAAGGACAACACGCTGACCTTGAGACCTGTCGGACCGAGCCTGCGATACGTCATCTCCATCACGCCGGTCTACCCGGACGAGCGACGTTCGGTGGCACGTTCAGCCAGATCGCCTCGCCCACACGGCGTCGAGCGGGTCGCCGCGGTGGTGGATCGGGGTTCTCCGCTCCGCCGACGGCTCGTCCCAACCACCTGCTCGGCGGAAGTACTCGACGACGATCGCCGACCGCTCGGGCTCCGACGCCTGCAGCCAGCCCCGCACCGCCTTGGTCGGGAAGAGCCGGTTGGAGAAGGTGCACACGAACGGAGCCGCCGGGCGCAGGACCCGAGCGACCTCGCTGAAGACCTCGACCGGGCGCACGAGGTAGTCGACCGAGACACAGCAGAGGGCGCTGTCGAACGAGGCATCCTCGAACGGCAGCCTGGGATCTTCGTTGAGGTCGTGCACGACGACCGTGTCGGCTGCCGGGTTCGCTGCCAGCTCCACCGCGTTCATCCCGAGGACCGTGAGGTGCTCCGGCACGCTCGGCAGGTGGGAGACCCACGAGGACATGAGGTCGAGGACCCGGCCTCCCACGCCGAGCTCGCGGTAGAGCTCGCTCACCGCAGCGATCGCGCCCGCATCGATGTGGGTCACCAGCCGCTCGGGACGGTAGAAGACGGCATCCGAAGACGGGTCGGTCCGGTCGAAGAAGCCGGATGGGAAGGGCGATCGGTCCATGGGTCGGAGTCTGTGCGACCCCGCCTCCTCAGAGGCCGCGGGTGACGACGGCCCGGTCCCCGTCGAAGGTGAGCCGGGCCAGGTGGAGGCGGCGGGCGCCCGCCGGGTAGGCGACTGCGGCAGGTTCCCACGCGTGGTAGGCGAAGCGAAGGGAACCGTCGAGGTCGCGGAGCACCGTGCCCCCACCGGGGCCGGCCTCGGCGAGATCCGTCGCCAGGACGGGCGAGCGTGACGTTCGACGGCACGGCCCAGCCGGACCGTCGCACACCGCATGACCCGTCGCGTAGCGGGCCGTCTCCCAGCGGTTTGCGCTGTAGAGGAGGTGGTGGCGCCCACCTTCCACGACCATGCTGGGGCCCTCGATGATCGGCCCCTCCCACCGCTCGTCGGTCACGAGCAGCTCGTTCGGGTCGTCGACGAGGCGCTCGAGCGACGGGTTGAAGCGCTGGGACCAGATGCGCGTCGCCTCACCGTCGAGGGTGCCCTCGCTCTTCCAGATGAGCCAGCGGGAGCCGTCTTCGGAGGTGAGGTGGTCCGGGTCGATCGAGCCCCCTCGCTCCCACTGGCAGACGAGCGGGCCGGAAGACGTGTCGAGGTACGGGCCCTCGGGGAGCACGCCGACGGCCCGGGAGATGCACTGCAGCCCGGTCGCACGGTGGCGGGTGGTGTAGAGCAACGTGAAGCCGGTGGGGGTCGTCATGACCGACGGCGCCCACACGTGGCCGAACTCGGCCCAGTCCGGCAGCCGAGGGAGGGCGTCGCCGAGTCGCTCCCACGTGCGCAGGTCGAGCGAGCGCATGACCGGCACCTGGGTGAGGCCACGCTGGGTCGACACGGCGTACCAGTGCGCGCCCGACCGGAAGACGTACGGGTCGGGGAAGTCGTCGGGGTGCACGGCGCGCGAGCTCGGCGGCGGGGGCGCTGACGGGGTGTCCCCGGCCTCGCGATCCGGTCGAGGGGGCGGACGGTTGACCACCTGCGGCGGGGCCGGGTCGGTCGGCTCACCTTCGGCAGGCGGTGGTGGTGCGGGGGTCGGGGATGCTGGCGGCGGGCTCGGAGGCGAGGGCTGCGCGGCCGCGGCCGGGAGGACGTCGTCGGGGAGGCTCGGGGCGAACGTGCCGACCGAGGTCGATGCGATCACGGCATCGACGACGCTCGCCGTGACGATGGTCGGTGAGGGCAGCGACGCCGCGAGCGACAGCCTGGATTCATGCCCGACAGGCGCTGCGCTGCGGGTCAGCACCGGGTCGGGCTGCAAACCGGTGCCGCAGGCCTGCGCCGCGAGCGCGACCACGAGCAGGGCGGCACCACTCGCTCGCGACAATCGGTGCACACCGCCCACGAGCACCACTTCACCGCCGAGCCGGCGAACTCCTGCCCGCCCATCGGACCGTCAGCTCCGGAGCTTGCCCGCCCGCTTGGGGACCCTTCGCTTGGCGAGCGCTCCCGGCAGCGAGACGCGCCGGCCCTCGAGCAGGGCCACGACCCCGGCTCGGGCCTTGCGCTTGCGCACACGCTCGAACCACTGCAGTCGACCGGCGACGACCAGGCCGGCGACGGGCCCGTCGCACACCGACTGGCAGCGCACGGGCACGACCTCGGCGACGCCGTCGAGCTCGGCGAGCAGGGCCCGGCGGTCCGCCTTCTTCCCGCACCCCCGCTTCTCGCAGACGTAGACGCGAGGATCGGGCACGAGGATCGACGGTACCGGCGCCGTCGCCGTGCCCGGTTCAGCCGATGATCGGCGCCGGCGTCGGCCCGTCCAGGACGACGGTGCCGGTCAGCTTGTCGGCCAGCGTCTGGCCCGAGGGGTCGACGAGTGGGAGCAGCAGCCCGGCGAAGAGCGGCACCAGATCGACGAGACGGGCAACCCATCGGAGCATCGATCGCCTCGTGCCCACCACCGCCATCGTCTGCTTGTCGACGAGGCGGATGCCCACCCGCTCCTTGCCGTAGCTCATGCCCGTGCGACCCTGTCGCAGCGCGTTCCACACGACCCAGGCGAGGGCGGCGACGAGGCCCACCGCCTGGCCCACGACCGCAGCGGTCCGGCTGATGGCGAGGAGGGGCAGCTGGACGAGGTAGACGAGCACGGCGGGGCCGACCCAGTCCACCAGGGCCGCCTCGACACGATCCCGGTAGCTGGCGAGCGGCGGACCCGACCAGGCGAGCGATGACCGGCCCCGAGGCTCGAGCGGGTTGCCACTCACCATGCCCCGGCAGGGGTCGAGGGATAGGCTCCGATCAAGGACGGAACGCTACCCGTCGCCGCAGAACCCGGAGGTCCGTGCCGTGCCCGAGCTGAAGATGCCCCTCCCGCCGACGTTCTCCTCCGTCGAGGAGGAGCGCCAGCACCGCAAGGAGCGCCTCGCCGCCGGCTTCCGGCTGTTCTCACGGTTCGGGTTCGACGAGGGTGTCGCCGGCCACATCACCGCACGCGACCCCGAGCGTGAGGACTGCTTCTGGGTGAACCCGTTCGGGATGCACTTCGGCCACATCCGGGCCTCGGACCTCATCCTCGTGAACCACCAGGGCGACGTCGTCGAAGGTGACCGGGCCGTGAACGGCGCAGCCTTCGCCATCCACTCCCAGGTCCACGCCGCCCGTACCGATGCCGTCGCCGCCGCCCACTCCCACTCGGTCTACGGCAAGACGTGGTCGAGCCTCGGCCGCCTGCTCGACCCGATCACCCAGGACGCCTGCTCGTTCTACGACGATCACGGCCTGTTCGACGACTACACCGGCGTGGTGCTCGACCTCGAGGAGGGCAAGCGCATCGCCCACGCCCTCGGTGACAACAAGGCAGCCATCCTGCGCAACCACGGTCTGCTCACCGTCGGCCACTCCGTCGACGAGGCGGTCTGGTGGTTCATCACCATGGAGCGCTCGTGCCAGGCCCAGCTCATGGCCGAGGCGGCGGGCACCCCGGTGCTGATCGACCCCGAGATGGCCGCCCACACCGCAAGCCAGGTCGGCTCCCACTTCGCCGGCTGGTTCAGCTTCCAGCCCCTCTACGACCGCATCGTGCGCGAGCAGCCCGACCTCCTCGAGTAGCTCGTCCCCCCGCTCGGCTACTGCCGGCACGCCCCTAGCCTGCCCACGTGCGCCGCACCCTCGCCTCCGTTCTGCTCCTCGCGACGTTGGCGGCGGGATGCTCGAGCGACGAAGCAGCATCGCCCGAGGCACGACCCGAGACCCCGGCCACCTCGGTCGCCCCCCTCGATCCCGCCGAGCTCGAGCCGCTCGTGCTCGACGAGGCGCCGAGCGGCTTCACCCGCGCCGCGGACGAAGATGGGGCTGCCGGAGCCACTGACCTGACGGCGGCCGCCGCCGACACCAGCGACCCGGGTGCGGCTGAAGCGCTCGTCGAGGCCGGCTTCGTGCGGGGCTGGCAGCGGCTGTGGGTGAGCGACGACGACGAGGACGAGCTGTTCCTCCTCGTCTACGAGTTCGCCGACGAAGACGGTGCGACGGACTTCTTCGATCAGACAGCGGGCGAGGCCTCGACCCAGGGTGGCGAAGGCGTGTTCGAGGTCCCCGGGCTCCCGGGCGCGGTCGGTGTCACCGGAGGCGGTGACGGCTTGAGCGTCTCGGCGGTGGTGGCCACCACCGGCGCCTACCTCGTCCAGGTGATCGGCAACGGACCGGACCCGGGACCGAGTCGCGGCACCGTCATCGCCATGACCACGGCCCAGCTCGACCGCCTCGCCTGACCCCCATCTCGTGTCAGATCGAGCCCACGGCTCGAAGCTCGTCGGGAGCACCGGGGGCGGGTGCGGGAGCGGGCGGCGGTGAGGCCTCCGGCGCCGGTCGGGCATCGAAGGTGGGGATGAGCTGGCGGGCAGCACGCGCCTCGTCGACGCGCCGCACGGCGTTGGTGCGGGGCGCCTGGGCATCATCGGGCGATGCCCCTTCGGCGATGCGGACCATGGCCTCGGCGATGGCGGCGACCGTCTGCGGTGACTCCGTCTCGGTCGGCTCGATCATGAGCGCCTCGTCGACGATGAGCGGGAAGTACACGGTCGGGCTGTGGAACCCCTCTTCGAGCAGGCGCTTGGCCACGTCGAGCGCCTTGACGCCCTTCGTCCGCTTGAGGGTCGTGGCCGACACGACGCACTCGTGCATGCACGGCCGGTCGAACGGGATGTCGTAGCTGTCCCGCAGGGCGTGACGGATCCAGTTCGCGTTGAGCACCGCCGCCTCGGCGACGCGGCGCAGACCATCCCCCCCGTTCACGATCAGGTAGGCGTACGCACGGGCGAGGGCGAGGGCGTTGCCGTGCCAGCCGTGGACCCGGCCGATCGACCGCTCGGGCGTCACCCAGGCGTAGGTGCCGTCGCCACCGAGCGCCGGCTTCGGGCCGGGAAGATACGGCGCCAGCCGCTCGGAGACCGCGACCGGTCCGGCGCCGGGGCCACCGCCGCCGTGGGGCACGGCAAAGGTCTTGTGCAGGTTCATGTGCACGATGTCGAAGCCCATGTCTCCGGGCCGGGTGACACCGAGGATGGCGTTGAGGTTGGCGCCGTCGTAGTAGAGGAGCCCGCCGACCTCGTGCACCGCAGCGGCGATCTCTGCGATCTCCTCCTCGAACAGGCCGAGGGTGTTGGGGTTCGTCAGCATGATCCCGGCGACGTCGTCGTCGAGGACCGCCTTCAGCGCCTCGAGCGAGACGCAGCCCCGCTCGTCGCTCTTCACCGTGACCGTCTCGTAGCCGCCGAGGGTCACCGAGGCGGGGTTCGTGCCGTGAGCCGAGTCAGGGATGATGACCTTGGTCCGCTGGCGGCCCTGCGCCTCGTGCCACGCCCGCATGAGCAGCAGCCCGGTGAGCTCCCCCGCCGCACCGGCAGGGGGCTGCAGGGTGATGTCGTGCATGCCCGTGACCTCGCACAGGGCGTCGCCGAGCGAGACGAGGAGCTCGAGCCACCCCTGCGTGAGGTGCGCCGGAGCCGACGGGTGGACATCGGCGAGGCCGGCGAGCGACGCCGCCTCGTCACACAGCTTGGGGTTGTACTTCATGGTGCACGACCCGAGCGGGTACGCGCCGAGGTCGACCGCGTACTGGCGGTGCGACAGCCGGGTGTAGTGGGCGACGAGGTCGCGCTCGGAGACCTCGGCCAGGACGACCGGCTCTACCGCCAGCAGGTCGCTCGGGACGAGTTCCTCGGCACCCCAGTCCGGGAGGTCCTGGTGCCGGAACGACCATGACCCCCGGCCAGGAGAGGACAGCTCGAAGATCGTCGGCTCCTCGTCGTGGCCCATGAGCGGGATGCTCGTGGCCCGTCCGCCGGGCTTGGCTCCGTGGGCGCCCTGTGGCCCGTTCGCCACCTCGCTGTCGGTCGTCGTGTCGGTCATCGGACCACCTTCTCCAGTGCAGCGGCGTACGCATCGATCTCGGCCCTCGTCCGGCGCTCGGTGGCGGCCACCAGCAGGCCCCGCTCGCCGTACTCCGCGTCGAGCGCGATGCCAGCCAGGAACCCCTCCTCGGCCATGCGATCGATCGCCGAGGCCGGCTCGATCGGGAGGCGGACGGCGAACTCCCGCAGGGTGGCTGCGCCGACGAGCGGCTCCACGCCGTCGATGGCGAGCAGCGCCTCGCGGGTGTAGCGGGTCGCCCGGGCGCAGCGCAGCGCCAGCTCACGGAGTCCGGCGGTGCCGAGCCACGCCATCTGGAGGGCGGCGACGACGGCGATGAGCGTCTGGTTGGTGCAGACGTTGGAGCTCGCCTTCTCCCGTCGGATGTCCTGCTCCCGGGTGCGCAGCGTCGTGACGTAGGCCCGCGTGCCATCGGCGTCGAGCGTCTCGCCGACGAGGCGGCCAGGCAGGCGCCGCACGAGCTCGAGGGTCGTGGCGAAGAGGCCGAGGTAGGGCCCGCCGAGGGAGAGCGGGGTCCCGAGGGGCTGGCCCTCCCCCACCACCACGTCGGCGCCGAGGGAGCCGGGCGTGTGCAGCAGGCCGGCGGCGACCGGGTCGAAGGCGACGACGAGCAAGGCACCGTGGGCGTCGGCGACGCGCCGGGCGGCGGCGACGTCCTCGAGCGAACCGAGGTAGCCGGGCTGCGCGACGAACAGCGCTGCGGGTGCCGGAGCCCCGGGGTGGTCGCCCGCCTCGGGCCACGCGGTCACGCCGTCTGCGAGGTCGATCGTCACGAGGTCGTGGCCGGTGCCGACGGCGAACGTCGCCATCGTCTCTCGCCAACGGGGGTTGATGCCCCTCGACACCCAGATGGTGGGACGTCCCTTGGCGGCGACGACGAGGTTGGCGGCCTCGACGCACGCCGTCGCCCCGTCGTAGAGGGAGGCGTTGGCGACGGGGAGGCCTGCGATGCGAGACACCATCGTCTGGTACTCGAACAGGGCTTGCAGGACGCCCTGGGCGACCTCGGGCTGGTAGGGCGTGTACGCGGTGACGAACTCGCTGCGGAAGGCCACGCTCGTCACGGCGGAGGGGATCTCGTGGTCGTAGGCACCGCCCCCCGCGAAGCACACGAGGTCGTCGCCGCATGCGACGTTGCGCTTGGCCAGGCGAGCCATCTCGGCGCGGGTGTCGGGCTCGCTCAGACCGTCGGCGAGATCGAGGTGGCGCGCCACGCCGCCGGCGAGCCCGGCGGGCGTCGCCGCGAGCCGCAACGCCTCGGGCACGATGTCGAAGAGCTGCTCGATCGAGTCGAGCCCCATGAAGGCGAGCATCTCGGCGATCTCGGGCTCGGTGTGGGGGACGTAGTGGCCCATGGACCTCTCCTGTCAGGCGGCGGGGACGCGGGTCACGAACGGGGTCGCCACGACGGCACCGGGAGCCGGTGTGCCGCGCTGGTCGACGGTGACGGCGGCGCCGACCTCGACGTCTTGCCGCAGGAAGGCAAGGGCGATCCCGCGCTCGAGCACGGGCGAGAAGTTGCCGCTCGTGACCGCGCCGACCGGCTCTCCGTCGGCCAGGACCACCTGCCCCTCGCGAGGTGGTCGCCGGCCCTCGAGGAGGATGCCGCGCAGCAGGCGAGCGGGGCCGCTCGCTCGCTCGGCCTCGAGCGCTGCCCGGCCGCGGAACGCCGGCTTGTCCCAGCCCACGACCCAGCCCAGGCGGGCCTGGAGCGGGGTGATGCCCGCGCCGAGCTCGTGGCCGTGCAGCGGCAGGCCAGCTTCGAGTCGCAGCGTGTCCCTGGCACCGAGGCCAGCCGGCGTCACCCCGGCATCCACGACCGCCTCCCAGACCTGGTCGGCGATCGCCTTCGGCACGGCCAGCTCGACGCCGTCCTCGCCGGTGTAGCCGGTACCCGCGACGGTGCACGCGACGCCGAGCAGCTCGACGGTCTCGACCCGGAAGCGGCCGACGGCCGCTGCCTCGGCCGACACGGCGGCGAGCCGGGCGCGCGCGTCGGGACCCTGCACGGCGAGCAGCGCCCGACTGCGGGTGACGTCGCGACCACCGACTGCCGCCACCACGCGGTCGGTGTTCGACGCGTTCGGCATGACGTCGAAGCGCTCGTCGTCGACCCACCAGACGATGATGTCGTCGAGCACCGAGGCGTCCTCGTCGAGGAGGTGGGTGTACTGCGCTCGACCAGGGCCGATCTTGCGGAGGTCGTTGGTGAGCACCGACTGGAGCTGGTCGAAGGCGTCGGGACCCTCCACCCGGACGGTCCCGAGGTGGCTCACGTCGAACACCACAGCGCCGACGCGGCACGCCCGGTGCTCTCCGAGGGTCCCGAGCGGGTACGACAGCGGCATCTCCCAGCCACCGAAGGGGACGAGCTTTGCACCGAGCGAGTGGTGGACGTCGTCGAGGGGCGAGTGGGCGAGCGTCAAGGACAACGAGCCTACCGAGCACGGCGGGGGCTACCGGGCATCGCCGAGCGCTTCGCTGCTCGTCGTCAAGCGCTTCGCTGCTGGTCGTCAGGCGCTTCGCTGCTGGTCGTCAGGCGCTTCGCTGCTGTGGCTCCTCGAGACCGAACTTGGCGAGCAGGTGGAGGTAGTCCCGCCGGTAGAGGATCCGGACATCGACGTCGGGGTGGAGCTCTCGCAGGCGCCGCACCTTGGCGTTCTTGCGGGTGACGAGCCGCTGGTCGAGGGTCGTCAGCTCGATGAAGCAACCGAAGGACGGCAGGTAGAAGTCGGGGCTGAACGCCCGGCGTGGACGACCGTCCTCGAAGCGCTCGAGGACGAAGGTGACCGGCTCGTAGTCCCACGCGATCCCGTAGAAGTCCAAGAGGCGGGCCAGCTCGCGTTCGGCGTTGTGGGCGAAGGCGACGTCGTCGGCTCCCGGCCGAGCTGGCATGGTCTCCACCTCGCTCAGCCCGTCGCCTCCGAGTCGGTCACCGCAGCACCGCGGGTCGGACGCACCGCAGGTGCCTTCGTCCCGAGCGGCAGCTCGAGGATCGCCGCATCGACCTCGTCCTTGCAGCCGCCGAGCGGCACGATGTTCAGCACGCCCTGGCCGCTCTTGAGGAGGTCGACGATCTCCTCGCCGGTCCTCGCGAGGACGGAGCGGGATCCGTTGAGCACCAGGTTGGCGCTGGCGATGTCCTCGCCGAGGTGCTCGCGCAGGTACTCGAGCGCCTTGCGGGCCGACTGCAGCGCCACGCCGGCATCGAGCAGGCTCTTGATCACCTTCAGCTCGAGCAGGTCCCGATAGCTGTACCGGCGCTTCGAACCGCTGCCTGTCGCCTCGGCGAGCGAGGGTCGGATCAGGTCGGTGCGGGCCCAGTAGTCGAGCTGTCGATAGGTGATGCCGACGATGCTGCAGACCTGCGGTCCCCGGTAGCCCTCATCGTGTCCGGGACCAGACCACAGCTGTCCGTCCTGACCTGCGTCGACTGCCATGTGGAGCCACCCTCTGCACTGGCGGCCACCGCCGGGAGGCAGATGACAGCGATGGAATCACAACGCTGTCACTCTAGGGACCGCCTGCCCGGCGGTCAACGACTCCGAGACCGGCTGCTACCCGAAGTCCTCCGGGTTGACCTGGTCGATGAAGTCTCTGAACTCGTCGATGATCTCATCCGCAGCGGCCTCGTCGGTCGCCTCGGTCACCTCTGGCGCGGTCGCTGCCTCGTCGAGCACCGCTGGGCTGGCGAAGATCGGCGCCTCGACGCGCACGGCGAGGGCGATGGCGTCCGAGGGCCGGCTCGAGACGAGCTGCGTCCGACCGCCGACGTCGAGGACGATCTCCGCGTAGAACGTCCCCTCCAACAGCTCGGTGACGGTCACGCGGACGACCGTGGCGCCGAGGGCGATGACGACGTCGCGGAGCAGGTCGTGGGTCATCGGCCGTGCGAGCTCGCGTCCCTCGAGGGCGAGGGCGATCGCCTTGGCCTCCGGCGAGTCGATGTAGATCGGCAGGACCCGGCGCTCGCCGGACTGCTCGCGGAGGAGCACGACCGGGGCGTTCGCCGGAAGCTCGAGGCGCACGCCGAGCAGCTCCATCTCGACCATCGCTCGGATCCTACTGCCACCGCTCCCGGCTCATCCTGGGCAGCGTCTCCGACCCATCCCGCCCGAACAGGGCATCGTCGACATCGCTCCGCCGGCCGGTGAGGAGCTGCAGGGGGGCGCCGTAGAGCGCAGGCAGGTTCCGGTAGCGCTCCTCGTGATCGAGGCCGTAGCCGATCAGGTGCTCGTCGCCGACCTCGCGACCGCGCCAGCGCACGGGCACGGGCACGACCCGTCGGCACGTCCGGTCGAGCAGCGCGCACACCGAGACCGAGGCGACCGACCGCTGCCGCAGCGTGCCGAGGAGGTACGCAGTGGTGAGGCCGGTGTCGACGATGTCCTCGACGAGCACGACGTCCACACCGGCGACGTCGCCATCGAGGTCCTTCACGATCCGGACCCGACCGGTGCCTGGCGTGTAGGGCGTCACCATCAGCATCTCGAGCGTGACGGGCACGGTGATCGCCCGGCAGAGGTCGGCGAGGAACGGCGTCGTTCCCTTGAGCACCGCAGCCAGCACGGCACCGCCGGGGAGCGCGGAGGAGATCTCAGCGCCCAGGCGAGCCACGACGGTGGCGAGCTCCTCGGCGCTGGCGGCGAGCGCCAACCCCGACGGCGTCGGCGTGGCGCTCAGGAGCCGTCGGTGTAGGGGCGGAGGGCCTGACGCAGCATCGAGCCCCGAAGGCCCTCTCCGAGGCGGACGAGATCGGCGAGGGTCTCGATCGACTGCCTCCTGGCCACGGGGTTGCGCTGCTTCACCATGGGCAGCACGACCTGCTCGAAGAAGCCCGCCTCGCGCTCGGCAGCGGTCTTGTACATCCGCAGGTGGCGGGCCTCCACCCCGTGGCGGGCGAAGGCCGCGGCAAGGCGGGCAACGATGAGGGACTCCTCGTCGAAGTAGCTGGTCCCCCCGACGGGCTTGCCGTTCAGGAGGCCGTAGCGCTCGAGGTCGACCAGTGCAGCCTCGTCACAGCCGCTCGCCCTCGACAGCTCCTCGCGGGTGAACGACGCCGACGACATGCCGCTCGTGAGGGTCTCGGCGTCGTTGCCGGGACGCGGCGCAGGCGGCGGAGCGACCGGCGGCGCTGCCCCATCGTCGCCGTCGGGCCCGTCGCCCTCGTCGATCTCGTTCGAGCGGCCCGCCTCAGCGGACTCGCTGGCGCCGCCGGGGTCGAGCAGGAAGCTGTCGCCATCGCGCTCGAGACGATCCTTGATGACCTTCAGGGGGAGGAAGTGCTCGCGCTGCTGGCGCAGGATCCACCGCAGGCGCTCGACGTCCCCCTCGTAGAACTTCCGGTAGCCCGACGGCGTCCGCTCCGGGTCGACGAGGCCCTGGCTCTCCAGGAAGCGGATCTTGGAGATCGTGACGTCGGGGAAGTCGACCTTCAACAGGTCGAGCACCTCGCCGATCGACAGGAACGGCCGGTCCGGTGCCACCTGGGTCATCCCCGGCCGGCGACGAAGACGAGCTTGAACCGCCCGATCTGCAGCTCGTCCCCGTTCTTGATCGGCGCCTCGTCGATCCGCTCGCGGTTGAGGTAGGTGCCGTTCAGCGAGCCGACGTCGCGGACCAGGTAGCCAGAGCCGGTGCGGGCCACCTCGGCGTGGCGGCGCGAGACGGTGACGTCGTCGAGGAAGATGTGCGAGTCGGGGTGGCGCCCGGCGGACACGATGTCCTGGTCGAGCACGAAGCGCGAGCCCGCTCCCGGACCGCGGTGCACCACCAGCATCCCGACGTCCTCGGGGAGGTCGTCGACGGCGTAGACCTCGCCGCTCTCGGGCGAGACCGTGGCGTCGGGGTCGATGGCCTCGTGGGTCATCGTGTGGTCCTCGTTGCGGACCACCTCGAGGGCGGCGCCGCACGAGGAGCAGAAGTTGGCCCCGGTCGGGTTGCGGTGGCCGCAGCGGCTGCAGAAGATGTCGGACACTGCAGGATCAGCCGTCGACGAGGGCGCGGTACTCGGCGGCGCCGAGGAGGGCCTCGACCTGGCTCGGATCCGACAGCTCGACCACGAAGATCCAGCCGTCGCCGTAGGGGTCGTCGTTGAGGCGCTGCGGTGTGTCCCCCAACCCGGTGTTGACCTCGACGACGGTCCCGGTGACCGGGGCGTAGATGTCGGAGACCGACTTGGTGGACTCGACCTCGCTGATCGACTGGCCGGCCGTGACCTCGGCCCCGACCTCGGGCACCTGGACGAAGACGACGTCGCCGAGCGCGTCCTGGGCGTAGTCGGTGATGCCGACGCGCACCCGGCCGTCCTCCAAGCGGACCCATTCGTGGTCGGAGGAGTAGCGCAGATCATCCGGGATCTTCATCGTCTGGACGTTATCCGACGCGCCGCCTCGAGGGCAGGGGTCGCCGAGGAGCGCTCGCACCTCGACCTCCAGTGGACGTCGAGGCGATGGCGACAGCCGCAGCTCAGCGCAGCATCGTGCGCACCCGTCGGGCGTGCTCCTGGGCGAGGCGCCGGGCTCCGGCATCGGTGTCCGCCTCGGCCCAGATGTGGGTGAGCGGCTCTTCGGGGTCGGGAAGGGCGAGGACCCACCCCTCGTCAGTGATGGACTTCACCCCGTCGACGAGGACGACCTCGCCCTCTGCCCGTTCGAGGAGCAGGCGCATGACGACGCCCTTCTGCTCCCACGGCGTGGCCACGGACTCCCGGGCGACGCACGTGCGGGGCAGGCCGGCGACGATCTTGGAGAGGGGCTGGCCCGTCGTGGCCAGCAGCTCGAGCATGGTCGTGAACGCCGCCATCGCATCGAACGCAGGCAGGAAGCGGGGGATGACGAAGCCGCCGTCGGCGGAACCGGCGAAGACCACGCCCGGCTCCTGCGCAGCATCCATCAGCGCAGCCGTCGAGAGCTTCGTGCGGATGACCTCGGCGCCGGCATCGGCGGCGATGGCGGCGGCCTTGTCGGAGACGATGATGGGGAGGGCGATCTTGCTCCCGGCCGGGCACGTCTGGGCGATGAGCTGCACGAAGGCGAGCAGCGCCTCGGTGTCGGTGAGCACGTGACCCTCGTCGTCGACCAAGGTGAGGTGCTCGCCGTCACCACCGATCACGGCACCGACGTGGGCGCCGGAGGAGCGCACGATCGTGCCCATCTCCTGCGCCCGTGCGCCGAGGTCGTAGGAGATCGCCTCGTGGGTCGACGCATAGGGGTTCACCGCCAGGACGTCGGCCCCGAGCTTGGAGAGCACGTTCGGCATGACGAAGGCCGTGCTGCCGTAGGAGTAGTCGACCACCACCTTGAAGCCCCGCTCGCGCACGGTGGCGACGTCGACCACGTCGACGAGGGCTGCGGTGTAGTACTCGATCGATCGAGGCGGGTACCCGATGTCTCCGATGTCTCCCGGGAAGACCCGTCGGAAGTCCTCGCGGTAGAAGAGCCGCTCGATCTTGCGCTGGGCCGTCTCGGTGATGTCGATGCCGAGGTCGTCGAAGAACCGGATCACGACGGACTGTGGATCGTCGTGGACGAGGCGCACGGTGACCCCACCCTGGGACCGTTGCGCGCGCACCTGGAAGCGGGTCGCGGGAACGGGCGCGACCTCGAGGTCGTCGACGCTCACCCCGGCCGCGTTGAGGCCGGCCATGACGGCGCGCTTGAGCATGCGAGACGCTCGGCTCGAGTCACGCGACGTCGTGACGGTGGCGCCCTTCTTCAGCGTGGTGGCGTAGGCCATCGCAACCCTCGTGGCCAGCTCTGGCGTGACGTCGACGTTCGCGAGCCCGACGACGCCGTCACGGCTGAAGAGGTTCCGTGCACCGCGCGACTCCCAGACCAGCGAGGAGTTGACGACCGCACCCGCCTCGACGGTCTTGAAGGGGTACACCTTGACGTCAGCGGTGAGGACCGCCTGCTCACCGACGAAGCACTCGTCCCCGAGCACCACGCCCTCCTCGCAGCGCACACCGGCGCGCAGGTCGCACGAGCGCCCGATGATCGCCCCCCGAACCCGGACGTTCTTCCCGAGGTAGCCGTTGTCGTGGATGATCGACCGCTCCACGTCCGCCTCGGAGCGCACCATCACGTTCGCGCCGAGCACGGAGTACGGCCCGAGCCTGGCGCCTGCCTCCACGCGGGAGTTCGGTCCAACGATCGCCGGGCCCACGACCTTCGCGTCCGGGTGCACCTCGGCGCCCTCACCGAGCCACACCCCTTCCTCGACGCCGAAGCCGGGGACGTCGACGACGACCTTGCCGTCGAGCACGTCGCGGTGGGCGCTGGCGTACGCCTCGAGGGTGCCCACGTCCTCCCAGTAGCCCTCTGACACGTGGCCGAAGATCGGCAGGCCGGCCTCGAGCAGCGCGGGGAAGACCTCACCGCTGAAGTCGACGGGCCGACCGGCAGGGATGTGCTCGAAGATCTCCGGCTCGAGGACGAAGATGCCGTTGTTCACGGTGTCGGAGAAGACCTGGCCCCAGCTCGGCTTCTCGAGGAACCGCTCGATCGAGCCGTCCTCCCGCGTCACCACGATCCCGAACTCGAGTGGGTTCTCCACCGCCGTGAGGCCGATCGTGGCGAGCGCGCCCCGCTCGACGTGGCGGTCGACGATCGCCGACAGATCGATGTCGGTGAGCACGTCACCGGAGATGACGAGGAAGCGCTCGTCCAGCTCGTCCATGGCGTTGCGCACCGAACCCGCCGTGCCGAGAGGGGTCTCCTCGGTCGCGTAGACCATGCGCACACCGAACTCGCTGCCGTCGCCGAAGTAGGTGCGGATGTTGTTGGCGAGGAACGC
>JBBSLC010000024.1:0-25660 GCA_038255685.1 Acidimicrobiales bacterium | reverse complement strand
GTGGAGGTGTTCGCTGACCTGGTGGCAGCCCCCGCCTTCAAAGCGGGTGGGACGGGCGATCCCCGTCCGGCGGGTTCGATTCCCGTCCACCTCCGCCAGCGCTGTCACCCAGCCGGCAGCTCGAGGGGACGGGACCGCAGGACGAACGCCGTCGCCTCATCGAGGGGGAGCGGCCTCGCCCACAGGTAGCCCTGGCCGACGTCGCAGCCGAGGGCGACGAGCGCGGCGAGCTGGTCCGCTGTTTCGATGCCCTCGGCGATGAGGCGGATCCCGAGTGACCGGCCCAGGCCGACGACCGCCGACACGATCTTCTCGTCGTCGGGATCGGTCCCGAGGCCGGCGACGAACTCACGGTCGATCTTGAGGTAGTCGACGTGGAAGCGCTTGAGTCGGCTCAGTGAGGAGTACCCGGTCCCGAAGTCGTCGATGGCAAGGGCGACACCCGTCTCCCGCAGTGCCTGCGTGCGCTCCCGACCAGGCGTCTCTCGGGCTGGCGATCCGGATGGACGCGACAGCAACACCGTCCTATCGACCGACAGGTGCAACCAGTTGATAACCCTCGCCGCACGGAGCTGCTCTTCACCGAGCGCGCCGCAGGGCAGGATGCGGTGACCACGACACGAGGAGGTCCCCGATGGGGCTGTTGCGCATGGCCATGAAGGCCGGCATCGCGAAGAAGGTCTGGGACGAGGCACGCAAGCCCCAGAACCAAGCGAAGGCCAGGGAGCTGTTCGCCAAGCTCACTGGCAAGGAGGGCGGCAAGGGGACGTCGTCCGGTCGACGCCGCTGACGCAGACGTCAGCGCGCGCGCCGAGCCGGTACGGTCCTGCGCACACGAGCGAGGGGGCTGGCATGGCTGACGTGCAGGGGACGTGCGACGAGCGGTTCGAGTCGGTGCGGACGACGTTCGCGTCGAACTTTGACAACGGGCTCGACGTCGGGGCGTCGGTGGCGGTCTTCCACGACGGCGAACCGGTCGTCGACCTGTGGGGCGGCACGATCGACGATGACGGCACCCCCTGGGTCGAGGACACGATCATCAACGTCTGGTCGACGACCAAGACGATGACGGCGCTGTGCGCGCTCATGCTCGCCGACCGGGGCGAGCTCGACGTCGACGCACCCGTGGCCACGTACTGGCCGGAGTTCGCTGCCGCCGGCAAGGAGGGCGTCCTCGTCCGCCACCTCCTCTCGCACACCGCAGGCCTCCCCGGTTGGGAGGAGCCGATGGCGGCCGAGGACCTCTACGACTGGGAGAAGGCCACGAGCCTGCTCGCCGCCCAGGCGCCGTGGTGGGAGCCGGGCACGGCGTCTGGCTACCACGCAGTCACCCAGGGCTACCTCGTCGGCGAGGTGGTCCGGCGGGTCAGCGGGCGCAGCGTCGGCACGTTCTTCGCCGAGGAGGTCGCCGGCCCGCTCGGGGCGGACTTCCACATCGGGACGCCCGCCGAGCACGACGACCGGGTGGCGAAGGTCATCCCGCCGGCTGACCTCAACCTCTCCCCCGACCCGGGCAGCTTCGCGGTCCGGGCGCTGTCGAACCCCGGCTTGCGCGCGCCCCAGTCGTGGGATGTCGCCTGGCGTCGTGCCGAGATACCTGCCGCCGGCGGGCACGGCAACGCCCGATCGGTCGCCGCCGTGCAGTCGGTGGTGGCGTGCGGTGGCGAGGCCCGAGGCGTGAAGCTGCTCTCCCCCGAGGGGTGCGAGACCATCTTCCGCGAGCAGTGCAACGGCACCGACCTCGTGCTCGGCATGCCGCTGCGCCATGGCATCGGCTACGGGCTCCCCTCGCCCGAGGTGCCCATCAGCCCGAGCGGTCGAGCCTGCTACTGGGGTGGGTGGGGCGGCTCGATCGTCGTGGTCGACCTCGACCAGCGGCTGTGCGTCTCCTACGTGATGAACCGCATGGGCGAGGGGACCCAGGGCGACCTGCGTGGCGCCAGCCTCGTCTTCGCCGCCTACGCCTCGCTGGCGTGAGCGGCCTCGCCATCGCGAGCACGCCCGAGGCGCTCACCGCCGACTGGCTGACGCGTGCGCTCCGGGCCGGGGCTTCGGTGCCATCGGGCGCAACCGTGGTCGGGGTCGAGGCGACCGCGGTCGGCACGGGCCAGATGTGCGACAGCCTCCGGCTCCGACTCGACTGGGACGCGGAAGGCACCGTCCCGCCCACGGTCATCGCCAAGCTCCCGGCGGCTGACCCGACGAGCCGGGCGACGGCGAAGTCGCTGCGCAACTACGAGCTCGAGGTCCGCTTCTACCAGGAGCTCGCCGGTGCGCTGCCGGTGCGGACGCCGCAGTGCCTCTACGCAGACATCGACGTCGAGGACGCCGACTTCATCCTCCTGCTCGAGGACATGGCGCCGGCACGCCAGGGCGACCAGCTCGCAGGGTGCAGCCCCGACGAAGCAGCCGTCGCCGTGGCGGAGCTGCCCAACCTCCACGCTCCCCGCTGGGGCGACGCGTCCCTCGCCGGGATCGACTGGCTCCACCGGGACCCGGCGACGAGCCAGGCGTTCATGGCCGAGCTGCTCCCCGTGCTCCACGAGGGGTTCAGGGAGCGCTATGCCGACCAGCTCGACGACGACGTCACCGGCGCGCTCGACGCACTGTTCTCCCGCCTCGGCGACCACCTGGGTGGCCGGACCGGCCCGGCGACGATCGTCCACGGGGACTACCGGCTCGACAACCTCCTGTTCGGGGGCCTCGACGGCGGCGTCCCGGTTGCCGTCGTCGACTGGCAGACCGTGTCGACGGGACCGGCCATGAACGACGTTGCGTACTTCCTCGGTGCCGGCCTCCAGCCCGAGGCGCGCGCGGTGCACGAGGAGGCGCTCGTGCGCGACTACCTCGATCGCCTGCACGTCGCCGGTGTCGAGGGCTATGGGTGGGATGCCTGCTGGGAGGACTACCGCCGCGGGACCTGGGGCGGGCTCATCATGGCCGTCGCCGCATCGATGCTCGTCGAGCGCACGGCCAGGGGCGACGAGATGTTCCTCACCATGGCTCGCCGCCACGCCCGCCATGCCCTCGACCTCGACGCCGCCGCCCTCCTCGGCACCTGAACGACCCGATCTGGCGCAGGTTCAGCTCCGGGCGACGATCTCGTCTCGGATCGAGCGCTTGAGGATCTTCCCCGAGGCGTTGCGGGGCAGCCTGGCCTCGACGAGCTCGATGTGGGTGGGGACCTTAAACCCGGCGAGCTTCTGGCGCACGTGGGCCTGGAGCTCGTCCACGGTCACGTCGAAGCCGGGGCGGACGTTGACTGCGGCAGCGACCTCTTCACCGAGGCGCTCGTGGGGGATGCCGAAGACCGCTGCCTCGTAGACGGCCGGGTGCTCGTAGAGGACGGCTTCGACCTCGGCGCAGTAGATGTTCTCGCCCGCCCGCAGCACCATGTCCTTGGCCCGGTCCTCGATGTACACGAAGCCCTCGTCGTCGAGGCGGCCGATGTCGCCGGTGCGCAGCCAGCCGTCCTGGATCGTCTCGGCTGTGGCTTCGGGCTTGTTCCAGTACCCGCGGATCAGGTTCGGGCCCTTGAAGCAGATCTCGCCCCGCTCCCCGATCGGGACCTCGGCGCCACCCTCGTCGACGATCTTGATCTCGAGGATCGGCGTCGCCCGTCCCGTGCTGGTGGGGTGCGAGACGTAGTCGTCGCCTGAGTTCTGGGGGCCGTAGGCGTTCGTCTCGGTCATGCCGTAGCCGATGCCGGGCCGGGCCTTCTTGAAGCCGGCATCGATGCGCCGCACCAGCTCAGGAGGCGCAGGCGCACCGCCGCCGCCAACGGAGCGCAGGCTCGACGTGTCCCGCTTCTCGAAGTCCGGGGACTCGAGCAGGTCCCACGACATCGTGGGCACCCCGACGAAGTTCGTGACCTGCTCTCGCTCGATCAGCTCCAGTGCCCGCTCGGGGTTCCAGCGGTACATGATCACGAGCTTCAAGCCGTTGGCGAAGGTCGACAGCATCACCGGCACGCAGCCGGTGACGTGGAAGAGGGGCACGGTGAGGATGAACACCGTCGGGAGCGCGTCGGCCGGGTCGCCACCGACCACGCCGCCGGTGTCGCCGCCGCGGATCGTCTGGGCGACGGCACGGCAGCTGAAGCCGGAGAGGGCGTTCAGGATCGCCCGGTGGCTCGAGACGGCACCCTTGGGGTTCCCGGTGGTGCCCGACGTGTAGAGGATCGTGGCGTCGTCGTCGGGGAGGACCTCGACGTCGGGCATGGCGGCGCCAGGGACGAGCACGTCCTCCAGCCGGTCCACGCCGTCGAGCGCACCCGTGGTGCGCACGCCGAGGATGGCGATGCCCTTCTCCTGGCACGAGCGCAGACCACGCTCGGCACGCTCCTGGTCGGCGATGAGCACCTTCGGGTCCGAGTCACCGAGGGCGTAGGCGAGCTCGTCCTCGGTCCACCACGCGTTGAGGGAGACCGAGATGGCCCCGATCGAGGTGATGGCGGCGAAGGAGGTGATCCACTCCGGGTAGTTCCGCATGCCGATGGCGACCCGGTCGCCCTTCTCGACCCCGTACCGCTCCACCAGCAGTGAGGCGAGCCCGTCGACCTGGGCCATGACGTCGCCGAAGGTCCAGCGCTCGTCCTCGTACACGAGGTAGATGTCGTCGGCCTTCTCGCGGGCCGTGGCGAACAGGTCGCGCATCGTGCCCGCCGCCCGGTCGAACACCTTGAAGGTGACGCCGTCGATCGTGATCTCCGACGTGGCGAACGGCGCACCCGGCGCCGTCAGCTGGTCCAGAGCCTCCTGGTAGGACATGGCCATGTCGTGCTCCCGGTGGTCGTCCGCCTGAAGGCTGGAACGGTAGCGGGTCGCCTGTGCCCCAGGTCACGTCAGGGTTCGTCGAGGCGCCTGCGCTCGGACAGGCGGGCTGGTGTCGGCGGCGACCGGTCCGGCCCCTCCACCCGTGCGTGGACCGGGCCTCTTGGCCGGGACCTTGGTCCCGCCGTCCTCGTGTCGGCTACTCGACGATCATCGTGGTGACCATGCCGAACATCCCCGTGTCCCGCTCGGCGTGGGTGAGGATGTGGCAGTGCCAGGCCCAGATCCCCTTCTCCTCAGCGGTGACGAGGACCGAGTAGCGCTCGCCCGGGGCGACGTTGACGGTGTCGGCCCGGTAGGGAGAGTCGAGGGGGAAGCCGTCCTTGGCCACCACCAGCTGGTCGTTGCGGTGGAGGTGCATGGGGTGGGCGGTGAGCCCCTCGTTCATGTAGTGGACGAGGACGGTCTCACCCTCCTTGGCCACGATGGGTGCGGTCGCCGGGAAGGACTTGCCGTTGAGGGCGAAGCCGATCGTGCCGGCGTCGTTCAGCACCATCGAGAGCTCGTGGTCGGGGACCACCCCGCCGGGCATGGGCAGGTCGCCCACGATGATGGCGCCGAGGAGCCCGTTGGGCACGGCCTCGAAGCCGCTGTTGTGGGGGTGGTACATCCCAACGGCCAGGTGGTCGGCGGTGAACTCGTAGACGTACTCGTCACCGGGCTCCACGAACGGCTGTGAGAGCGGCGCCACGCCGTCCTGGTCGAAGGGCACCTTGATGCCGTGCCAGTGGATGTCGGTGGAGATGGGCAGGTCGTTCTGCAGCACGACCCGCACCCGGTCGCCGATCTCCAGGCGGATGGTCGGTGCGGGGACGGTGCCGTTGTAGGTCCAGGCCTGCACGATCTTCCCGGGCTCGACCTCCCAGTCGACGATCTCGGCGGTGAGGTCGAACTGCTTGGTGCCATCGGGGAGGATCGTGGGCTCGAGATCCGCTCCGCCGACGCCTTCGGTTGCAGCCG
This sequence comes from Acidimicrobiales bacterium, assembly GCA_038255685.1. Lineage (GTDB taxonomy): Bacteria > Actinomycetota > Acidimicrobiia > Acidimicrobiales > CADCSY01 > CADCSY01. Next base: position 19,868 of record JBBSLC010000024.1, on the reverse strand, counting down.
GGTAGGCGGTCACCGACTCCGTCATGACCCGGTCCATCTCGACCCGGTCGGCGTCGGTCATCTCGCTCATGTCCATGCCCGGGGTGTGGCCGCCCGGCGCGGCGGCCGGGGTGGCCCTGCCCTTGGCGGAAGCGACGGTGACGGACATGGTGGCCTCCATCCCTCCCGACCGGTGCCCCGGGATGCTGCAGTAGAGCGTGTACTCCCCGGCAGCGAGCTCGCCGAGGGGGAGGCTGGCACTGCCGCCGCCGTCGATGCTCGGCGTGGCCACCCCGAGCTCCTCGACGGTGAGGTCGTGGGCGGTGGCACCCTCGTTCGTGACGGCGAGGGTCACGTCGCCGGCGGGGACGACCAGCGCACCCGGCTCGATGAAGAGGTCGCCGAGCGTCACCTCGACCGGCGCAGCAGCGGCCACGGCCGTGCCGGGCGCAGCGGCGTCACCGTCCTCGGCTGCGACGTACACGGCCACCACCCCGAAGGACAGCGCGGCAAGTGCGGTGACGGTGGCGAAGACGCTGAACGCGTCCTTCCTCCGTGAGGTGGTGCCTGACATGGTGCCTCCTGGTCGTTCTCGGACACCACCAGCCTCGTCACACGAGCCGACCGCCGGCAGGGCCGACGGTCAGGATCACCTCGGGACCTTCGGCCCTGCGCCCCAGGGCGCGTGGCCCCGCGCGCGCTCCTCAGGTCCGACGGTTCGGCGCGCGCAACGGGCTCGAGCCGCCGGGCTCCCGGTCGACGCCATCGTCGCAGCCGAGGCGAAGAGCTCGTCGAGCTGCGAGCTGCGCGTGACGGCTGCGACTCAGACGGCGAGCAGGTCGCGAGCGCCGGTGTCGGAGCTCGGGTGGCGCAGCTTCGACATGGCCCGGGCCTCGATCTGGCGGATCCGCTCGCGGGTGAGGTTGAAGTACTCCCCCACCTCCTCAAGCGTGCGGGGCTCGCCGCGGTCCAGGCCGTACCGGAGCTTGAGGATCTCGCGCTCGCGCTCGTCGAGGGGTGCGAGCAGCCGGGAGATCTCGTCGGGGAGCAGCGCGGTGGCAGCGACCTCGAAGGGGGACTCAGCGGAGCGGTCCTCGACCACGTCGCCGAGCTCGGCGTCGCCGTCCTCCCGGAGGGGCTCGGAGAGCGAGAGGGGCTCGGCGGCGAAGCGCAGCGCCTCGGTGACCTTGTCCTCGGGCATCTCGACCTCGGCCGAGAGCTCGGAGAGGGTGGCGGGCCGGCCGTACTTGAGCTCGAGGCGGGCGCGTGCCTTCTGCAGGCGGGCGAGCGTGTCGCCGGCGTGCACCGGCAGCCGGATGGTGCGGCCGGTGTTGGCGATGCCACGGGTGATCGCCTGGCGGATCCACCACGTCGCGTAGGTGGAGAACTTGAAGCCCTTGCGCCAGTCGAACTTCTCGACGGCGTGCATGAGGCCGAGGTTGCCCTCTTGGATCAGGTCGAGCAGCGGCAAGCCCGAGGCCTGGTACTTCTTGGCGATCGACACGACGAGGCGGAGGTTGGACTGGACGAAGGTGCGCTCTGCGTCCTCGCCGTGGCGGGAGGTGCGCTTGAGCTCGCGCTTGCGGGCCGGGGTGACGTCTCGACCGGCAGACTCGAGCGCTGTCCTGGCCTCGTTCCCCGCCTCGATCGCCTGGGCGAGACGGACCTCATCGTCCTTGGTGAGCAACGGGTACTGCCCGATGTCGGTCAGGTAGAGCCGGACGAGGTCTTCCTCATCACGCTCGACTCGTTCCTTCGCCAAGATGCACCTTCTTCTCGCTCGAGACCACGGTCGCACGGTCGCCCACTCGTGACCCGGCGACGAGGTCAGGCACTACGATACCGAGCCGGTCAAGGGTTCAGGACCGGTGATCCATTCCATCGGTCGCCGCGCTGCGGACCTGAGTGGTCCGGCCCGATTCCGTTTGCGACCCGCTGCTCGACCCGACCACCCACCGAGGAGCCGACCATGGCCGACGAGATCGAGCTCACCATCGTGACGATGCGCTTCCGGGCCTCGGACCCGGATCGACTGCTCTCGGTGCTCGCCAAGTACGTGGTGGTCAGTCGAGGCCAACAGGGGTGTCGCAACATCGTCCTGTGCGCCTCGGTGACCACACCGGGCCACTTCACCATCATCGAGAAGTGGGACTCCCCCGAGCACCAACGAGCGCACTTCGACTCAGCGGAGATGGTCGGCATGGCCGAGGCGTGCAACGGCTTGCTGGCCGAAGCGCCAGACATCGATCTGCTCGAGGGCATCTCCGCCCACGACCTGCGCTGAGCGACCGCCTGGTCGGATGGCGGCGCCCGCCCTCACCCCCCGTGGGGGCGGACGCCGGATCACGGACCACCGTCAGCTGACGGTGGCGACCTTGGCGGCATCGGTCTCCGCGCACACCGCTTCGATGTCGGCCCACGTGAGGCCCTCGCCGTCCCAGAGCCGCGCGAAGGCGCGGTCGGCCACGTCGTTGAACCCGTGGCGGTTCCTGAAGTGGTAGAGGCGACGCTGGCGCTGCACCGGGTAACCAAGCCGAGCGCACCGGCCGACGGCGTACGCGTCCCACGCGGTGGACTGCTGGAGCGTGAGCTCCCCGTCCGCAGGCGGCTCGCCGAAGCCGGGGTCGAGTCGGTCACGGCAGCGGTGCAGCAGTCGCCCGAGGACGTCGGCCACCGCCTGCTCGCTCAGCTGACGGGGTCGCTTGGCATCCTCGAACGCGCCGCTCTCGACCGAGACGGCGAGCGGGTCGAACGACGTCGTCGAGACGCGACCCATCGGCGTGGTCTCGTCGACCTCGATGGTGAGGTCGACGTCGAGGCCGATCTCGCCGAGCAGCTTGTCGGCCACGGTCGCGATGCGGCCGCTGTCGAACGCCACGTAGTGCCACTCCTCGGGCGTGACGGTGACCTGTCCCATCAGGCGGGTGCGCCCATCGCCGCCGCCTCGCGGGTCGCCTCCTCCGAGACGTTGCCGATCTCATCGATCTCGCCGTCGGTGAAGCCAGCCAGCTCACGGAACCGGCGAGCGAGCTTGATCGGGTTCTCGTCGGTCTCACCCCGGAGACCGCCGAAGCTGAACAGCTTGTCGACCACGCGCTGGAACTCGAGGGCGTTCGCCCGGCGCTCGGGGTCATCGGCGGTGAGGCGGCGCAGCCAGTCGGAACCCATCTTCACGTGGGTCACCTCGTCGGCCAGCATCCAGTCCTCGCAGAACTCGAGGACGGGGTCGCCGGCGATGTCACCGAAGTCCTTCATCGTGGTGAACACGTCGATGGCAAGGCCTTCGAGCGCCCGGTTGACACCCGTGAGGCGCAGCACGGGGTCGGGGTTGCACGCAGCCTCGTAGAGGAAGGCGGACTCGGAGTACTCGCCGAGCTCGGTGCCCATCCAGTCGGAGAGCTTGACCGAGATCTCGCAGTGGCGAGCCTCGTCCCAGCACTGGCGGGCCATGTCGAGCTTCAGCTCGAACGGCGCCTCCTCGCGACCCTTGCCCGTCTCGAAGTCCCAGCAGGTCCGGCCGGCGCCCTCGAGGGCCTGGATCTCACCCACGAAGATGCCGTGCATGAGGGCGCGCGCCGCATCCGGCGCCTCGGGCAGGTCGGGGGTGAGGCGGTTGTTCTTCTTGCTGCCGGGGCGTCCGCCGGCGAGGCCGCGCGGGCCGCGCGGGTCGTTGAAGCGCTCCTCGTTGGTGAGGCGGACGAAGCGACCGTCGCGTGCGAGCAGGTCGGGCGGGAAGAGCTTCCTCATGCGGTTGCCTCCTGGAGGGCGTAGGGGTTGCCGATCGACCCGGGGCCGGCGATGCCGCCGGCGCTGAGCATGAGCTTCTCGAGCTTGGCCTGGTGGGCTGCTGCCCGGTCGACCTCGTCGGGCGTCTCGATGAGCGACTGGATCATCATCTCGCCGTCGCGCCAGTCCTCGAACTCGTCCTGCAGCACGAGCTTGAGGGTGCGGATGGTCGGTGCATCGGTGATCGTCGAGGTGTTGTTCAGGTGGAACGTGTAGGCGGCGATCTTGTGCGGGATGAGGACGCGGTAGACGCCGACGAGCTTCTCGATCGTCTCTCCCGGCCCCTCGGGCTCGGTCATGGCGTCGACGAAGGCGACGAGCTCGTCGTTGGCGGGGAGCGTGAGCCGCTCGGGGTTCATCTCCCGCAGCTCGGGCAAGCGCTTGTGGAAGAGCTCCGCGTGCCAGGCGTGGTGGTAGCAGTGCGTGCCGAGCCGGAGCTTGACGTCGAGCTCGGGGACGGTCGCGATCCAGCCGCCGAGCACCTCGAACAGCTTCATCTCGATCCACTTGTAGTTGCCGACCCGGGCAGCGGTCTCCTCGACGGTGAACGACCCGGGCAGCTCACGGGTGTCCCACGGGGCGAAGGCGGGGCGGGGCTTCTTCGGGTCGGCCATGGAGCTCCTCGATGCGTGGGGGCATGCGAGCGCGCAGTGGTGCGCTGCAGGACCCCCGTGACGAATGTCACCCAAGCCTTGCCGAACCTGACCGGCCGGTCAAGCGCTCGGTGACGACGATGTCACCGTGTGGTCTCCTGCGCGCTCGGCACGGCGGCCGAGCCACGGACCGCCGACCTCGCTGACGAGGATCGCCACCAGGATCACCCCTGCCCCGAGCGCGCCGAGGGGGCCCAGCCGCTCGCCGGCGACGAAGCCGATCACCGCGGCGAAGACGGGCTCGAGCAGCAGGACGAGCGCGGTGCGGGTGGCGCTCACCTGGCGCTGGCCCCAGACCTGGAGCCCGAAGGCCACGGCGCTCACGACGACGCCCGTGTAGACCGCAGCGAGGAAGGCCCCACCCGAGAGCCGATAGCCGCCGGCGACGGCACCGGGCACGGCCAGGGCGACCACGACGACGGCGAACTGGCCGAGGTTCAGCTGGATCACGTCGAAGCGAGGGGCATAGGCGGCGAGCGCGACGATGTGGCCGGCGAACGCCACCGCGCACCCGAGGGTGAGCAGCTCTCCGATGCCGAGGCCCTGCCCGAGGCCCTCCCCGCTCGCCCCTGCGGTGAGCAGCACGAGCCCGGCGACCGCGAGGGCGACGCCGAAGACGGCGATCGCCGATGGCGGTCGCCGCAGGACGACAGCCGAGAGCAGCGGGACGATCACCACGAGCAGGTACGTGATGAACGCCGAGACCGACGACGTCGTGTGCTGGAGACCCACGGTCTGCAGCACGTAGCCAGCAGCGAGCAGCACGCCGAGGACGGCGACCGCCTTGGGGAACCCGGCCGGCGGCCGTGCCCTGCGCAGGGCCAGGGGGACGAGCACGAGCGCGCCGACCGCGAACCGCACGACGAGGAACGGGATGGCGCCGCCGTCCTCCACCGCGTCCTGAACGACCAGGAAGGTCGTGCCGAACAGGAACGCCGCACCAGCGAGTGCGAGGTCGGCACGGACCGATGAGGAGGCGGGCGCCGGCACCGGCCAACCGTAGCGACGCGTTCGCCACCCAGTCGGCAGGAGAACCGCCCGAACTGGTCGAAAACCTCTCACGCAACCGGCGGTTCGATCCATCGACGTCCCAGGGGTCTCACATGCTGCGCAACCGACGTACCGCACTCGCCGCCCTCACGGCGATCCTGCTGCTCGGGCTCGTACCTGCCCTCGCTCCCCGAGTGAGCGCCGCGCTCCCCGTCGAGCTCGACCCGGTGCTCGTGGAGCGGCTCGCCGCCACGTCCCCCACCGACGAGCTCATCGTCTTCGTCCACGCCGACCGGATCACCACGTCCCGGGAGGCGGCGCTCGACGCCGGCCTCGGGATCATCGAGACGTGGGACCGCATCGGCGTCACCGTCGCCGCCGGCACCCCGTCGGAGATCACCTCGTTGCGGGATGTCACTGGCCTGACCTACCTCGAGGCCGACCGCCCGATCACCTTCTTCCAAGACACCTCGCAGACGGCCACTCGCGCCGACCTCGTGCACCCCGAGGCCGCCGGCGGCACGGGGATCGACGGCACCGGCACCAGCATCGCCATCGTCGACTCCGGCATCCGCGGCGCCCACCCTGCGTTCGGCGACCGCGTGCCGGTGAACCTCAAGAACGTGTGCCCATTTCTCTGCGAGGGCCTCACCGGGTCCCAGGGCGACACCAACGACGACGTCTGGGTGCCCGAGCCGGTGACCAACGACACCGACACCTTCTCCAACGGCGGTCACGGCACCCACGTGGCCGGCATCGCCGCCGCCGGCTTCGACAACGTCACAGCATCGAGCGGGACCTTCACCGGCTCAGCCCCCGGGGCCACGCTGATCGGCCTGTCGGTGGGCCAGCTCATCTCGGTCTACGGCGGCAACTCGGGCCTGAACTGGGTGCTCGAGCACCACGAGAACCCGTGCGAGGTCAACGGCGAGGGCGAGGTGTGCGCCCCCATCGTGGCGGTCAACAACTCCTACGGTCCGGTCGGCGGCGGGCCCTACGACGAGAAGAGCGCCACCGCCAAGCTGCAGCACGAGCTCGTGCTCGAGGGCGTGACCGTGGTGTGGGCCGCCGGCAACGACGGTGGCGACGGCTCCACCGACAACACCAACCCGCCGGGGAAGAGCCCTGTGCCCGGCGTCATCTCCGTCGCCAGCTACGACGACGCCGACTCCGGCACCCAGAACGGCACCCTGTCGGACTTCAGCTCCCGGGGCAAGGCCGGCGACACCTCGACCTACCCCGACCTGTCCGCCCCCGGTGACGGGATCCTCTCGACGTGCGGCCCGGCGCTGCCCATCTGCAAGGGCGGCGACATCCTCGACCCCGACTACGGGGTGATCAGCGGCACGTCGATGGCCGCGCCCCACATCGCTGGCTACGTCGCCCTGCTCAAGGAGGCGAACCCCGCACTGACGCCCGGCGAGATCGAGTTCATCCTCGAGGAGACAGCCCACCAGTTCTCGTTCGGCGGCGCCTACGAGCCTGACCCCCGCAACGAAGGTGACGAGACGTCGTTCGACAAGGGCCACGGCCTTGTCGACGTGGCCGCAGCAGTCGCCGTCGCCCGGGGCGAGACCGCTCCCGAACCGGTGCCGCCGACGCCGTGCCCGGTCGGGTCGACGCAGCTCGAGGACGCCGAGGGCGACGCGAGCCTCGCCGGCCAGGGCCTGCGCCCGGAGCCCAACGTCGACATCGTCGGCGTGACCTACGACTACCTCCCGGCGAACGGCGTGACCCCCGCCACGATCGCAGTGATGACGTCCGTCGCCGACCTCCGAGGCGATACCGAGCCCCCGACGCTCGTGTCCGACGGCGAGGTCTTCGACCTCGGGTTCAGCGTGGGCGGCACCGGCTACTACCTGCGGGCCTCGCGCAGCATCCGGAGCGAGTCGTTCGTCCTCCGCAAGACCGGCGACGGCGACGCCGGCACCGCCGACGTGACGATCGCAGGCGCCGGCGTGACCGGCGACTTCGACGGCGACGCCGACGTGGTCACCCTGCGCCTCCCCCTCACCGCTGTCGAGCCGGGCCTCGTCGACGGCGCCGAGCTGTCCTCGCTGACGGCCACGGCGTGGACGAGCGAGGGCGTGGTGCTGCTCCGGGCCGACGACGCCGCCGGGCCGTGCCCGTTCACCGCGGCCCCGGCGCCCGCGAGCGATCCCGATGACGAGGATCCCCCGGTCGAGGAGCCCGATGGCAAGGGCCGGGACAAGGCGTGCAAGGAGCCCACCGGCAAGAGCGGCGAGCAGCGCAAGGACGGCGGCAGGGGTTGCACCGAGCCGGACGACACCACGTCAGCGAGCACCTGGTCACCGACGACGACGAGCACGACGAGCTCGAGCACCGAGCTGCTCCTCGACACGAGCGGCGAGGTGCCCGAGGACAGCCTCATGCGCACGTGCGGCATCGACCCCATCACCCAAGCCGAGACCGGCCCGCCCGAGGAGGACGACGCCTGCATCGCCTTCGAGGTGGCGGCGCCGTTCACCGAGGACTTCTTCGGCTTCGTGATCGCCGACCTGTTCCCGACATCGGCCGATGGTGGCGACGTGCTGCGCGACTACGACGTGTACGTCTACGACGAGGCCGGCAACGAGGTCGGCAGCGCAGCCGACGTCGGCGGGCGTGAGCACGCCTTCGTGCAGGTCCCCGGCGGCGCCCCCGCCGACTACACGGTGCTCGTCCAGCCCTACACCGCGCTCGCCGGCGACACCTTCGACATCAGCGTCCGCTTCGGCTCGCTCGACGACCAGCCTCGCTGAGCGCGGCGCGGCCCTCAGCCGCGGTAGTGGTTGGTGATGGGCATCCGACGGTCCTTGCCGAACGCCTTGGCCGTCACCCGGACACCCGGTGGCGTCTGGCGGCGCTTGTACTCGGCGACGTCGACGAGGCGGACGATGCGGCGCACGAGCTCGGGGTCGAACTCTCGCTCGAGCTCTGCCCGTGTGCGGTCGCGCTCGACGTAGCCCTCGAGGATCGGATCGAGCACCTCGTAGGACGGGAGCGAGTCGTCGTCACGCTGGTCGGGGCGCAGCTCGGCCGACGGCGGCTTCGTGAGCACGGCCTCGGGGATCACCTCGCGACCGGCGACCCGGTTGCGGTGCCGGCACAGCTCGTAGACGAGGAGCTTGGGGACGTCCATGATGACGGCGAAGCCGCCAGCGGTGTCGCCGTAGAGGGTGGAATACCCGACTGCCGCCTCGCTCTTGTTGCCGGTGGTCAGCACCATCCAGCCGTGCTCGTTCGACAGCGCCATGAGGGTCACGCCCCGGATGCGGCTCTGCAGGTTCTCCTCGGTGAGGTTCGGTGGCCGTTCGCCGAGCGACGGTGCGAGCATCGTGAGCAAGGCGGCGTGGGCTGGCTCGATGGCGATCGTGCGCAGCTCGATCCCGAGCGCGTCGGCGAGCGCGGCGGCGTCGGTCTCGGAGCCCTCGCTCGAGAAGCGCGATGGCATCGCCACCCCGTGCACGTGCTCAGCCCCGAGGGCGTCCGCGGCGATGGCGGCGACGATGCTCGAGTCGACGCCGCCGGAGAGGCCGATCACGACGTCGGTGAAGCCGTTGTTGGCGACGTAGTCGCGGGTGCCGAGCACGAGGGCCTCGTAGACCTCGGCCACCGGGTCGAGCGCAGGTGTGATCCGCACCTGCTCGAGGGGCAGCGGCGGGCGCTCCGCTCCCTTCCATGGCGTCACGACCTCGACGACGTCGAGGGGCGCGCCGTGGGTGCGGCCGCGAGGGTCGAGGAGGCGCTTCCTGAAGACCGGCAGCACGTCGAGCTCGACGATGGTGGTCGCCTCGACGAGCTGAGGTGCGCGCGTGAGGAGCTCGCCTGACGCGCTGAACACCATCGATGCCCCGTCGAAGACGAGCTCGTCCTGACCGCCGACCTGGTTCACGTAGACGAGGGCGCACGACGCGTCGGCTGCCCGGGTCGCGAGCATCCGCTCCCGTTCTGCCAGGCGACCTGCGGCGTAGGGGGACGCGTTGAGGTTCACGACGAGCTCGGCCCCGCCCGCCGCCTGCTGCGCGATCGGTCCGAACGGGTCCCATGCGTCCTCGCAGATCGACACACCGACGGTCACGCCGGCGACCTCGAAGAGCGTGGGAGCGCCATGACCAGGTGCGAAGTACCTGGCCTCGTCGAACACCGCGTAGTTGGGCAGGTTGCGCTTCAGGTAGGTGCCTCTGACCTCGCCCCCCGCGCAGATCGCAGCGGCGTTGTGCAGGTCCTGGCCCGCCTCGACGTAGCCGACGGCGGCAGCGCAGCGACCGGTGCCCGCGGCGACGCGCTCGAGGGCGCGGCGGCTATCGGCGACGAAGCCCGGCTTGAGGAGCAGGTCCTCGGGCGGGTAGCCGGTGACCGCCAGCTCGGGGAAGACGGCGAGGTCGCACCCCGCCTCCTCTGCCTCCCGGTACGCATCGAGGATCCGCTCGACATTGCCGTCGAGGTCACCGACGAGGGTGTCGATCTGGCACAGGGCGACCCGGATGATCGGCATCGACCGCCAGCGTACGACCCCCGCCCCTCCCTCCTCGCCCGGCTCGGGCTCCCTACGTCCGTCGAGCCGTGACCAGCCACACTTGCGAGGTGGGGGAGGAGGTCGTCGAGCGTCCGTGGCTGGCCGAGGCCGTCCAGCGCGCAGCAGCACCCGCCGCCGTGCGAGCCGCACTGGAGCGGTTGGAGGAGGCCCACCCCGGTCTGTCCGATCGGCTCGAGGGCAACCGTGGGCTGCGTCGAGCAGTGGTCGCCGTCGTCGCTGCGAGCCGCTCGATGCTGCTCACCCTGGTCACCGACCCAGCGGCGATCGACCAGCTCGACGATCTCGAGGTGCCGGTCCCCGATGGCGCTCCCGAACCCGGTGGCGCGACCTCCCTCCCCGCCTGGTACCGCCGCTCGCTCGTCCGCATCGCGGCGCGCGACCTGCTCGGCCTCGACGAGCTGCCGGCGGTCACCACTCACATCGCCGACCTCGCCACGGAGGTCCTGCGAGCTGCAGCGGCCCACGCCGGGCCCGACGCCCTCGAGCTGGTCATCGTCGGCATGGGCAAGCTCGGTGGCCGAGAGCTGAACTACGCGAGCGACGTCGACATCATGTTCGTCGCACCGGACGGCATGCCGTCGAGCTCGGCCGACCGGGCCGCACGTGCGGTGGTCGCCGCGGCGGGCCAGTGCTTCCGGGTCGACGTCGACCTGCGACCCGAGGGCAGAGACGGGGCGATGACGCGCACGGTCGCCTCTTACCGCGCCTACTGGGATCGGTGGGCGGAGCCGTGGGAGTTCCAGGCGCTGCTCAAGGCCCGTCCCGTCGCCGGGCCTGCCCCCCTCGCGGCAACGTGGCTCGACGCTGCCACCGCCAGGCTCTGGGAGCGACCCCTGCCCGCCGACGAGCTGCGATCGCTGCGAGCCATGAAGGCGCGCACCGAGGCAGACGTGGTGCGACGGGGCCTCGCCGGACGCGAGCTGAAGCGAGGGCCTGGGGGCATCCGCGACATCGAGTTCGCCGTGCAGCTGCTCCAGCTCGTGCACGGACGCGTCGACCCCCACCTCCGCTGCGCCGGGACGCTCGACGCGCTCGCCGAGCTCGGCGGCGCCGGCTACGTCGCACCGGACGATGCCACCGAGCTCGAACGCTGCTACTGCTTCTTGCGCACGGTGGAGCACCGCCTCCAGCTCGCGGATGGTCACCAGACCCACACCGTGCCGGCAGATCCCGTCGAGCGCGAGCACCTGGCACGCGTCCTCGGCTACCGCAGCGACGCGACCACGGCCGCTCTCGGGCGCTTCGACGCCGACCTCTCGCAGTGCCGGTCGACCGTGCGCCGCATCCACGAGCGGCTCTACTTCCGCCCGCTGCTCGAGGCGTTCGCCGGTGCGCCGGGCAGCCTCGCGCCCGACGCTGCCGCCGACCGGCTCGCTGCATTCGGCTTCGGCGACGCCGAACGGGCGCGCCAGGCGGTACAAGAGCTCACCAAGGGCCTCACCCGGTCCTCACGCCTCATGGACCAGCTGCTGCCGATCCTGCTCGGTTGGCTGGCCGACAGCCCCGACCCCGACCGCGGGCTCCTCGGCCTGCGCATCCTCACGTCGGGCAGCCAGCGCTCCGCTGCGCTCAGCCAGACCTTCCGAGAGTCGCCGCTCGCTGCGGCCCGGCTGTGCACGATCCTCGGGACGAGCCCGATGCTGGTGGACCTGCTCCAGCACAACCCAGACCTGATCCCCCTCCTCGGCGACGACGACGCCCTCGATCCTGACCCGGCGGCGCGCCAGGCCGGCAGCGGCTCGCTGGCCGCGCTGGTCGAGGATCCCACCCGCCGCAGCCACGCCCTCCGCCGCGCGAAGGACCGTGAGCTGGCGAAGATCGCCATGCGGGACGTCGTCGGCCTTGCCGGCGTCGACGGCACCGCCACCGACCTCACCGACCTCGCCCGGACCACCGTCACCGCAGCGCTGGCGTCGCTGGCACCGACGCTGCCGTTCGCCGTGATCGCACTCGGTCGCCTGGGCGGCGGCGAGCTCTCCTACGCGAGCGACCTCGACGTGGTCTTCGTCCACGGCGGGACGACCCGAGCGGATGCTGCGGCCGCCGAGGACCTCGCCTCGGCACTCCTCAGGCTGCTGCGGGGCAGCGGCCCGACGACCCGCCTCTACGACATCGACCTCGGGCTCCGGCCCGAGGGTCGTGACGGCGCGCTCTCGCGCAGCATCGAGGGCTTCACCTCGTACTTCGAGCGGTGGGCAGAGGTCTGGGAGCGACAGGCGATGGTGCGGGCCACGCCGATCGCTGGGGACGCCAGCCTGTGCGCCCGCTTCGCGGAGGTCGCCGACGCCTTCGTCTGGGAGCAGCCGTTCACCGCCTCCCACGCTCGGGAGGTCCGTCGCGTCAAGGCCCGGGTCGAGCGCGAGCGCCTCCCTGCCGGCGATGATCCCGAGTTCCACCTGAAGCTCGGCCGCGGGGCGCTGGCCGACGTCGAGTTCTGCGTGCAGCTGCTCCAGCTCGAGCACCGAGTGCGGGCGACCGGGACCATGGACGCCCTCGCCCACCTCGGCGAGGCGGGCGTGCTCGATCCCATGGAGACGGCCACGCTCGCCCGGGCGTACCGCACCTGTGAGCGCCTCAGGAACCGTCAGTACCTCATCCTCGGGACCGGCGCTGACGCGATCCCGCGTGCACCGGAGGACCTGGGACGACTCGCCCGCTCGCTCGACGCAACGCCGTCAGAGCTGCGCGAGGCGTACCGCCGCGACACCCGACGTGCCCGTCTCGTGGTCGAGCACCGCTTCTACGGGCGGAGCTGAGTGAGCAGGCTCCCCTCCGTGGGAGATGATCAGGGGGTGACACATGCGCCACCTCCGCTGCGCGCCAAGGCGGGATGGGTCGTTGCTCTCACGGCGCTCGCTGTGCTCACGTGGTCGTGGCCGGCGAGCGGTCAGATCCTCGATCCGGATCCTGGTCCCGAGCCGACGACCTCCCTGCCGGACCCGACGACGACCGCGCCGCCCACGACCGAAGCGCCGCCGGACCCGACGACCACCGAGGCACCACCAGAGACGACGGCGCCTCCGACGACCGCAGCGCCACCGCCGGCGACGAGCGCGCCGGCACGCGCCACCACGACGACCGAGGCACCCGAGGGCGTGGCACCCGCTGAGACCACCACGACCGGCGTGACCTTCGTGCCGCCTGCGGGTGTCACGGGAGCCACCGCGCCACCGCTGCAGGGTGTGCCACCTCCGGCCGGCACCGGGGCGCTCCCGTTGCTGATCGGGCTCTGCGCCGCCGGCACCACCGCTGCGGTGGGGATCGTCTCGTTCCGGCTCTGGCGGACCCGACCGACCGACGTGGCCGTGTCCCCCCAGACGGGTGGCTGAGCGTCGAGCTCAGGCCACCACGTCGATCTCGGGGAACCGGACGGCGAAGCACGCCCCGGGCGCGGCGCTCTCGTACCATGCGTCCCCGCCCCCGGCTCGGGCCAGGCCACGCACGATCGACAGGCCGAGCCCGGTCCCGCGCCGCACCAGGCTCGCCGACGCCTCCGCGCGTGAGAAGCGCTCGAAGAGCCGGGGGACGAACGCCTCGGGGACACCTGCGCCGTGATCCCGCACCCGCAGCTCGACAGCACCAGCGACGGGGCGCGCCGTGATCTGGACCGGCGGCTGGCCGTACCCGGCTGCGTTCTCGACCAGGTTGCGGATGATGCGGCTGGCATGGTCCTCGTCCGCTCGCACGAGCGTCCCCGGCGCGATCGAGATCTCGGCCTCGTGCCCGAGGTCGGCGACCACCTCGGTGACCAGTCCGCTCAGATCGACGGCCTCGAGGTACGGCTCGATCGCTCCGACATCGAGCTGGGACACGGTGAGCAGGTCGGTCACGAGCCGGGAGAGCTGGTCGGCCTGTCGGCCGATGGTCCCGATGTGGGTGAGCTTGTCCTCGTCGGAGAGCGCTGGCCACGAGTCGACCAGCGTGTCGGCGAACCCCTTCACGATGGCGATCGGCGTCCGCAGGTCGTGCGATGCAATCGAGACGAACTCACGGATGGCGACGTTCGCCCGCTGCACCTCTGCTGCGCCCGCACGCTCGGACTCCGTGACCGCTGCGCGCCGCAGCGCCACGTCGGTGAGGCTTCCCAGCCGCTCGAGGACCGCTCGCTCCTCCCGCCCGAAGAACGGCGCGTAGCGATCACCTGCGACGATGAGGGTGCCCGAGCGCATCCCGATCGACATCAGGGACCTTCGCACGTCGTCGCCGGAGCCCGCCGATCGCCAGAGCGCTGCTGCGCCCTCGTCGTCAACGCCGTGGGAAGCCAGGATGCGGCCATCCGGCGCAGCGAGGACCGCTGCATCACCCCCGAGGGTGCGGGCCACGTAGGGCAGGAGCGAAGATGCGACCTCGTCCGGGCTGGTGGCGGCGACGAGTCCCGCCTCCGCCCTGCGCAGCGCGACCTCGTCGCCGCGCCGCCACCGGTTCAGCACCGAGGGAGGCGGCGCCAGACCCACGAGGAACAGCGGTGCAGCGATCACGGCGAGCAGGGCGACGAAGACGTCGATCGGCTGCGCCTCGCCGTCTCCTCCCGCACTGGCGAGGAGGAGGGCGACAGCGAGGATCGCGACGGCCGCAGCAAGGGTGCGCAGCCGGAGGCGCACGACCGTCGGACGGCCAGCCCCGCCGCCCCAGAACCACGCGGCGACGACCGCGGAGGTCCCGACCCAGTAGGCGACCACGAACACCGTGTAGACGGCGACACCAGCCGTGAGGGCCTCACCCTCCTGGGGGAGCTCCTCGAAGAGGAACACCGCCGAGCTCGCCACCGCAGCGATGGACGCGACGACGACCTCGACGCGCCGCCCCGGGACACGGAACGCTGCTGCGAAGCGGAAGAGCAGGTACGGGAACAGCACGAGCAGGCTGACGAGCAGCTTGGTCGCCGACTGCGCATCGTCGGGGATGAGCGGCGCCGCCCCCACCGTCCCGGCCAAGACCGCGAACATCGCCGCCGCCCACGCCGAGGCGACGTCGCGGATGCGCAACCACCGCTGGAAGGTGACGAGCGCGAGCACGCCGTACGCAGCGATCTGGACCGCGCCCAGCGCGTCGAGCACCTCACCCATGCGACGCCATCGCCGGATGGTACTTCTGGCCCTCTCGTCGATGTCGGAGACGACCGAGGCCCTCGACCCGAGGCTCAGATGTCGTAGTAGAGCGCGAACTCGTGGGGGTGGGGACGCAGGCGGATGGCGTCGACCTCGAACTCGCGCTTGTAGGACACCCACGTCTCGATGACATCGGGGGTGAACACGTCGCCGGCGGTCAGGAACCGGTTGTCCGCCTCGAGGGCGTCGAGCGCCTCGGGAAGCGATGACGGGACCTGGGGCACCAGTGCGAGCTGCTCGGGCGGCAGGTCGTAGAGGTCCTTGTCGACCGGGTCGGGCGGTTCGGTGCGGTTCTGCACGCCGTCGAGGCCAGCCATGAGCATCGCCGAGAAGGCCAGGTACGGGTTGGCGCTCGGGTCCGGGCAGCGGAACTCGAGGCGCTTGGCCTTGGGGCTCTTGCCCGCGAGCGGGATGCGCACCGAGGCGGAGCGGTTCCGCTGGCTGTAGACGAGGTTCACCGGCGCCTCGTAGCCGGGCACGAGCCGCTTGTAGCTGTTCGTGGTCGGGGCCGCGAAGGCGAGGACCGCCGGTGCGTGGGCGAGGATGCCGCCGATGTACCAGCGAGCCATGTCCGAGAGCCCGGCGTAGCCCGCCTCGTCGAAGAACAGCGGCTCCCCCGCCTTCCAGAGCGACATGTGGGTGTGCATGCCCGACCCGTTGTCCTGGAACAGCGGCTTGGGCATGAACGTCACCGTCTTGCCGGCGGCGTGCGCCGTGTTCTTCACGATGTACTTGAAGAGCATGAGCTGGTCGGCCTGCGCGAGCAGCGTGTCGAACTTGATGCCGATCTCGCTCTGGCCACCGGTCGCCACCTCGTGGTGGTGGAGCTCGACGTCGATGCCGGCCTGCATCAGGTTCCGGCTCATCTGCGAGCGCAGGTCGGCGAAGTGGTCCATGGGCGGGACCGGGAAGTAGCCCTGCTTCGAGCGGGGCTTGTAGCCGAGGTTCGGGCCCTCGTCCTTGCCCGTGTTCCACGCCCCGGCCTCGGAGTCGACCTGGTAGAAGGACGACCGGCTGTCGGTGTTGAACCGGACGTCGTCGAAGATGAAGAACTCGGCTTCAGGCCCGAAGTAGGCCGTGTCGGCGAGGCCGGTCGACGCGAGGTGCTCCTCGGCCTTGCGGGCGACGTTGCGCGGGTCGCGGCTGTACGGCTCACCCGTGAGGGGGTCGTGCACGAAGCTGTTCAGGATCAGCGTCTTGTGCTGTCGGAACGGGTCGAGGACCGCAGTGTCGGGATCAGGCAGCAGGACCATGTCCGACTCCTGGATCTCCTGGAAGCCGCGCACCGACGACCCGTCGAACGCGAAGCCGTCGACGAAGGCGTCCTCGTCGAGGCGACCCACCGGCACGGTGAAGTGCTGCATGAGGCCGGGCAGGTCGCAGAACCGGAAGTCGACGAACTCGACCTCTTCGCTGCGGGCGAGCTCGATCACCTCGGCTGGCGTGCGGTCCTCCATGGTCGTCCTCCCGAACGGCTCGACGTGAGGCCACGGACCTTAGGCGGCTCCGCCCCCACGGCGACCGACGCCAGCCGCTCCTCTGTCGCGCAGGTCCTGCTGTGCGTGACGTGCGCGACAGAGAACGGCGGGAGGACTACGCCTGGCCCGCTTCCGCGAGGGCGCTGCAACAGGTCTCGGTGATGAGGCGGGCGACGACGTAGGGGTCCATGTTGGCGTTGGGCCGGCGGTCCTCGATGTAGCCCTTCTGATCGACCTCGGCCATCCAGGGGATGCGCACCGAAGCACCCCGGTCGGACACGCCGTAGCTGAACTCGGTCCACGGAGCCGTCTCGTGCAGCCCGGTCAGGCGCTTCTCGACACCGTCGCCGTACTGCTCGATGTGCTCTCGCGCGTTCTTCCCGAGGGCCTCGCAGGCGGTGATGAGCGGGTCGTAGCCCTCGCGCATCGCCTTGGTCGAGAAGTTCGTGTGCGCTCCGGCACCGTTCCAGTCCCCGGGGATGGGCTTGGGGTCGAGGGTGGCGACGACGTCGAAGTCCTCGGCGACCCGGTAGAGGAGCCAGCGAGCGAGCCAGATCTGGTCGGAGACCTCGAGCGGGCTCAGGGGCCCGATCTGGAACTCCCACTGGCCCATCATCACCTCGGCGTTGGTCCCCGAGATCAACAGCCCCGCAGCCATGCAGGCGTCGGAGTGCGCTTCGACGACGTCGCGACCGAAGATCTCGTCGGCGCCGACGCCGCAGTAGTAGGGACCCTGGGGGCCGGGGAAGCCACCGATCGGCCAGCCGAGGGGGCGCCCGTCCTGGAGGAACGTGTACTCCTGCTCGATGCCGAACCACGGCTCCTGGGTCTCGTAGCTGGCAGCCACCTCGGCGCACGCCGCCCGGGTGTTCGTCGGGTGCGGCGTCATGTCGGTGAGGAGGACCTCGCACATGACGAGGCGGTTGTCGCCGCCGCGGATCGGGTCGGGGCAGTCGAACACGGGGCGCAGGACGCAGTCGGAGTTCTTGCCCGGCGCCTGGTTCGTGCTCGAGCCGTCGAAGCCCCAGAGACCGAGCTCCTCGCCGTCGGCGAAGACCTTCGTCTTCGAGCGGAGCTTGGCAGTCGGCTCGGTGCCGTCGATCCAGATGTACTCAGCCTTGTATGCCACGTCGTTTCCTCCGTCTTCGGTGGGCCTGTCGCCCGTGCCTGTGCACGGTCGCAGCGAGCCGTTTCGGAGTCGTTGCACCTCTGTGAACGGTTGATGAACTGGCGCCGGTACTCGGGGAGGACCTCGGTCGAGGTGCGATGATGTCGCCTTCACGGCGAGCGGAGGAGATCGATGGAGCGCCAGCAGGACTACGTGCTGCGGACGGTGGAGGAGCGGGGCATCCGCTTCATCCAGCTGTGGTTCACCGACGTGCTCGGGGCACCCAAGGCGTTCGCGATCACACCCGCCGAGCTGGAGAACGCCCTGTCGGAGGGCATGACCTTCGACGGCTCGGCGATCGACGGGCTGAGCCGGGTCCAGGAGAGCGACGTGCTCGCTCGCCCCGACCCCAAGACGTTCCAGATCCTCCCGCTGGCGGGCAACGGCGACGCGCCGACGGCGCGGGTCTTCTGCGACATCACCGAGCTCGACGGCGCACCCCACCGAGGTGACCCCCGCAACGTGCTGCGGCGCAACCTGGACCGTGCCAAGGAGCGTGGCTACACGTTCTACGCAGCGCCCGAGGTGGAGTGGTTCTACTTCGCCGACGACGACTCCTCGGCCTCTCCTCGACCGCTCGACCGTGGCGGCTACTTCGCGCTGACCGTCGCCGACCTCTCCACCGACATGCGCAAGCAGACGGTGCTGACGCTCGAGGACATGGGTGTGCCCGTCGAGTACAGCCAGCACGAGGACGCCCCGAGCCAGCACGAGATCGACCTGCGCCACACCGACGCGCTCACCATGGCCGACACCGTCATGACGCTGCGCCTCATGGTGAAGGAGATCGCCATGGAGCGCGGGGCGTACGCCACCTTCATGCCCAAGCCGATCGCCGGCGTGCAGGGCTCGGGGATGCACACCCACTTCTCGCTGTTCGAGGGCGACGTCAACGCCTTCCACGATCCCGGCGACCCCCACGGCCTCTCCAAGGTCGCCAAGGGCTTCATCGCCGGCCTGCTCCACCACGCCCCCGAGATCACCGCCGTCACGAACCAGTGGGTCAACTCCTACAAGCGCCTCGTGATCGGCTACGAGGCGCCGGTCCACGTGGCGTGGGCTCGCAACAACGCGTCGGCCGTCGTCAACGTGCCCCGGTCCAAGCGGGGCAGGGCCGAGTCCACCCGCATCGAGTACCGCGCCCCCGATCCGGCCTGCAACCCCTACCTCACCTTCGCCGTGGTGCTCGCCGCCGGCCTCGCCGGGATCGAGGAGGGCTACGAGCTGCCGCCCGAGACCCAGGCGAACCTCCACCGGCTCACGCCCCAGGAGCTCATGGCCGAGGGGATCGACACCCTGCCCGGAAACCTCAACGACGCCATCGACGTGATGGAGCGCTCCGAGCTCGTCGCCGAGGCGCTCGGCGAGCACGTCTTCGAGTGGTTCATCCGCAACAAGCGCTCCGAGTGGGCGGACTACAAGACCCAGGTGAGCCAGTTCGAGCTCGACCGCTACCTCCCGGTGCTCTGAGGCCACGTGGAGCCTCTCCTGCTCTTCCCCGACCCACCACCACCGGAGCTGGCCCAGGCGCTCGACCTCGCCGGCTACCCCTGGAAGGCAGTCGGGTCGGCCGAGGCGGCGACGACCCTCGCCCCCGACGATGGCTGGGCCGGCGCGATCATCTGCGCTGACGAGCAGCCCGAGGCCGCCTTCGCGCTGTGCCGGACCCTGCGCAAGGTCGACGTCTCCCTCGAGCCGCTCCTCCTGCTGGTGGGCGGAGCGCAGCTCGCCGACCTCGCGCTGCGAGACGACCTCTACGACGACTTCTGCCTCGCCCCGGTCCGACCGGCCGAGCTCGAAGCGCGCCTCCGCCACCTCTTCTACCGCAGCGGCGGAGGCAGCCGACCCGAGCTCATCGAGTACGGCCCGCTCGTGCTCAACCTCGAGACCTACCAGGCAGCCATCAGCGGTCGACCGCTCGACCTGACGTACATGGAGTACGAGCTGCTCAAGTTCCTGGCTGGCAACCCCGGCAAGGTCTTCACCCGCGAGACGCTGCTCAGCCGGGTCTGGGGCTACGACTACTACGGCGGAGCGCGCACCGTCGACGTCCACGTGCGCCGTCTCCGAGCGAAGCTCACCGACGAGCACGCGCCGCTCATCCAGACCGTCCGCAGCGTCGGCTACCGCTTCGGCGAGGCTCGCTGGAGCATCTGACCTGACGGG
>JBBSLC010000023.1:0-25711 GCA_038255685.1 Acidimicrobiales bacterium | reverse complement strand
GGCCCGCCGCCGGTGAACGGGCCGGCTGCGACCTCGCCGCCGACCAGCACGGCGAACCAGCAGGCACCAGCCACCGCCCCCGACCCCCGCACCACCGTCCGAGCGTCGGCTGGCGCCACCAGTCGGGTCGCGGCCGCGGCGACGAAGGGGACCACGAGCGCGAGGACGAGCAGCGCGCTCACGTCTCCCGCTCCGGGCCTGCGGCCGGGCCGCTCGGGCCACCCTCGCTGCGCTCGCTCATGTCGTCCGCTCCGGGCCTGCGGCCGGGCCGCTCGGGCCACCGCTCGCTGCGCTCGCTCATGTCGTCCGCTCCGGGCCTGCGGCCGGGCCGCTCGGGCCACGCTCGCTGCGCTCGCTCATGTCGCTGCACCGGCGAGGCCGAGGGCGAGTGCGCCGACCGCCAGCGCGAGCGGGAACCGCCAGCCGGGCAGGTGGCGGGCGAGGAGGCAGAGCACGACGAAGACGACCGTGCTCGCCACGCGCACGGCGATGCCTCCGGTGCCGGCTGGTCCGGCAGCGAGGAAGGCGGCGGCGGCGCCGACGCTCGCCGCCCGGAGGTTCCCAGCGGGTGCCACGAGGACGAGGGCGAGTGCGCCGAGCAGCGACGACAGCCCGCCCGCCACCGGGCCGGTGAGCGCTGCCGGGCCGAGGACGGCCTGGGCTCCCCCGACCGCCTCGAGCGAGGTCGAGCCCCACCGGACGGCGACGGCCACGGCGACCAGGCCGATCGCCCCGGTCGCCACCCGGCGGCCGGCGACGACGGCAAGGGCGGCGGCGAGGACGACGAGGTGCCCACGGCCGGCGAGGGACAGGAGCGTCGCTGCTGCAGCTGCGGCTAGGCCGAGGGGGCCGAGCGGGTCTTGCGGGGCCGGATCGGCTGCACCAGGAACGTCCGGGCGAGGTGGTTCCAGGAGCAGGCGGGGCAGACCTCGACCACGTAGCAGGCGAGCTCGGCTGCCCCCCGGCGGAGCTTGTTCAGCTCCGCCTTCGTCGTCACGCACCGCCCCTGCGGTGGCATCCGCGGGCCGAAGACGTAGGAGACGAGGACCACGTTGGTCTCCTCGCACACGGGACACAGCTGGTCCGTCTCCTCTCCGACGTTGCGGGCAGCCCGCACGAGCTCGGGATGAGCGTCGCACACCTCGTGGCGGGCGAGGCGACCCTTGCGCAGCTCGGAGAGCAGGCGATGGCGGGCGAGGCGGTAGTCGATCTCTCCTGGCGTCCCACCGGACGCGGCCTTGCCCGCGCCCATGCGGTCGGCCCGGAAGGTCATCCGCACGAGGCTACCGAGACGATCTCGCCGAGGGCGCCTGGCGTGCCGGCACCGCTGCCAGTTGTGTTCGATATATCGGTTCGATAGGTTGCACGTCGTGATCGAGCTCGGCATCCTCGGCCTCCTCAAGGAGGGGTCCATGCACGGCTACGAGCTCAAGAAGCGGCTGCGCGAGGTGCTGCCCCCCCGTTCCTCGATCTCGTTCGGCTCGCTCTATCCCGCCCTCAGCCGCCTCGAGCGCGACGGCGCGGTCGCTGCGGCAGCGACCTCGACGTCCGTCGTCGCCTCGACCACGCCGATGACGGGTTCCTTCACCGGTGAGGCGGCCGCCTTCAGGGCATCACGGCGCATCGCGGTGCGGGGCCCTCGCAACAAGAAGGTGTACGACCTCACACCGGCGGGCGAGGTGCGCCTCGCACAGCTGATCGCCGATCCCGGCGACGACGAGCGCAGCTTCGGCGTCAAGGTGGCGTTCTGCCGCTTCGCCGACGCATCGACCCGCGCCCGGCTCCTCGAGCGGCGCCGGGCGATCCTCGTCGAGCGCCTCGCCGAAGGGCGCCGGACGCTCAGCGCCCGAGGCACCGCCATCGACTCCTACCTCCGGTCGCTCCTCGAGCACGAGAGCGAGACCACCGAGCGCGACATCGCGTGGATCGACCGGTTGCTCGCCGACGAGCGAGCCCTCGCCGAGCGCAGCCGCCCGCCCGACCACAGCGACGACCACGTCACACCGACCGCACCAACCCTGCACGCGCCGACGCTCCGCGACGGCCACGAACCGGCCCCCACGGCCTACGGAGGTACCCGATGAGCAGCACCGAGAGCACGAGCAACACCGAGAACGGCCCGAGCAGCAGCGGAGCCGGTCGCATCAAGCTGGCCATCGCCGGCATGGGCAACTGCGCGAGCTCCCTCCTGCAGGGCCTCGAGTACTACAAGGACGCCGACCCGGCCGACGAGGTCCCCGGCCTCATGCACGTCAGCCTCGGCGGCTACCACATCAGCGACATCGACCTGGTCTGCGCGTTCGACGTCGACGCCACCAAGGTCGGCATCGACGCCAGCAAGGCCGTCTTCAGCGGCCAGAACAACACCATCAAGTTCAGCCCCGTCGGCCACCTCGGCGTCACCGTCCTGCGGGCACCGACCCTGGACGGGTTCGGCAAGTACTACCGGGAGACGTGCGAGGAGAGCCCGCTCGAGCCCGTCGACGTGACCGCCGCCCTGCGCGAGTCAGGCGCCGACGTGCTCGTCTCGTACCTGCCCGTCGGCTCCGAGGCCGCACAGAAGATGTACGCCCAGGCGTGCCTCGACGCCGGCGTCGCCTTCGTGAACGCCATCCCGGTGTTCATCGCCAGCGACCCCGTGTGGGCCCAGAAGTTCACCGACGCCGGCGTGCCCATCGTGGGCGACGACATCAAGAGCCAGGTCGGCGCCACCATCGTCCACCGCATGCTCGCCCGTCTGTTCGAAGACCGCGGCATGGTCCTCGACCGCACCTACCAGCTCAACGTGGGCGGGAACATGGACTTCAAGAACATGCTCGAGCGGGACCGCCTCGAGTCGAAGAAGATCTCCAAGACCCAGTCCGTCACGAGCCAGCTCGACCACGGCATCGACGCCCACGACGTCCACATCGGCCCGTCGGACCACGTGCCGTGGCTCGACGACCGCAAGTGGGCCTACATCCGCCTCGAGGGTCGCAACTTCGGTGACGCCCCGCTCAACGTCGAGCTCAAGCTCGAGGTCTGGGACTCCCCCAACTCGGCTGGGGTCATCATCGACGCCCTCCGCTGCGCCAAGCTGGCCATGGACCGCGGCATGGGCGGCCCCGTCGAGGGCGCAAGCGCCTACTTCATGAAGTCCCCCCCGGTGCAGCACCACGACGACGTCGCCCACCGCATGGTCGAAGCCTTCGCCGCCGGCGAGGACTTCCAGGCGGGCACCGAGGCCTAGCCGGGCGAGGGACCCCGGTTCTGTCGGTGGCAGCCCCCGGCCCACCGCACCGACAGAACCGGTGCTGCCGTCGGGCTGTCGGTGACACATCCCGGCCCCCGGGACGGCGCACCGACAGAACGAGGGGGTCAGGCGGTCTCCCAGATGAGGACCTCGGCGCCGTCAGGGCCGGCGACGAGCGGGCGCTCGCCGGCGCCGGTGAGGCGGACGGCGTCACCCTCACCGAGGGTCGTGAGCCCACCGTCGAAGTCGGCCGAGCCGCGGGCCACGTAGACGTGGACGTGGCCGGCATCTGGCACCTCCACCCGCTCACCAGCCTGCAGGCGCCCACCCCAGAGCACCGCGCTCGCCTGGCGGATGGAGATGGCGGCGTCGTGGCCCTTGCCCGACGCGATCGGGACGAGCCCGCCACGGTCGAGCTCGGCGTTGATGTCGAGCTGCTCGTAGCCGGGGTCCACGCGCTCGGTGTCGGGGAGCACCCACATCTGGACGAAGTGGACGTCCTCGGCGCCGCTGTTGTTCATCTCCGAGTGCCAGATGCCGGTGCCCGCGCTCATCCGCTGCGCCAGGCCCGGGTACAGGATCCCTCGGTTCGCCTCGGAGTCCTTGTGCTCGAGCGCGCCTTCGAGCACCCAGGTGACGATCTCCATGTCCTGGTGGGGGTGGGTGTCGAAGCCGGTGCCACCGAGCACCCGGTCGTCGTTGTTGACGAGCAGCAGGCCGTGGTGGGTGTTGGTGGCGTCACGGTGGTGTCCGAAGCTGAAGCTGTGGTGGGAGTCGAGCCAGCCGGCGCGGGTGTGGAAGCGGCGCTCGGCCGGGATGACGACGGCGGTGGGATCGGTCACGGTGCTCATGGTGGCTCCTTTTCGTTGCGTCTGCAACTACTTCTCTCCAGCCGCTCCGCCGACGCCGCCATTCCATCCCCGGCCGCTCGCGGTCGTCGGGTCACACTGAGGCAGTGACGACCGACAACGCCGCCGCCTGGGACCGCCACGCCGCCGCCTACCAGGAGGGTGCCAGGCTCCCGACCGACGTGGCCCACTACGGGCCCGACATCGGCACCGAGGCCGACTTCAAGCTGTGCGGGAGCGTCGAGGGCAAGCGGGTCCTCGAGCTCGGCTGCGGCGGCGCCCAGTGCTCGATCGCCTTTGCCCGCCAGGGCGCGAACGCCATCGGCGTCGACTTCTCCGCCGCCCAGCTCGCCTTCGCCCGTCGCCTCGTCGAGCGAGAGGGCGTCAAGGTCGAGCTGCGCCAGGGCGACCTCGCCGACCTCGCCTTTGTCCGGGCCGACACCATGGACCTCGTCTTCTCGGCCTACGCCTTCGGCTTCGTCGAGGACCTCGATCGCGTCTTCCGCCAGGTCCACCGCGTGCTCAAGCCCGAACACCCGCTCGTCTTCAGCCTGCCCCACCCGGCCTACGACATGATCGACGACGAGGCCGACCCTGCGCTGCTCATCCGGCGCTCCTACTTCGACCGAGCCCCCATCGGCTACGAGTGGAACGGCGTCCCCTTCACCGACTACCGCCACACCGTCGGCGACCTCTTCACGTCGCTCGGCCGGGCCAACTTCCGGGTCGACACGATCCTCGAGCCCGAGCCCCTGGCGGACGGGCCCCGCAGCCAGCACTGGCGCCCGCCCTTCACCCACGTCCCCCGGACCCTCATCATCCGAGCGAGGAAGCAGGGCATCTAGGGGCCGAGCGAGGGGCTCGGCGGATGCGGTCGCCCCTGCGGCCGACACACTGGGGTGATGGCCCGCCGGGAACGCCTCATCACCGCGCCGTTCGCGCTGGTGACGGCCTCGGCGCTCGCGTACTTCGTCGCCATCGGGGTGCTCACCCCGGTGCTGCCGCTGTACGTGGAAGGCCCGCTCGGGGGCGGCGACGTCGCCGTCGGGATCACCGTCGGGGCGTTCTCGTTCGCAGCGGCGTTCCTGCGGCCGTGGATCGGTCGGATCGGCGACCAGCGGGGCCGACGGGTGCTGGTGATCGGCGGCGCGCTGATCGTGGGCGCGTCGGTCGCCGCCTACGGCCTGGCGACGAGCATCCCCGTCCTGATCGGGCTCCGGATCGTCACCGGCGTCGGTGAGGCCGCCCTGTTCGTGGGTGCAGCGACCGCCATCCAGGACCTCGCCCCCGACAGCCGCCGAGGTGAGGCCGCCAGCTACTTCTCGGTCGCCATCTACGGGGGGCTCGCCCTCGGCCCCGCCCTCGGCGAGTGGGTGCTCGGCGGCGACCGGTTCACGTCGGTCTGGCTCGTCGCCGCGGCCTCGTGCGTGGTCGGCGCCGTGCTCGCGTGGTGGACGCCGATCGGCGACATCGGCGCCCCGAGGGGTCCGAAGCGGCTGCTGCACCCCGCTGCCATCGTGCCCGGGTCCGTGCTCGGGCTGTCGCTCATCGGCTTCGCCGGGTTCTCCACCTTCGTGCCGCTCTACGTGAGCGACATCGGCCTCGACGGGTCCTCGCAGGTGTTCGCCCTCTACGCCGGCGCCGTCCTCGCCGTACGGGTGCTCGGTGCCCGGATCCCCGACCTCGTCGGGCCGGTGCGCACCGCCAGCATCGCCCTCTGCGCGCTCGCCGTCGGCCTCGTGGTCATGGCGGTCTGGCAGGTCCCGGCCGGCCTCTACGCCGGCACGATCGTGTTCGCCGTCGGCATGTCGCTGCTGTTCCCCGCCCTCAACGTGCTCGTCATCGACGCCGCGCCAGCCCACGAGCGCAGCTCGGCGGTCGCCACCTTCTCGATCTTCTTCGACCTGTCACAGGGCATCGGTGCCCTGGCGCTCGGTGGGGTCGTCGCCGTCGGTGGCGAGCCGGCTGCGTTCGCCGTCGGCGCCGCCCTGTGCCTCGCCGGCCTCGTCGTGCTCCGCACCCGGGTCCCCCGCCCAGTGCGCACGACGACCGTCGAGGCGGACGCCGAGACCGCCCCCGTCCCCGGCGCCTGACCGCACGCTCGATTCCGGTCGATCGACCACCGCAGCGGTGGTGGAGCGTCCAGAAAGCGGTGGCGGGCCTCAGCCGACGCTCGATTCCGGTCGATCGACCACCGCAGCGGTGGTGGAGCGTCCAGAAAGGCGCGTCAGGCCTGGGCGGACCACCAGGTGTCGAGGCGGGCAGCGGCCTCGTCGGGGTCGAGCGGGCCCTCCTCGAGGCGGAGCTCGAGCAGGAAGGCGAGGGCACGACCGACGTCGGGGCCAGGGCCGATGCCGAGCTGGGCCATCACCGCGGCACCGTCGAGGTCGGGACGGATGGCCTGCAGCTCCTCGGCGGCCTCGAGCTCGGCGATGCGCTCCTCGAGCGCGTCCATCCGTCGGGACAGCTCCTCGGCCCGGCGCTTGTTGCGGGTCGTGCAGTCGCAGCGGGTCAGCTCGTTCAGCTCGTTCAGCAGGTCGCCGGCGTCGCGGACGTAGCGCCGCACGGCCGAGTCGGTCCAGCCCAGCTTGTAGGTGTGGAAGCGGAGGTGGAGCTCGACGAGGCGGCTCACCTTCTCGATGTCATCGGTCGCGTAGCGCAGCCGCTGCATCCGGTCACGGGTCATCCGGGCGCCGACGACCTCGTGGTGGTGGAACGTCACCTTGCCCCGGGGCCCGAACGAGCGGGTCTTGGGCTTGCCGATGTCGTGGAACAGCGCAGCCAGTCGCACGATGCGCTCAGGACGGGTGTTCTCCACCACGGCGATCGTGTGGGCGAGCACGTCCTTGTGGTGGTGGATCGGGTCCTGCTCGAGGGCGAGGCCGGGCAGCTCGGGGAGGAACTCCGCGGCGAGGCCGGTGTCGACGAGGAACCAGAGCCCCGGCCCGCACCGGGGCACGACGACGAGCTTGTCGAGCTCCATGCGGATCCGCTCAGGTGACACGATCTCGAGCCGGTCGTGCAGCCTCCGGACCGCAGCGACGAGGTCGTCGTCGGGGACGAGGCCGTAGCCGGCGAGGAACCGTGCCGCCCGCAGCATCCGCAACGGGTCGTCGGTGAAGGACTCCTCGGGCGACAGCGGCGTCCGCAGCCGTTTGGCGGCGAGGTCGAGCGCGCCGTCGAACGGATCGATGAGCTCGGGCTGGTCGTCGTCGTCGCTGCTCGGCGGCACGAGCAGCGCCATGGCGTTGACGGTGAAGTCCCGCCGGGACAGATCAGCCTCGATGGCGTCGGCGAACGTGACGTCGGGCTTGCGGGAGTCGGGGCTGTAGGCCTCGGCCCGGTGCGTCGTGATCTCGAAGTCCCGCCCCGCCTTGCGGCAACCGATCGTCCCGAAGCGCTTGCCCTGCGTCCACACGGCGTCCGCCCAGCCCCGCACCGCCGCCTCGATGTCGTCGGGGCGCGCGTCGGTCGTGAGGTCGAAGTCCATCCCCGCCGGGTCGCGATCGAGGAGCAGGTCGCGCACCGAGCCCCCCACAAGGTAGGCCCGGTGGCCCGATCGTCGAAGGCGCTCGGCCACCGGTCGCACCTCGTCGAGGACGGGTTGGAGGCGGGCGGGGACCACTGCTGCACGCTACCGGCCACCCCCCACCGCCCCGGCGGGCGACGTGCTCCCGGGCCTACGATGCCGCTTGTGGCGGCACGTGTGGATGACCCGGGGGGCGCGGTGGCGGCGCCGGGGGCCGCGCCGCCCGATGGTGACGACCTGCTCGCCGTCATCGCCCACTCGCTCCTGTCATCGGTGTCGGTGCTCGTGGGCGGGACCGAGCTGCTCTCGACGCACTGGGCCGAGCTCCCGGCTGACGATCGAGCCTCGCTCCTCACCTCCATGCACACCCAGGCGCGTCACATCGGCGACGTCCTCGACAACCTCGTGCGCCTCGGCGACCCGCGCCTCGTCGAGGCCCTCGACGGGCTCACCGTAGGCAACGTGACCGAGCCCCCCGCCGGGGTCGCCACCTGACCCACCCGGTCCGTCCGGCGAGCGCGCTGGTCGGGTCGGCGCTGCACCGTGGCACGCTGAGCCCGTGCCCAGCCCCGTCGTGCTCCTCCCGCCATCCCGGGGCAAGGCGGCCGGTGGCACAGGCCCGTGCTGGCGAGACGCACCCCCCGGTCGCTTCGCCGAGCTCGACCCCGACCGCCGGCGCGTCGCACGCGCGGCTCGCGCCGCTGGCGCCCCGAGCGGGGTGGAGCGTGCGCCGACGCTCCCCGCCATCGAGCGCTACGTCGGGGTCCTCTTCACCCACCTCGACGCCCCCTCCCTGCCCGCCGCCGCCCGCAGCCGGCTCCGTCGCGACGTCGTGGTGCTCTCCGGCCTCTGGGGCCTGGTCGCGCCGACCGACCTCATCCCCGAGTACCGCCTCACGATGGGGACCGCACTCGAGCCGCTCGGAAGGCTGTCGGGGTGGTGGCGCCCCCGTCTCTCGCCGGTCCTCGACCGACGCGTCGGCGGTGGCGTCGTGTGGGACCTCCTGTCGGCCGAGTACGCCGCCGCGTGGCGTCCCACCATGGGCCCGACCTACGCGCGGCGCATCACGCCCCGCGTGGTCGAGGAGGTGCGGGCCGCCGACGGCACCGTCGCCCGCCGGACCGTCTCGCACCAGGCGAAGGCGGTGCGGGGAGCGCTCGCCCGCCACGTGCTCGTGCACGGGACGACGGACCCGGAGGACCTCGTCGACCTCGGTCCCGAGGCCCTGCTCGGCCACGTCCTCGACCCGGCGGCCACGACGGTGGCAGGACCGGACGTGTCGATCGAGCTGGTCCGTCCCCTGGCGCGCTGAGGGCCTCGGCTCAGGCCGATGCGGTCTGCGACACGAGCCCGGCCCGCTGGAGCGCGATCCGCAGGTCGTGAGGGCTGCTGGCCGACGCCATGGCGTCGCGCAGGGTGACCCAGCCGTCCCGGTAGAGCCCGAACAGGCTCTGGTCGAAGCTCTGCATCCCGTAGAAGGCGCCGTCGGCGATGATCTCCGCCATCGAGTCGCCACCGACGTCGGGGTCGATGATCCGGTCGGCGATGCGACCGGTGTTGAGGAGCACCTCGACGGCGGGCACCCGTCCCTGGCGGTCCTTCCGCTCGAGCAGGCGCTGGCTGACGATCCCGCGCAGCGACGTGGCCAGGCTGAGTCGGACCTGGCGGTGCTGGTGCGACGGGAAGAAGTCGATGATCCGGTTCACCGTCTCGATCGTGTCGGCGGTGTGGAGCGTGGACAGCACGAGGTGCCCCGTCTCAGCGGCCGCGAGCGCAGCCTGGACGGTCTCCTGGTCGCGCATCTCGCCGATGAAGATGACATCGGGGTCCTGGCGCAGCACCCGGCGCATCGCCTCGGCGAAGCCACCCGTGTCGCTGCCGATCTCCCGCTGGTTCACGAGCGCCTTGGCATCGTTGAACACGAACTCGATGGGGTCCTCGATCGTCACCACGTTCACGGCGCGGGTCTGGTTGATGTGGTCGATCATGGCGGCGACGGTCGTCGTCTTGCCCGAGCCCGTCGGCCCGGTCACGAGCACGAGGCCTCGGTGCTCGTCGGCGAGCGCGCCCACGACCTCGGGCACACCCAGCTCGTCGAAGCTCGGGATCAGCGTGGCGACCCGTCGGAAGACCATGGCCACCGTGCCCCGCTGCCGGTAGACGTTGACCCGGAACCGGCCGAGCCCGCCGATGCTGAAGGCCACGTCGGCCTCGTTGGTGCGGGCGAACTCCTCCGCCCGATCCGCCTCGAGGACCGCGCTCGCCATGCGCTCCACGTCAGCAGCAGCGAGCATCGGGAACGACATGACCTCGAGGTGGCCGCCGACGCGGATGTGGGGCCGAGCGCCCGCCTTGAGGTGGAGGTCCGAGCCCTGCGAGAGGCACAGCTGCTCGAGCAGCTCGTCGAGGCCGACCGCCGAGACGGCGGGGTCGACGTCGACGGCCTTGAAGAACGGGCTGGTCGGTTGCTGCGCGTCTGGCGTGGGCACGATCGGGTCATCGGCGCCCTCGAACCCGGACCTGAGCGCGATCACGACGCCGGGGCAGCGCCCGTGGCGGGTCAGCGCTCGTGCAGTGCCTTCGCGGCGTCGACGACCCGGCGGCCTGGACCACCCGACGTCGCCCGCTCGGGACGGTGGTCTCCGCCGGCGAGCGCCGAGAGGCACGCACCGGCCGAGTCTGCGAGCGCCTGGAGGTCGTAGCCGCCCTCGAGGAAGGCGATGCGACGGCCGGCAGGCACGAGGTCGAGCACACGGGTCGTGAGGTCGGCGAAGTCACCGCTCGAGAACCCGAGGCCGGTGAGGGGATCCGCCCGGTGGCCGTCGAAGCCGGCGCTGATCAGCAACCAGGTCGGCCCGAAGCGCTCGATCGCCGGCAGCACCACCTCGTCCAAGGCGGCGAGGGCGACGTCGCCGGTGGCACCCGAGGGGAGGGGCAGGTTCACGTTCGTCCCCTCGGCCCCCGGCCCGCCCGTCTCGTGGAGCCGGCCGGTGTGGGGGTAGAGGGGGTGCTCGTGCAGGGAGGCGTACAGGACGCGGGCGTCGCCGTAGAAGGCAGCCTCGGTCCCGTTGCCGTGGTGCGCATCCCAGTCGACGATCGCCACCCGCTCGCCACGATCGGCGAGCAGCGCAGCCGTCACGGCCACGTTGTTCAGCAGGCAGAAGCCCATGGCCCGGGTCGGCATGGCGTGGTGACCGGGCGGGCGCACCGCGCAGAACGCCGCCGATGCCTCACCCCGGTCGAGGCGCTCGATCGCGTCAGGACCCGATCCGGCGGCGAGGAGGACTGCGGCCCACGACGCCGGCACCGCCTCGGTGTCGGCGTCGACCTGGCCACCACCGGCAGCGCAGAACCGCTCGAGGGCATCGAGGTAGGGGGCCGGGTGGAGCGACTCGAGCTCGGCACGCGTCGCCGGGCGCGTGGCGATGGGCACGAGCTCATCGTCGAGGCCTGCAGCCCGGGCACCAGCGAGCACGGCCTCGAGCCTGGCCGGGCGCTCAGGGTGGCCAGGTCCGGTGTCGTGGCCGGCGAGGTCGGGGTGGGTGACGAACAGGATCGACAGAGGATGCCGAGGGTACCCACCGACGGCGGTCGCAGCCTTCGAGACGACCACGGGGCGTGTCGATGGCACCAGCCGGCCAGGCGACGCTCGGTAGCGTGGCCGGGTGCGGGGCGTCGACGTGGTCCGGAGGGGTCCCGAGCGGGTTCGGGTCGGTCCGTGGCGCAGCGACCCGAACGTGGCCCACGTCGTGCCGCTGGCCGAGTCGCCACCGCTCACCGCCGCCATGGTCCGCCACTGCTGCGCCGTCCTCGGCACCCGCGGCTACGGGTCGGTCGTGACGAGCGCGCTCGCACGCCGCGAGCAGCGGGGCTTCCTCGACGACGGCTTCGAGATCCGCGAGGAGCTGCACCTGCTCGCGCACGACCTCTGCGACCTCCCGCCCGCGCCTCGATCGCCCGGTGGAGCACGTCTGCGCCGTGGCCAGCGCTGGCACCGGCCCCGCACCCTCGAGGTCGACGGGCTCGCCTTCTCCCCGTTCTGGCGGCTCGACCGGTCCGGCTTCGACGAGGCCATGACCGCGACCCCCCGGGCCAGGTACCGGGTCGCGACGGTCGACGACGTCGTCGGCTACGCGATCGCGGGCCGGGCGGGTCCGCGTGGCTACCTCCAGCGCCTCGCCGTCGACCCCGACGCCGCCGGGCGCGGCATCGGCTCGGCGCTCGTCATCGACGCGCTGCGCTGGATGGCCGGCCGAGGCGTCACCGGGGCAGTCGTGAACACCCAGGTCGACAACGAACGAGCTCTCGCGCTCTACCTCAGGCTCGGGTTCCGGCTCCAGCCGTCGGGCCTCGCGGTGCTCACCCGGCCCCTCGCCGACCGTGAGCTCGCGCCGTGAGGCGACCACTGCGCCCGAGCATCGCCCGTGCCGTCCAGGTCGTCGGGCTGGCGGCCGCCGTCCTGGCCTTCGCCGCCCTCGCCGGGCCGACCCTCGAGGTCGGCACCGACATCGGGGACGAGGCCGCCGCCGGGCCCCTGACCCAGACGGCCACCACATCGCAGGGTGCGCCGACCGGGACCGACCCACCTGCGGACGCCGACCCACCTGCGGACGCCGATCCTCCTGCGGACGCCGATCCTCCCGAGGAAGGTACGACCGGGACAGCACCGCTGGTCCCCCGTGACGGCGTCGGTCTGGCTGGCCAGACGGACTGGCTGGAGGAGGGTGCGACCTTCGAGCTGCACGTCGCCCTCGGCGAGGACGCGGACCCCACCGACGCCATCGTGATCGACCTCCACGCCCCCGTCACCTCGCGCTCGCAGTTCACCGAGACGCTCGAGGGTCGCCTCCTCGGGGCGAGGCGAGCGGAGTTCGTGATCCCGTTGGCCGAGCTCACCCCGGCACCTGACGGCACCCGGCGCATCCGCCTCGTCCCCGACCAGACCGACGTCGCAGGAGAGCGCCAGCTCCGTGCCCTGCCTCGCGCCGGGGTGTACCCCCTCGTGGTCGGCCTCCGCCCTGGTTCACCCGAGCGCGACGCCGCACCTCCCTTCACCACCTACCTGGTGCGCACGCCAGCCGACGGCACCACCCCGCTCAACGTCGCCGTCGTCCAACCGGTTCGCAGTGACCTCGCGATCGGGCCAGACGGCACCACGACCTTCGACCCGAGCGAGCTCGACCGCCTCGAAGCGCTCGCCTCGGTG
The DNA here is from genome assembly GCA_038255685.1 of Acidimicrobiales bacterium. Taxonomy (GTDB): domain Bacteria; phylum Actinomycetota; class Acidimicrobiia; order Acidimicrobiales; family CADCSY01; genus CADCSY01. Next base: position 12,896 of record JBBSLC010000023.1, on the reverse strand, counting down.
CTCGCGTCATCCGAGGAGACGCCGCTCACGCTCACGCCCCGACCCGAGACCCTCGAGGCGCTGCGCAGGCTCACCCTTGCCGACGACCCACGGGGAGCGCAGGCCGAGGCCGTGCTCAGCGACCTGCGCACGGCGGCTGCCGGCCGCCAGGTCGTGTCCGGCCCCTTCGTCGACCTCTCGCTGGATGCGCTCGAGGCCGCAGGGCTCGGGGAGGAGGTCGCCGGGCAGCGCCGCCGGGGCGACGACGCCGTGGACGACGCGATCGGTGCGACCACCGATGCGCGGACCTGGGTGGAGGACGAGGGCACGAGCCCGCGCGCCCTGCGCCGGCTAGCCGGGCTCGGCGTCGACCACCTGGTCGTCCCCGACGACTCGCTCAGCCCCGTGCAGCTCCGGCTCTCGCTGACCCGGCCCTTCGCGCTCACCGCCGGCGGCCAGGGCTTCGAGCTCGAGGCCACGTCACCCGAACCGGCGCTGTCGGCGCGCTTCGCCGCCGCCGACCCCGTCCTCGGCGCCCAGCACCTGCTCGCCGACCTCGCCGTCCTCCACGGCGACGAGCCCGGTCCGCTGCGGCCCCGAGGTGTGGTCGTGGCCCCGCCCGAGGACGTGCGCGCCGACCCGGTGCTGCTGGCCGCCGTCCTCGACGGCCTCGCCGACTCCCCGATCCTCACGCCCGTCACCCTCGACACGTACTTCGACGAGGTGGATCCCGAGGGCGGCGTCGACGACCCCCTCGTGCGCGACCTCGCCCCCACGACCGACCGCCTCGGCATCGACGCCGCCGACGTCGAGGAGGCTCGACGCCGGCTCGCCGCCCTGCTCGGCATCGTCGAGGGCGACGTGGCGGCGGCAGGCGAGCTCACCGACAGGACCCTGCTCGCCCAAGCCGACGGTCTCTCGCCGCTCGAACGTCGCCGGTACCTCGCCGGCGTCACCGACGGTCTCGACGACCTGCTCGGCTCGGTCCGGATCCTCGACGGGCTGAGCTTCCGGCTCCCCGACAGCGAAGGCACCATCCCGCTCACCATCATCAGGGACGGGTCCCAGCCGCTCGCGGTCAGGGTCACCCTCGAGAGCGACAAGCTCGCGTTCGACGATGCCGGATCGGCCGCCAACCGGGTCGACTACGACCTCAGGCTGACGAACGAGAACACCCCGCTCGTCGTGCCGGTGCGCGTCCGCTCGCCCGGCACCTTCCCGCTGCTCATCACCGTCACGTCGCCCGACGGCCGGGTCGAGCTGCTCCGCAGCCAGGTCACCGTCCGCTCCACCGCGTTCTCCGGCGTCGGCGTGGCGCTGTCCGCAGGCGCCGGCGTGTTCCTCTTCCTGTGGTGGGCGCGCCACTGGCGCACGGTCCGGCGCGCCAGGCGCCTCGTCCCGATCGCGTGACGGACGGGAACGGGCCCCGACCGCCCATCGGCGCCGCCGTCGGCGCCGACGAACCCGAGGGACAGGGCAGCGAGCCAGCCGAGGTCGCCTCGGCCGTGCAGGCCACCGACGAGACCAAGGCCGGTGGGCGACGCTCCGCCGCGCTCGTCGCGGCCGGCATCCTGCTGAGCCGCCTCGCCGGCCTGGCGCGAGAGCGCGCGCTCTCCAACTACCTCGGCGTGGGCCCGGCCGTCGACGCCTTCCGAGCTGCGTCACGGATCCCGAACGTCCTGCAGAACCTCCTCGGCGAAGGGGTGCTGTCTGCTTCGTTCATCCCCGTCTACTCGGCAGCGCTGGCCAAGGGCGACGAGGAGGAGGCCGGCAGGATCGCAGGTGCGATCGCCGGGCTGCTGGCCGCCCTGGCCGGGACCCTGGTGGTCGTCGGCGTCGTCTTCGCCCGTCCCCTCACCCGCGTGCTCGCCCCCGGCTTCACCGGCGAGACCTTCGAGCTGACGGTCACCCTCACCCGGATCCTCACGCCCGGGGTCGGGGTCCTCGTGCTGTCGGCGTGGTGCCTCGGCGTCCTCAACAGCCACCGCCGCTTCTTCCTCTCCTACGTCGCCCCCGTGCTCTGGAACGTCGCCCAGATCGTCGCCCTCGTCGCCCTCGGGGTGCGTGGGGTCCGAGGCGGGGACCTCGCCGTCGGCCTCGCCTGGGGTGCCTTCGCCGGCGGCATCCTCCAGCTCGTCGTGCAGCTGCCGGTCATCGCCTCGCTCGTGCGACCGCTGCGCCTGAGCGTCCGGACCGACCTGCCGGGGGTTCGGGACGTCCTGCGGCGCTTCGGCCCCGTCGTCGCCGGCCGGGGCGTGGTGCAGCTGTCCGCCTACGTCGACCTGCTCCTCGCCAGCCTCCTCGCCGTCGGCGCCGTCTCCGCCCTCGGCTACGCCCAGGTCTTCTACCTGCTCCCGATCAGCCTGTTCGGCATGAGCGTGGCCGCTGCCGAGCTGCCCGAGCTGAGCCGGGCCGCGGCAACCGGTGGTGGCGCCGACCGGGCGGAGGCCGTCGCCTCCCTCGCCGGGCGACTCGACGACGGGCTCGCACGGATCGCGTTCTTCGTCGTCGGGACCTCGGTCGCGTACCTCGTGCTCGGCGACCTCGTCGTCGGCGCGCTCCTCCAGACCGGCGAGTTCCGGGCCGAGGACGCCAGGCTCGTCTGGTACGTGCTCGCCGCGTTCACCATCGGGCTGCTCGCCACCACCGCGAGCCGCCTCGTGCAGAACGCCCTGTACGCGCTGGGCGACACCAAGGGCCCGGCGGCGATCGCTGCGGTCCGGGTGGTCGTCGCGATCGGGATCGGCGTCGTCTTGATGTTCCAGCTCGACCGGGTCGGCCTCGTCGGACCCGGCGTCGACGGGCTGCTGTTCCTCGAGCGCCCACCGGCGCCGATCGCACCCCTCGCCGTCGCCGAGCGGACCGACGGCGCGCTGCGCCTCGGGGCCGTCGGCCTCGCTGCTGCCTCCGGCAGCGCAGCCTGGCTCGAGCTGGTGCTGCTGCGGCGGCGCCTGGCTCGCGCCGGTGCCCGTGTCCGCCTCGGTGGCGGGACGCTGCGTCGCCTCCTCGTCGCTGCCTCCGTCGCCGGTGCCGTCGGGCTCGCCCTGCGGCCTGTGGCGACCGATCTCGGTCCGGTCCTCGGGCTCGTGGTGGCGGGAGGGCCGACCGGCCTCGCCTACCTGGTCGCAAGCCGCCTGCTCGGGGTGGCCGAGGCGAAGACCCTCGTCGGTTCGGTGGCGCGCCGGCTCCGACATCGTCGCGCTCAACCGTGAGCCGCAGCGTGCCGACGATCTCGTCATGGAGGTCGACGAGCACGCCACCGCAGCGCGGTACGACCACGTCCGACGGAGGTCGGCGACGTGATCGCCGGGTGGCTGAAGGTGGTCCTCATCGGTGCGCTCGTCGTGTTCGCCGCCGTCGACCTCGGGACCCCGCTGGTCGTCCGAGTGCAGCTCGACACCACCGCCGGTGAGGCGGCCGCCGCCGGGGGGCGCACCTACCTCAGGGCCAACGACCTCGACCAGGCCGAGGCGGCCGCGCGTGCCGAGGCCGAAGCAGACGGTGCCTCGCTCGAGCGCTTCGAGCTGCTGTCGGACGGACGGATCGGCCTCACCGTGGTCAAGGATGCAGAGGCCAACGTCTTCGACCGCATCGACCAGCTCGCCACCTGGTACGTGGTGCGCGTGCACGCCACGACGACCGGCTCAGCCCTCTGACGACCCGGTTCGGCGCACACGCCGGGGCCTGCGGGCCCTACGGTGTCGACCCGGACCCGGGCACCCAGCCGGGCAGAGGGGGAGCACATGGCCGTCCGCATCGTCACCGACAGCGCAGCTGACCTGACCGACGCCGAGAGCGCCGAGCTCGGCGTCACCGTCGTGCCGCTCTCCATCCGCTTCGGCGCCGAGGAGTACGTCGACCGCAAGGACCTCACGCCCGCCCAGTTCTACGCCAAGCTCGCCTCCTCTGCGGCGTTGCCGGAGACGGCTGCGCCGTCCCCCGGCGCGTTCGAGGTGGCGTTCCGCGAGGCGCTCGATGGCGGCGCCGACGCCGTCGTGTGCATCAACATCTCGAGCCTGCTCTCGGCCACGATGGCCTCGGCCCAGAACGCCGCACGCGCCCTCGAGGGCTCCGACGTCCGCATCGTCGACTCCCGCTCGATCACCTCGGGCCTCGGCAGCCAGGTGAAGGCCGCCGCCAGGGCAGCAGCCGACGGTGCGACCCCGGGGGAGGTGGTGGCGATCGTCGAGGACATGAAGCCCCGCACCAGGGTGTACGGCGCCCTCAACACCCTCGACAACCTCAAGAAGGGCGGGCGCATCGGCGGTGCCCAGGCCATGCTCGGCGCCCTGCTGTCGATCAAGCCGATCATCGACATCAGCACCGGCGAGGTGCAGCAGGAGGCAAAGCCCCGCACGCGCACCAAGGCGCTCCAGCACCTCGTCGACAAGGTCCGACAGGCCGGTGCGGTCGAGAACCTGAGCGTCATGCACGGCAGCGCCACCGACGTCGACCAGTTCCTCGAGATGCTGACCCCCCACCACCCCCGCGACCAGATCCTCGTCGGGGAGATCGGTGCCACCATCGGCGTGCACGGCGGTCCGGGCGTGATGGGCGTCACCTACCAGGTCCCTCGCTGACCCTGGAGGGCTCCGCCTCCGGGGCCGGCGTCGGGCCCGCGAAGACCCCCGGTACGGTGGCTGTGCCGTGAACGAGTCGTCCCACCACCCCGCTCCGACGTCCCCTGCCTCCGCAACGGCGTCAGGCGGAGGCGACGACGTGGTGGTCGGGGGCCGCTACCGACTCGTCCGCCTCATCGCGAGGGGCGGGATGGCAGAGGTCTGGGAGGGCCTCGACGAGGTCCTGGCCCGCCCGGTCGCCGTGAAGGTGCTCCTCCCCCACCTCGCACGAGACGAGGCGTTCGTGCAGCGCTTCCGCCGCGAGGCCGTCGCTGCCGCACGCCTCTCCCACCCCCACATCGTCGCCCTCTTCGACACCTGCTCCGACGACGGGACCGAGGCCATCGTGATGGAGCTCGTGCGTGGCCCGACGCTGCGAGAGGCGCTCGACCGGGAGGGCCAGCTCCCCCCGCTGCGGGTGATGGCGATCGGAGCCCAGGTCGCCGACGCCCTCGAGCACGCTCACAACGGTGGTCTCGTCCACCGAGACGTCAAGCCGGGCAACATCCTGCTCTCCGATGACGGACGGGTCCTCGTCGCCGACTTCGGCATCGCCAAGGCGGCCGAGTCAGCGAGCGACCTCACCGAGGTCGGCCAGATCGTCGGCACGGCGAAGTACCTCTCGCCCGAGCAGGTCGAAGGCAAGGGCCTCGACGCGCGCTCCGACGTCTACTCCCTCGGCATCGTCCTCTACGAGGCGCTGTGCGGCCGGGCGCCCTTCGTCGCTGACAACCCCACGGCCACCGCGCTCGCCCGGCTCACGACCACGCCCCTCTCGCCCCGTCAGATCCGGGCGGGCATCCCCCGCGCCCTCGAGGACGCCATCGTCAAGGCCATGGCGCGCCAGCCGGATGACCGCCACCACAGCGCCGCTGCACTGCGAGAGGCACTGCTGGCCGTCGACCCGTCGGTCCAGGACCTCGACGTCGGCGATGCCACCAGCGCACGCCACCTCGACGCCACCAGCGCCGGCACGGCAGCACCGGTCTCCCACCCCGTCACACCGCCGACGGGCGTCGTCGCCTTCGCCCGCCAGGAGCGCTCCTGGATCGTGCCCACCGTGCTCATCGCCATCGTCGCCGGCACCGTGGGCCTCGTCGGCGCCCTCCTCGGCCAGACCGAGGTCGGCCAGGACCTCTTCGAAGCGGTGCGGCCCGGGCCGCGCGCCGCCAGCGAGGACACGGGTGACGACGGCAACGAGGGCTCGGCCACGGCCGACGTCGTGATCGCCGGACCGGCAACGTCGTTCGACCCCCGACCGGGGGACGGTCGGGAGAACGACGGCCGGCTCGGGGCGCTCACCGACGATGACCCCGACACGAGCTGGAGCAGCGAGCGCTACGACACCCGCGGCCTCGGCGGGCTGAAGGACGGCGTCGGGGTGGTCGTCCCACTCGCCGACGTCGCGGCACTCGACCGCCTCGAGGTCGACTCCCCCACCGCGGGGTGGGCCGCGAGCGCGTACGTGACCGACGGACTCCCCGGCGATCTCGCTGGTTGGGGCGAGCCCGTCGACCAGGCCGATGACATCGACGGCAGCGTGACCTTCGACCTCGGCGGTGCCGAGGGCCGCCACGTCCTGCTGTGGTTCACCGATGTGGGTGACGGCAGCGTCGGCAGCCGCTTCTCCGTCGAGATCTCCGAGCTGCGCGTCCTCGGCTGAGCCCACCGGTGGACCACGAGCGAGCCACCACCACCGCCACGAGCACCGTCGCTACGCTCCGGCCATCGCCCCAGCCGGACGCCAACCCAGAGACGAGCGTGGTGCGGCGTCCGACGCCGAGCTCGTCCTGGCCGCCCAGGGAGGCGATCGCACGGCCCTCGACCGACTGCTCAGGGCCCACCACGACCGCATCGCAGCGCTGTGCCACCGGCTGTGCGGCAACGCCGCCGACGGCGCCGACGCCACCCAGGAGGCGCTCATCGCCATCGTCCGTGGCCTGCCTCGCTTCGACGGGCGCGCTGCGTTCTCCACCTGGGCGTACCGGGTCGCCACGAACGCCTGCTTCGACGAGCTCCGTCGACGGAGCCGACGCCCCCTGACCGGGGTCGACGACGCCGTGCTGGAAGGGGCCGACCGGGTGGACGCACGGGGCCGACCGGGTGGCACCGACCTCGCCGGCGCCGTCGCCGACCGCCTCGACGTGGATGCTGCGCTCGCCACGCTCAGCCCCGACCACCGCGCCGCCGTGGTGCTCAGGGACCTGTGCACGCTCGACTACGCAGAGATCGCCGAGGTCCTCGACATCGCGCCAGGGACCGTCAGGTCGCGCATCGCCAGAGGTCGAGCCGCCCTCGCCGAGGTGCTCGCAGGGAACCCCGCACCCACCAGCGATCGTCCCACCACTCGACCCTGACCACCGAGCACACCGACCAGCCCGACGAGGGGCCCGTGGACCACCTCGACGTCGAGGCCCTCAGCGCGGCCCTCGACGGGGAGTCGACCGCCGACGAAGCGGCACACCTCGCTGGTTGTGCGTCGTGCCAGGCGCAGGTCGAAGCGCTCCGACCCGTGCACGACGCCGTCGCCGTCCCGCCGCTCCGCGTGCCCGCCGTCGTGCGGGAGGCGACCATCGTCGCTGCCCTCGAGGCCTTCGGCGGACTCGAGGCGCCTGACGGGAGCGACACCCTCGGTGGACCGGTCTCCAGGGACGGCCGCACGACCGACAGGGCTGACGCCGGTCCGGCAGGCGAGACGTCTCGACCGAGCGACGAGATGGCGGCCCTGCGAGCCCGCCGTCGAGCCCGACCCCGCATCGTGGCCGGCCCCTGGATCGCCGCCGCTGCCGTCCTGCTCCTCTTCGTGCTCGCCGTCCCGCTCCTCTACGGCGGTGCCGGTCAGGACGACAGCAGCACCGACGCTGCCACCTCGGACGAGAGCGCCACCGAGGAGTCAGCCGCGCTGGCTGCTCCCGACCAGGGCTTCACCGACGTCGGCGACCTCGGCGACCTCGACCCTGGCGCCGACCTGCGCAGCGTGGTCGACCAGGCGCTCTCGGCCCGGACGTCCGCGGCGCCGGCCGAAGGTGGCGGCGCCGCCTCCGACGACGCCCAAGTCGAGAGCGCCGAGCCCGAGCCCACCGCCGTCGGAGACGGCTCCGAGACCACGAGCGAAGGGGACGCAGGGGACGCCGGCTCGGGCTTCAGCGCCAGCGGCGGCGCCAGCAGCTCGGCCGAGGCAGCCGAGGCCTGCATCGACCCCGTCCGCGCCGAGCTCGGCGAGCTGGGGGCGCTCATCCTGGCTGGCACCGCCACGATCGACGGCGAGGCCGGGCTCGTGCTCGGGTTCGAGGCCGTGGGCACCGACCGGCCCACCACCCTCGTCGTGCTCGTCACCGCCGAGACGTGCCGCCTGGTGACCTTCCAGTCCTACGCCACCGGCTGAACGGGCCGCCTGCTCCACGCACGCACGCCCGCAGCGACTGCCGCCAGGAGCGCGCCGGCGGCGGCGAGCGCCGGGTAGGGCTCGAGTCCCTCGCTCGAGTCGATCCACCCAGCCCACAGGAGGCTGCCCGCAGCGAGGAGCGCCGCGACGGCCGAGGCGACGGGACCGCGCCACCGGGCGATGCCGACGACCGCCTCGCCGACCAGGAGCCCGACGACGGCGCCGGCGAGGAGGGGCACGATGCCGACGAGCTCGTACTCACCGAGGATGAACGCAGCGAGCACGGCGCCGAGCGCCGCGACGAGGACCCCCACGGTTCGGCGCACCCCGCGAGGGTAGGCTCGGCGCCATGTCAGACACCGGCATCGGTTCGCGTCTGCCCAGCTCCTCTCGAAGCGGTGCGCTCGGCGACGACTGGCCGAGCCAGACCGCCGACACGATCGAACGTGCCGTCGGGACCATCCGCTCGAAGACGATCGAGCCCCTCGAGCGCATCGTGCGGGTCGTCGTGTACGGCCTCGTCGCCGCAGTGCTCGGCCTCGCTGCCCTCGTGCTCGTGACCGTCGCCCTGGTGCGAGCCATCGATGTCGTCGTCCCCGGCGAGGTGTGGTCCGCCCACCTCATCCTCGGGGTGGTCTTCTCGCTGCTCGGGCTACTGCTGTGGTCGAAGCGCACCCCCAAGGCCGACACCGACCGCTGACGACGCGCAGCGAGCGACGGAATCTTCGTCGCCGGAGGCGTGTTCCGAACACCGTGGGCCCGTTCGGGGTCTGAGTCAGGAAGGACCGAGTGCCCGAGTCACGTCACGTCGTCATCGTCGGATCCGGCCCCGCAGGGCTGACAGCCGCCATCTACGCGGCCCGGGCGAACCTCGCCCCGCTGGTGATCGAGGGTGAGCCGTCGTCCACCACCGACCAGCCCGGCGGCCAGCTCATGCTCACGACCGAGGTCGAGAACTTCCCGGGGTTCGTCGACGGCATCCAGGGTCCCGAGCTCATGAGCACCTTCCGTGCCCAAGCCGCCCGGTTCGGGGCCGAGTTCCTCACCGAGAAGGTCTCCAAGGTCGACTTCACCGAGCGCCCGTTCAAGCTCTGGGTCGGCGACACCAGCGCGGCCGAGCCCACCTACCTCGCCGACGCCGTGATCGTCTCCACCGGGGCCCGGTCGATCATGATCGGCCTGGAGGCCGAGAGCCGCCTGATGGGCCACGGCCTCTCCACGTGCGCCACGTGTGACGGGTTCTTCTTCAAGCAGCGCGACATCGCCGTCGTCGGCGGGGGCGACTCGGCGATGGAAGAGGCCCTGTTCCTGACCAAGTTCGCCGACAAGGTCACCGTGATCCACCGCCGCGATGAGCTCCGAGCGAGCAAGATCATGCAGGAGCGCGCGTTCAAGAACGACAAGATCGAGTTCCTCTGGAACACCGAGGTGACCGACCTCGTGGGAGAGACCCGGCTCGAAGGAGCCGTCGTGCGCAACGTCGAGACCGGTGCGGTCACGACGCTCCCCGTCGCCGGGCTCTTCGTCGCCATCGGCCACCGCCCCAACACCGACATGTTCAAGGGCATCTTGGACATGGATGAGGCGGGTTACCTGATCACTGCACCAGATGGCACAGCGACGAACATCTCCGGCGTCTTCGCCTGCGGGGACGTCCAGGACCACACCTACCGCCAGGCCATCACCGCAGCCGGCTCCGGTTGCATGGCCGCCATCGACACCGAGCGCTGGCTCGAGGCGCACCACGAGGTGCCGCCCGAGTTCTCCGAGACGCCCACCGAGTGGTGACGCCTCCGGGTCCACCGCGACCGCCCAGACCCTTCCGCCTGACGCACACCTGAGAGGAACACCAGGGCAGAGAACACCTTCACCATCTCCGACGCCACCTTCGACGAGGAGATCGGCGCCTCGAGCGAGCCGGTCATCGTCGACTTCTGGGCAGAGTGGTGCGGTCCGTGCAAGATGATCGCACCGGTGCTCGAAGAGATCGCCGCCGAGCAGGCCGGCAAGGTCCGCGTCGCCAAGCTCAACGTCGACGACAACCCTGACGCAGCCCGCCGCTACGACGTGATGAGCATCCCGACGCTCATCATCTTCAAGGACGGTGAGCCGCAGAAGCGCCTCGTCGGTGCCAAGGGCAAGGGCCAGCTGCTCGAGGAGCTCGCCGAGTACCTGTAGGAGCGGCTCCGAGGAGCACCGCACGCCCTCGCCTCCGGGCGCCGACACTGCCCGTCCCTTCGGGGGCGGGCAGTGTCGCGCACGCCCCTGACCTGGGACGATGGCGGGGAAAACGGGTTATCCCCAGCTTTGGCCACAGCGTGGGGAGAATCAACCTCCGGTGGAGGGACCACCCTCTCCCCCATCCACAGGATCCTCTACCTGAGGGTTGGCCCGAGCCGAGAAAGCAGGGTCGGGCTCGGTCATCGCCCGATAGATGCGCTCCAGATCGTCGAGATCGGCGAACTCCACGACCACGCGCCCGCGGGTGCCGCCCTCCTCCACCTTGACGCGGGTGGCGAGGTGCTCCGAGAGCAGCTCTTCGAGCTCGTGCATCCCCGCCTGGCGCAGCTTGGGACCTCGAGCACCGCGTGAGGGAGCCGATGCCGACGCCACACCGCCCTCCAGCTCTCCTCGGGTCCGCACTGCCTCCTCCACGGCTCGGACGGACAAGCCGTCGTGCACGACCCGCTTGGCCAACGCCTCCTGGAAGGCCCGGTCCGGCGTTCCGAGCAGAGCGCGGGCATGCCCCGCCGACAGCGCTGCGTCGGTCACGAGGCGCTGGATCGACGGCGGGAGCTGGAAGAGCCGCAGCGTGTTCGAGATGGCGACCCTGCTCTTGCCGACGCGGGTGGCGACCTCGTCGTGGGTGAGGTGGAAGTCCTCGATCAGCTGCTGGTAGGCAGCTGCCTCCTCCATCGGGTTGAGGTCCTGGCGGTGCAGGTTCTCCACCACTGCGGCCTCGAGCGAGGCGAGCTCGTCGGCACCCCGCACGATGCACGGGATGGTGGCGAGGCCGGCCCGCTTGGCCGCCCGCCACCGACGCTCACCGGCGATCAGCTCGAAGCGGTCGTCGCCGGTCGCCCGCACGAGGACGGGTTGCAGGACGCCGAGCTCACGCACCGATGCTGCGAGGGAGGACAGCGTGTCCTCGTCGAAGTGTCGTCGTGGCTGGTGGGGGTTGGGCGAGACGTTGCCGACCGGGACCTCCCGCAGCACCGAGTCGGTGGCGTGGGCCACCTCAGCGGGGATGAGCGCCCCGAGTCCTCTACCGAGTCCGCTGCGGCGTGCCACCACTGATCTCCTTTGCCAGCTCGCGGTAGGCGATGGCGCCTCGCGAGGTCGGATCGAACGCGATGATGGGTTGCCCGAAGGACGGGGCCTCGGAGAGACGCACCGTCCTCGGCACGACGTTGCGGCACACCCGGTCACCGAAGTGGCGACGCACCTCTTGCACGACCTGCTCGGAGAGCTTCGTGCGAGCGTCGTACATGACGCAGATGATGGCGCTCACCTCGAGCGCCGTGTTCAGGTTCCGCTGGACGAGGTCGACGTTGCGCAGGAGCTGGCCGAGGCCCTCGAGGGCGTAGTACTCGCACTGGACGGGCACGACCACCTCGCTGGCTGCGGCCAGGCCGTTGACGGTGAGCAGGCCGAGCGACGGGGGGCAGTCGATCAGGACGAAGTCGAAGTCGTCGTGCACGGCTTCGAGCGCCCGCTTGAGCCGCAGCTCCCGGCTGAACGCGGGCACCAGCTCGATCTCTGCCCCGGCGAGGTCGAGGCTGGCCGGTGCCACGAACAGGTTGCGGACCGTCGAAGGCTCGATGCAGTCCTCGATGGGCAGGTCGTTCAGGATGACGTCGTACATCGAGGTCTCGATGTTGTGGGGGTTCAGCCCGAGCCCGGTCGACGCGTTGCCCTGGGGGTCCAGATCGCAGACGAGGACCCGGTAGCCGAGGTCCGCGAGGCACGCACCGAGGTTGACGGCGGTCGTCGTCTTGCCCACGCCTCCCTTCTGGTTGGCGATGGCCAAGATGCGCGGCAGCGGGCGAGCGAAGCGATCCGCCGCCGGCACGGGCGGTGCCATGTCGTCTGCAGCGGTCACGACCTCAGCTGTGGCCTCGGAGAACTGCTCGAGGTCGGGCGGCGGGGGCGGTCGTAGCGACCCAGGGGCGGGCGCTGCGTCCACTGCGATCTGAGGGGCGACGACACCCGCGGCTGCAGTCGCGACGGCGACGTCGCGCTCCAACGCAGTCAAGGTCCCGGCTGGGTCGGTACCCGAAACCTCCTTGGGGAGGACTCCGTCGCCGGCGACGCCGACCGACGGCTCGACACCCGCGATCGCTGCCTGGATATCACGTGCTCCAGCACCATCCGCAGCCTGTGGTGCGTCATCCGCTGCACCCGAGGCCTCTTCGCTCCCGGCGGTCCCTGTCACGTTCGTGGCTGTCGAAGCATCGCTCCCGTCCGGTCCTTCGGCGCTCCCCACAGCCGATGTGCCGTCACCGATCGGCACCAGCCGCTCGTCACCGGCCGCAGCAGGTGCCTCGTCGCCCTTCGCGACGAGCGCCTCGTCATTGGCTGCGGGCGGTGTCTCGTCGCTGTCGACGTCTGCTCCATGATGGTGCAGCACGACGAGATCGGTCTCGGTGGACACGTCCGGTGCCGACGTCGACGGAGGTCGCGGGTCGGACGCTTCGGTACCTGCGGGCTCTGCAAGGACAGCGCTCGACGCCGAAGACGACGAACCCGCGCCCCCATCGGCGTCGCCGGGATCGGTCCCCTCTCCCTCCACCCCCGCACCATCGGCGCCCTCGGTGTCTGCTGCGGCAGCACGTAGCTGGCTGAAGATCTGGCGGCCCCGTCGGGCAGGATCGTCGGGAGTCTCAACCACGGGTCTACCTTACGCTCCTGGC
>JBBSLC010000022.1:0-25749 GCA_038255685.1 Acidimicrobiales bacterium | reverse complement strand
GAGGTGGTGCTCGACGAGCTGCCCTACAACGGGCGCTCCGAGGGCACGCTGACGACCACCGAGGATGGCCGACTGCTCTACAACACCTCGGGCTCGCTCTTCAGCCGACGACCGGCGCAGGGGTCGGGCACCCTGTTCTCCGTCGTGCCAGGTGAGGAGCCCGAAGCGATCGCCGACGGCCTCAAGCACGCCTACGCGCGCACCTTTGGCGCGGACGGGACGCTGTGGCAGACGGAGATGTCAGACGGTGCGTTCGACGGCCGCCCGGCGCCCGACGAGCTGGTGGCGGTCGAGACAGGAGACACCTTCGGGTGGCCTGCCTGCGTCGGGGATCGCGAACCCGTGGAGGAGTACGGCGGCACCGAAGAGGGATGCGAGACCGAGCCGAGGTCCCACGCCGTGTTCGAGCCGGGCGCGAGCCCCACCTCGGTCGCCGTCGCGCCGTGGGACTCCGACGTGCTCCTCGTCGCGCTGTGGAACGAGGGCCGGGTGGTCACCGTCCCCACGAGCACCGAGGGCGCGCCCCACCAGGGAAAGACGTTCCTGACCGGCCTCGCCCACCCCCAGCACCTGCTCGTCCTCGGTGATCGCCTGCTCGTCGTCGACCTCGACGGCGGCCGCATCCTCGCCGTCACCGAAGCGGTCTGACCCCCGTGCCATGGTGGGGGTGCCCTGACCAAGGAGACCACATGGACATCATCCGGAACCCCGACGGAACGCTTGTCGTCCCCGTCCAGCCCGCCCGCGCGTCTGCAGCCGAAGGCGCCGAGGACATGCCGGTCGTCGACGGAGCAGATGGGGATGGCGGCGAGGACGAGGTGTCCGCCGAGCCCGAGACGAGGGTGCTCCACCCGGGTGAGGGCGGTTACGACGAGGCCCTCGCTGCCTGGGACCAGCAGCAGCACCCCGACCGTGAGGCCTCCGTCTCCACGGCGACGGGCCGCGAGGAGGCCATGGGCCTCGTGCACGAGGTTGCGTCCTCACCCGACCACGCCGTGGCCGAGGCGGTGGCGGGGCTCGACGACGCCGAGGCAGCCGGCGAGGCGCTGCGCCACGTCCTCGTCGGTGGGGTCCACTCGGTCGAGGACTTCGCCGCTGAGGTGGCCGAGGCCGAGGGTGGGGACCCGCTCCCTGCCCACGAGGCGACGAAGATCATCGGCGAGGTGCTGACCGAGCTGGACGGCTGAGGAGGACGGCCGCCGTGCCAGGCCGGTCCGATCTCCTCAGGGCACTCCCGGTGCGGCCGATGGTGAAGGGTGGAGATGCAAGCGCGCGATGACGGGGCGGAGGGATTGCCCGACTCCCTCTTCCGGCACATCCTTGACCGCACCGCCATGCCGTTCGTGATCATCGACACCTCCGGAACGATCGTCCACGCCAGCTCCTCGTTGGCCGTCGTGACCGGGTGGCGGGCGGCAGCGCTGATCGGGCGCAACATGGTCGAGTTCGTGGAGCCGGGGGCGGCCGAGATGGCCGTCGCCGCGCTCTCGGAGATCACCTCGTTCGAGGAGATGGACTCGAGCGTTCCGATCGTCTTCCCCGTCCTGCACCCCGACGGCGGGACCCGGCACCTCGAGGTGTCGGCGATGCCGCTCCATCACCAAGATGTGGGGAACCTCGTCGCCCTGCGCCTGCGCTCGTGGGAGGGGGAGCGGCACATGTCCGACTTCGTCGTGGCGATGGCCGCTGGCGAGGCGCTGGCCCAGGACCTGGAGATCCTGACGCGCTCGATCACGGCCTCGCTCGAGGGCGTCGGCGCGTCGGTGCACCACGGCTTCGATGGCGAAGCGTTCCACGGCGTGGCCGGGTCATGGCCAGGAGCAGCGGCACTGCCGAGGAGCGCACCCCCGTGGATCGACGTCCTCGGCGGCGAGGACGTCGTTCAGGTACCGGCCGCACCCGGCGTCGCCGACGACATCGGCGCCACCATCGGATGGCTCGTCCCGGTCCAGCCCCGGGACGGCTCGCCCCCGGCGGTGCTCTCGGTCTGGCGGCGGCAGGCGAACCCACCCTTCCTCGGCCACCAGCAGGGCCTCCAACGGGCCGCCCACCTCGTTGAGCTCGCTGTCGTGCGGGCTGCGGAGCACGAACGCCTCGTGCACCTCGCCCGCCACGACCCGCTGACGGGACTCGCGAACCGCGCCACCTTCCGGGCGCTGGTGGCGGAGGCGTTGGCCAGGGGTGAGCGCGATCTGGCGGTCGGGTTCTGCGACCTCGACGGCTTCAAGCAGGTCAACGACGACCACGGACACGGCGTCGGGGACGACGTCCTCGTCGAGGTCGCCGATCGGCTCCGCAGCAGCCTCAGGGAGGGGGACGAGCTCGGCCGGGCCGGGGGCGACGAGTTCACGATCCTCTGGCGTGGCGTGCCCGACGTCGCCACCGCCGAGGCGGTCGCGAACCGGTTGGTCGCGACAACCGAGACCGCCCTCGCCCTCCAGGGTGGGAGGGCGCTGCGCATCGGGGTCTCGGTCGGCGTCGCCCTCGCCGAGCCCGGCACGTCGGTCGAAGCGCTGCTCGCAGCCGCCGACGCCGCCCTCTACCGGTCGAAGAAGGCCGGCGGAGGCCGAGCCACAGCCCGCTGAGCGGCCGGCGCCCCAGGTGGGACGACTCGCTTCACGCCGGTCGGTGCTCCATGGCGTGCGCGAGGTGGGCCGTCGACGGCAACCGGACATCCCAGTCGCTGCCATCCCACAGCAGTTCCGTCACTGCGCAACAAGGGACCCCGTCCGAGATCAGGCCGGGCTGCTCTCGTTCGAGCCTCTCATCCCCGACGAGCGTGCGCAGGCAGTCAACGGTCACGCCGCCGTGCGCCACCACGATGATGTCTTCGTCGTCTGCTGCTTCAGCGACGAACTCCCGCAGCGCATCCAGAAACCGGTAGGCGGCCCGCTCAGACGAGTCTCCGAAGCGGGGCACGAAGGTCCGGTCCGAGGACGACTGCCGCCACTCCGCCAGGAAGTCGTCCAGTGACATCCGAGGGTCGTCGCCCCAGTTCATGCGCTCCCGAAGGCGGTCGTCCGTCGTGGGCCGGATGCCGGTCACCGAACCGATCGGAGCAGCGGTCTCGACAGCACGCCGCATGGAGCTCGACACGATCCGCGCAGGCCGACACCTGCTGCCAACCCAGTCCGCCGTGACACCCGCTTGCGCCCTTCCAGCATCCGTCAGACCTGGATCACCTGGCTGCCGCTGCTTCTCGCCATGCTGAACGATCACCACCCGGCACGCCATCGTCGGGACGCTCGTGATCGAGTTTCCCGCTGGCATGGGGCGAGTCTGTCGCAGGACGAGGTTTCGCCGCCCCAAATCGCCGGCCCCGTCGACCCCGGTGCGCGTGGCAGGATCCTGGGGCGTGGAGATCCGGATCGCCGAACCGAAGGACGCAGCCGATCTCGCTGGGGTTCACGCAGACACCTGGGTGGCGACGTACGTCGGGAACGTCCCCGACGATGTGGCTTCGGTCCGTGTCGCTCGTGCCAGAGACCGAGACTGGACGTCTCACACGGACCTCCGACGACAGCTCGGCGGTGGCGTGTGGGTCTTGGTCGACAACGACTCGGTTGTCGGCTTCTGCGAGTTCGGGCCGACAGAAGACGAAGACGACGACCCCTCTCAGGTGGGGCACATCATGCGCATCTTCATCCGGCTCACCTTCCAGGGCCGTGGTGGCGGCAAGCTTCTCATGGCCGCAGCGTGCGAAGAGATGGCGAGGCGGGGCTTCGCCAGCGCCACGCTTTGGACCCCGGAGGACCAGTGGAACCACCGAGCTCTCGACTTCTACCGCGACCTGGGCTGGGTTCCGGAGGAGGTCCGTGCACCCGGGGGCGACATCCGTCACCGGTGCTGGTTCGCAGCTCGCTCGTGGCCGCAGGTGGTGTCGCTCGCTCTGAACGAGCGCCATAGGCGAAGAAGCCCTGGCGGTAGCGGGACAGAACCTCTGTGGCCACGTCCTCCGGGCTCCCCGGCGGGTCTCTCAACACGTGCCGGACATCGAAACCGGTGAGAGCCAGCTGGAACTGATCGTGCATGTCTCGAGTTGCGGGTTCATCGACGTGCCCCTCAGGGGCGGCGACGTTGTGCACGCAGCGTTCCGCTGGAGGCAACAGGATCGCGTAGTGCAGCTCGTCCAGCCCGGACGCTTCGAAGAATGTCGGCAGCCACCACGGCCCCAGGACACCGTCGTGGACGGCCTCGAAACCACCTCTGACGAACTGGCCAGCAGCGGCACCAGCGGCGCGGACGACCACCCGGTTCTGGTCTGTCGCCTCCGGAAGCCAGGGTGCCACGGCGCCTTGGTCCAAGAACCTGTAGAACGCGTCCCCTCGGATCAGGACGCTGGGTGAGAGGCCAGCCGACACGAGGGCGCTCACGGTCGACTTTCCCGCCCCTGGCGGTCCAGCGAGACAGAGCAAGGAGGACATCGACCTCCGAGTCCAGCAGTTCTGCGATCTCCGTGAGTGACGCGCCGGGTCCAGGTCGTTCGGCCCGATGATGGCTTGCTGGAACCTAGGCCTGGCGCTACTCCCTGATGAGAGCCCGGTACCCGCCGATCAGGTCGGTGGCGTCCACGCAGAGCGTGCGCAGCGACTGCGCCGCAAGGGAGGAGGAGTAGCCCTCGTTGCAGACGATGACGACCCGTCGTCCGGGCGTGGCCTCGGGGATGCGGTCGGGGCTGGTCGGGTCGATCCGCCATTCGAGGTCGATGCGCTCCACGACGACCGCGCCGGGCACCTCGCCCTCTTCGCGCCGGTTCGACTCTGGCCGGATGTCGACCACCAGCGTGCCTTCCGCCACGGCGGCGGCGAGCTCGCTCGGTTCGACCCGGTCGAGGGCTCGTCGGGCCGCCTCGAGGTGCTGGGCGATGAGCGAGGTCACACGAGTCATCGACGCCATGCTGGCGCGTGCAGGCGCAGGCTGGTGACGCGCATCGGTCCTGCGGACGTCGGCATCGAACAGCTTGCCTTCAGCCGCTGGGGCTACGACCGGATGCCCATCACCGAGGCTGACTTCAACGAGCACTCCGACCTCCTCGCTGAGCTGATCGCGCTGGCACGCGAGAGCTACAACAGCTGACCCGGTGGTCCCTCACCAACCCGGTGTTATGGTGTTCGTGTGAAACGAACACTAGAGCGAGAAGGCGCTGACGATCTTGCCGACGTCCTGGCCATGCTCTCGCTCGGCATCTCGGTCGAGAAGGCTCCCGCCGGTGGGGTCGATCTCGTCGTGGTCACCCCCGATGGCCGCCGCCTCCAAGTCCAGGTCAAGAGCCTTCGGTCTCCGGCGCCGAGCGACGTAGCCAAGCTGCGCGCCGACCCTCCTGGCAGGGATCGCCTCTCGGTGCTGGTCGCAGATCGTCTCGTGCCGCTGGTCCGCGAGCAGCTCAGCGCCGCGAGCTGGGGCTGGCTCGATCGGCGTGGTCACCTCTTCCTCCGAGCCGACGGCCTCCTCGTCGACACCGACGTGCCGGCGCTGAACGCCACAACTGACCGAGCCCGACCGACGCTCGACACCAGCGTCGGCCTCGATGTGGCCTCGGCGATCCTCGCCCACCCAGCCGAGAAGCTCTCCGTCCGCAGTGTCGTTGCGTTCACCGGCCGCTCGCTCGGCGCCGTGCACCACGCGATGCGCCGTCTCGCCGACGAGGGCCTGCTCGGCGCCGACGGGCGGGCCCTCATTCCCGAGCTCTTCTGGGAGGTCTCGGCCCGTTGGCATCCGCGCCGAGTCCCGCTGGCTGCTGCGCCCGACGGGCCCGACGATCGGCGTGCCCGCCAGCTTGGTCTCGGCGCTGATCTTGCTGATGCCACTCTGCAGGCTGGCTGGGCGCTGTGCGACACGCTCGCGGCCAACGCCTACGGCGCCACCGCTGTCGTTCGAGGCAACCATCCTCCTGACTTCTACGTCCCCGACGAACGCACCGTCCGCGTCGCCCGACAGCTCCTCGGCGACCCGACCACACCCGACCGTCGAGCCGCGACGGTCGCGATCCCCCCGGTCGGCTGGGTGTGTCGGCACCGCGTCTATCCGTCCTCGCTGTCAACCCGTCGGGGCCGGACGCTCTGGCCGGCGGCCCACCCGGTGGTCGTCGCTCTTGATCTGTCGACCGACGCCGGCCGGGGACGAGAGATCCTCGACGACTGGTCACCCCCGGAGCCGTTCGCCCGTGTCTGGTAGCCCGCGCCTCGTTCTCCTTGCCGCCGACCCCGACGGCCTGGTCGCCCGACTCGTGCACGCGGCAGGCGTCTTGGGCCAGGGGTCTATGCCACCGTGGGCCCTTGTCGGTGGCATGGCGGTCATGGTCCAGCTCGCTGAGGCCCACCGCGCCACCGCCGATGTCGACACCGTCGCCGACGATGACAGTGGTCAGCTCGAGCCGGCGTTGGCGGTCCTCGCTGCCGAGCAGCACGGCTCGGTGACCGGCACCCGGGTCGTGCTCGAGGACGGCACGAACATAGACGTGATCACGACCGGCTCCTGGGTGGCCGAGGATCTGCCCGACGACGATCTCGACCGGATCTTCGTCCTGGCTCACTGGTGGGCCGTGCAGACCGCACAGGTCGTGGAGCTTCGGGTGGTCGACGGCACGGAGATCGTCACGACCGCCGAAATCGCCGTGGCGTCACCGGCGGCCCTGGTCGCCTGCAAGCTTCAGTCCTGCCGGCGCCGCCAGCGTGACCAGGCGAAGGCCGCAAGCGACATCTATGACATCTACCGGCTTCTTGCCGAGCACGACCGCGATGGCAGGGTGGCGACCACCCTCGCCGCCGGGCCTGAGGATCTTGGGCGCTGGTGTGCCGACGCCTTGACCGAGACCTTTGTCACCGACGCGGGCCGCTCCACACGACGCCTCGGAACCGCAGCACGAGGACCGGCGATGGCCGCGATCCGAGCGATCGACCTCGAGGTCGTCGGCGCGCTCTGCTCTGATGCCATTCGTGATGCCCTCACCTGATCCGACCCGGATGGGCAACTCGTCTGAACCGCAGGTTTCAGCGGCGATCCCAAATGTGGCCTCTGAAAGGACTTTCACTGGCGCCCTCGGCAGGATTCGAACCTGCGACACACGGTTTAGGAAACCGATGCTCTATCCCCTGAGCTACGAGGGCGGGGTTCGTGCGGAGGCCGGCCGGTCGAGCGGCCGGGCCGGCGGCGATGGTAACCGGACGTCCCCGTCGTACCGGTTGACGGCGGGGGAGGATGGTCGGGGAGGCGCCGTCGCCACCCCTGAAGGGGCGACCGTGCAGAGGATCCTGGTCGTCGCCAACCACACGCTCTACGAGCAGCACCTGCTCGACGAGCTGCGCCGCCGCAAGGGTGAGGGTCCGGTCCAGGTCCACATCCTCGTCCCGGCCTCACACCCGATCAGGGCGTGGAGCGAGGGAACCGTGCTGGCCGACGCCCGGGCCCGCCTCGCCGAGATCACCGCGTGCTCGCCGTGGCGGGGATGGTGGTGACGGGGGAGGTGTCCGACGCCGGTCCCGCCACCGCCACCGCCGACGTGCTGCGGACGAGGACGGTCGACGAGATCGTCATCTCGACCCTGCCCACCGGGCGCAGCCGGTGGCTGGCCGAGGGCGTCGTCCGCCGGCTCCACCGCTTCGGGCTCCGCGTCACCCACGTGGTGGCCGAGACGGCAGACGCCTCCGCCTGAGCGAGATCGGTCGACGACCCGCGGTGCGGGACGACAGGTCCTGTCCAGCAAGGCGTGGGGCACGCGTCAGGAGATCGCGACACGTCGTTGTTGCACACGAGACGCCCACGCAACCGGGGCCGGGTTGGATGTGAGGTGCACGGGTGGCGACCGCCACCCGACCTCACCCCCCGGAGGCAACCGTGGCAGACCTGACCGAGCTCGAGAAGATCAGCCTGGACGAGATCCCGCACCCGTCGCTCGGCGCCGGGGCCAACCTCTACGGCTCGACCAAGGTGTTCCCCGACCTCCAGGCCGAGAGCGGGGAGTGCTACCTGACCCTGATCCACGCCATCGCCCACGAGTCATCGGTGAGCTTCGTCGCCATCCTCCAGGCCACCCGGGCGCTGCGCAAGGGTTTCGAGTCGGCGGTGTACTTCTACGGCCCGGGCTCGATGAACGCGATGGACACGCGCGGCTTCCCCAACACCGGTGACTCGGCCTTCCCGGGGGAGCAGAACATCAACGGCGCCATCAAGACCTTCATCGCCGAGGGCGGCAAGGTCTACTGCTGTCGCTTCGGGCTCTCGCTGCACGGCTTGCGGGAGGAGGACCTAATCGAGGGCGTGATCCCGTGCCACCCCCTCGACATCCAGGACTGCGTGATCCACTACGCCCGCAAGGGCGCCATCATCAACTCGACCTTCATGGTCTGACGGGTGGCGGCCACCG
Source organism: Acidimicrobiales bacterium (assembly GCA_038255685.1). Lineage (GTDB taxonomy): Bacteria > Actinomycetota > Acidimicrobiia > Acidimicrobiales > CADCSY01 > CADCSY01. Next base: position 17,387 of record JBBSLC010000022.1, on the reverse strand, counting down.
CGGCGGTCGACGTCGCCCCGCTGTCCCCGACGCTGCGCGCCGACCTCGCCGTGCGGGGCGTGCGGGTCGCCGCCCCGGTGCGCCGCTCCCAGGGCGCCGGTCCGAGCGACGACGGCCACGTCGTCGTCGCCGGCCGCGCTCTGGCCCTCCCGCTCGACGACACCTCGCCGTGGTCGATCGAAGGGGGCGCCTTGCGCCACCTCGGTGAGATCGTCGAGGGGGTCGAGGCGTGGCCCGTCACCCGACCCCGCTTCTACGACCTCGCCACCGCCGACGGGATCCCCTACGAGCGCCTGGCCCGGCTCCACGGCGACCGGGTCCTCGCCAGCACCGTCGTGCAGACCTGCACCCGCTACGCGGCGGACCAGCGCTGCCGCTTCTGCGCCATCGAGGAGTCACTCGCCTCGGGTGCGACGACGAGGGTGAAGACGCCCGAGCAGCTGGCCGAGGTGGCCGAGGCCGCCGTGCGCCTCGACGGGGTGGAGCAGGTGGTCCTGACCACCGGGACCTCGGCCACCGTCGACCGCGGCGCCCGCCACCTGGCCCGCTGCGCCGCCGCCATCACTGCGGCGGTGCCCGGCCTCCCGGTCCAAGCCCAGATCGAACCTCCCGGCGACCTTGCCGTGCTCGCCGAGCTGCGCGACGCGGGGGTCACCGCCATCGGCATCCACGTGGAGTCGCTCGACGACGCCGTGCGCCGGCGCTGGATGCCGGGCAAGGCCACCGTGCCCCTGACGGAGTACGAGGCAGCGTGGGTCGAGGCGGTGGCCGTCTTCGGGCGGAACCGGGTCTCCACCTACCTCCTCATCGGGCTCGGCGAGGACCCCGACGAGCTCGTGACCGGGTGCGAGCGCCTCGTGGCCATGGGCGTCTACCCCTTCCTCGTCCCCTTCCGCCCCCTGGCCGGCACCCTCGCCACCGAGGAGGACGGGGCCGTCGCCCCACCCGCCCAACTCGTCGCCGACGTGAGCCGGAGGGTGGGCGCCGTCCTCGCCGCCGCCGGCATGCGGGGCGCCGACCAGGGCGCGGGCTGCGCGGCGTGCGGTGCGTGCAGCGCCCTCGCCGCGGCGGGGGGCTGAGGGGTGCGCGACCTCGTCGAGCAGCTCTCCGGCCTTCGGGTGCGCAGCGCCCTCGGCGTCACGGTGGAGCGGGCCGCCAACCGCAGCGATCTCGCCGCCGCCCACCGCCTGCGGCAGGCGACCTTCGTGCAGGAGCAAGGGCTCTTCGCCGGCACCGACCGGGATGACCTCGACGACCTCGACGAGACCGTGGTCCTCGTCGCCCGGGACGACGACGGGGTCGTCGTGGGCTCGGTCCGCTTGGCGCCGGCGGTCCCCGGTCGGGACCTCGCCTGGTGGACGGGCAGCCGGCTCGTGGTCGCCTCCGACCGGCGGGGCGCAGGTCGGATCGGCGCCGCCCTCGTCACCGCCGCCTGCGGGGAGGCCGAGCGACTCGGCGCACTGCGCTTCGAAGCGTGCGTCCAACGGGACCGGGCCGACTTCTTCGCACGACTCGGCTGGGACGTGCTCGGCGCCGTCGAGGTGGCCGGGACGCCCCACGTCCGGGTGCGCTGGCCGGTGGGCCGCATCGCCCGTCTCGTGGCGGCGACGAAGGAGCCGATCGCCGCCGTCCTCGGCGGGCTCCGCCCCGGCGGGGACGGCTGGGTCGGCGACGACGCCGCACCCGTCCCCGGCAGCGACCTGCTGGCGGCGTGCGACGCCATCCTCCCGGCGATGGTCGAGCGCGACCCGTGGTGGGCGGGCTGGTGCTCGGTGCTCGTGAACGTCAACGACGTGGCGGTGAAGGGGGCGGTGCCGGTCGGCCTGCTCGATGCCGTCGGTGCCCGCACCGCCAGCCAGGCGGCCCGGGTCCTCGCCGGCGTCAAGGCCGGGGCCGACGCCTGGGGCGTCCCCGTCCTCGGCGGCCACACCACGCTGGGGGTGCCTGCGAGCCTGGCGGTCACGATCCTCGGCCGGGCCCAGGTGCCGGTGCCGGGGGGCGGCGGCCGTCCGGGCGACGCCGTCACCGTCGTTGCCGACCTGGCCGGAGGATGGCGACCGGGTCACCCGGGCCAGTGGGACTCCACCACCGCCCGCTCGTCGGCCGAGCTCCGCCACCTGGCCGGCACGGTGGACCGGGTGCGCCCCCGAGCGGCCAAGGACGTGAGCATGGCGGGGATCGTCGGCACCATCGGCATGCTGGCCGAGGCCGGCGGGTGCGGCGCCGTCGTCGACGTGGCCGCCGTCCCCACGCCTGCCGGCGCCGGCCTCGGCGCCTGGCTCACGTGCTTCCCCGGCTTCGCCCAGGTGCTCGCCGGTGCGCCCCTGCCGGCGGGAGCAGACGTCGGACCGGCCGTCGCCGCCACCTGCGGCGAGCTCGTCGCCGGCGGTGGTGTCGCCCTCCGCTGGCCCGACGGCGAGGTCGTCGACGTCCTCGGCGGCCGGGTCACCGGCCTCGGCCCCGCCGGGGTCGCGGCGCAGCACGGCGATCCCGACCGTCCGCCCGATCCTGCTCGACGCGCGGCCAGGGGCGAGTGGGGCCTCGCCGGCGCCGATCCCACCCTCGACGGGCCGGCCCCGTCCACCGACCCGAGGAGCCGACCATGACCGCGCTCACCATCGCCGCCGTCGCCGCACCCTTCGACCGCGACGTCGAAGCCGGCTTCGCCCGCATCGCCGCCATCCTCGACCAGGCGAGGGCTGGCGGTGCCCGGCTCGTCGTCCTGCCGGAGGCGGCCATCGGTGGGTACGTGGCCGACCTCCGGGTCGGCGAGTCGGTCGAGGTCCCCCCCGCCCTCGCCCTCGACGGCCCGGAGATCGCCCGCCTGACCGCCCTCGCCGGTGACCTCGTGGTGTGCGCGGGGTTCTGCGAGGGCGACGGCGAGGCCAGGTACAACGCCACGGTCTGCGTGGGCGAGGGCGAGGTGCTGGGGTCGTACCGCAAGGTCCACCAGCCCCTCGGTGAGGGCACCACCTACCGGGCCGGATCGTCGCTCGAGGCGTTCGACACGCCGGTGGGGCGCCTGGGCATGCTCGTGTGCTGGGACAAGGGGTTTCCCGAGGCGGCCCGCACCCTCGCCCTCGAGGGGGCCGAGATCATCGCCTGCCTCTCGGCGTGGCCCGCCAGTCGCACCGATCGGGCGCCGGAGATCGAGGACGACCGCTGGACGAAGCGCTTCGACCTGTTCGACCAGGCCCGTGCCCTCGACAACCAGCTCGTGTGGGTCGCCTCCAACCAGACCGGCTCGTTCGGCTCGCTCGACTTCGTCGGCCACGCCAAGGTCGTCGGCCCCGGCGGGGACATCCTCGCCATGACCGGCGTGGGCCCCGGCATCGCCCTCGCCACCGTCGACGTCACCGTCGAGCTCGCCGCCCACCGCCAGGGCGGCATGTGCAACCTGCGGGACCGACGTCCCGACGTCTACCGACTCGGCGTGTGGGCGGGGGCGGGGGCGAACGCATGAGGATCGTGGTCCTCGGGGCCAGCGTGGCCGGCCTCGGCACCGCCCTGTTCCTCGCCCGCGACGGGCACGACGTGACCCTCGTCGATCGCGACCCGGCGACCGGGTCCTCCCCTCCGACGACCGATCCCCGCCCGCGTCGGGCCACCCGCCAGGCCGCCCACTCCCACGTGTTCGTGGCCCGCCTCCGCTCCCTCCTGGGCGAGCGCGCCCCCGACGTCCTCGCACGTCTGCTGGCCGACGGCGTGGAGCCGCTCGTGCTGCGCGATGCCCTGCCGCCGACGGTGGTCGAGCGGGACCACCCCGACCTGGCCGACCCCGCCCTCGTCGCCCTGGCCGCCCGCCGGGCCACCCTCGAGGGGTCCCTGCGACGGGCGGTGCTGCGGGAGCCCGGCGTCGTGGTGGCGGCGGGGTCGGGCGCCACCGGGTTCCTCGTCGACCACCCGCTCGACGGCTCACCGCCCCGGCTCACGGGCCTCACCCTCGAGGACGGCACCAGGATCCGGGCCGACCTCGTGGTCGACGCCTCCGGCCGGCGCACCCCCGTGCCCGGCTGGCTCTCGGCCTCCACGGGTGTCGAGCTGCCCCTGCGCATCAGCGACTGCGGCATCACCTACCTCACCCGCTTCTACCGGCTGGGCGAGGGCGTCCCGATCCCGCCGCTCAACCGTGGCTACAACGCCGGGTCGTCGTTCGACCGGTACTCGTGCCTCGTCTTCCTGGGTGACGACCGGACGTTCTCCGTCACCTTCGGCGTCCTCCCCGAGGACCGGTCCCTGCGCGGGCTGACCGATGGCGACGCCTTCGACGCCGCAGCCCGCGCCATCCCCATCGTCGCCCCGTGGCTCGACGGCGGGGCCACGACCCTCTCCGAGGTGGCCACGATGACCGGCCTCAAGAACAGGTTGCGCCGCCACGTGGCGGGCGGGCGCCCCCTGGTGCTGGGGCTGGCCGCGGCGGGGGATGCCGTCGCCACCACGAACCCCGCGCACTCCCGGGGCACGACCCTCGCCCTCGTCCAGGCCGCCGGCATCGCCGACGCCGTCGGTGCCCACGGCACCGACCTGCACGCGCTCGCCCTCGCCCTCGACGACCTCCTCACGGCCGAGCAGGAACCGTGGGTGGAGGACTCCGAGGAGCAGGACGCCGCCCGCCTCGCCCGTTGGCGCGCCGGCGCACCCGGCGCCCCGCCCACCCCCGTCGCCCGTGCCGGGCGCCTGAGCAACGGGGAGGTGAGCGCCGCCGCCCAGGTCGACGCGGTCGCCTGGCACCGCTTCTCGCGCCTCCAGCAGCTGCTCGAGGTCCCCGACGCCGTCCTGGCCGACCCGGCGCTGGTGGCGAGGGTCCGGTCGATCACCCTTCCGCCGCCCACCCTCCCGCTGCCCGCCCCCGCCGGTGCACCGACCCACGGCGAGCTGGCCGCGCTGGTCGACGCCGCGGGCGGGCCGGTGCGTCGCCGGGGGCTCCTGGGCGCGACCGCCGGATCCTGACCGTGCGCCTCGCCGCCGCCGCCGCCCACTTCGGGCGGGACCTCGACCTCGGCGTGGCGCGGGCGACGGGGATCATCGAGGAGGCACGGCTGGCCGGAGCGTCGCTGCTCGTGCTCCCCCACGGCGTGCTCGGGGGCTACCTCGACGACCTCGGCGCAGGGCGCGCCGCCGTGGTCCCGCCACCGGCGCTCCGCCTGGGCGACGAGCGCATCACGGGCCTGGCGGCGGCTGCCGGCCCCCTGGTCGTGTGCTTCGGCTTCACCGAGGAGGGACCGGGGGGCCAGCCGTGGAACACCGCGGTGTGCCTGTCGGGTGACGGCGTCCTCGGGGTGCACCGCAAGGTCCACCTCGCCGGCGGCGAAGTCGGTCGGTACCGGGCGGGTGAGCGGTGCGAAGCCTTCGACACCCCGCTCGGGCGCATCGGCATGCTCATCGACTACGACAAGACGTTCCCCGAGGCGGCCCGGTCCCTCGCCCTCGACGGCGCCACCCTGCTCGCCTTCGTGTGCGCCTGGCCGCTGTCGTTGACGTCGCCGGCCGCCCGGCTGTCGCGGGACCGCCAGAGCGTGCTCTTCGACACCTACGACCGGGCCCGGGCGGCGGAGAACCAGGTCGTGGTGGTCACCTCGAACCTGTCGGGGAGCCAGGGTCGACTGCGCTTCCTGAGCCAGGCGAAGGTCGTGCTGCCCGACGGGAGCGTCGTCGCCAGGACGGGGTTCCGGCCGGGGCTGGCGGTGGCCGACGTCGACGTCGAGGCCGTGGTCGGCCACGCCCGTCGCCACCTGCACCACCTCGTCGAGCGGCGCCCGGACGCCTACCTGCAAGAGGTGCGAGCACCGACGTGAGGGTCGCGCTCCTCACCTACTCGACACGCCCCCGCGGGGGCGTCGTGCACACCCTGTCACTGGCCGAGGCCCTCGCCGCCGCAGGGGCAGAAGTGACCGTCTTCGCCGTCGCCCGCCACGAGGACCTGTCGTTCTTCCGGCCCGTCGATCCCCTCGTCGAGCAGGTCGTCGTCCCGCTGCGGGAGATCCCGGGTGAGCCGCTCGGTCCCCGGGTCGGGCGCTGCATCGAAGCGCTCCACCTGGCCCTGGAGGGCCGTCGATTCGACGTCGTCCACGCCCAGGACTGCATCTCCGCCAACGCCGCCGGACGCTGCATCCGCACCGTCCACCACCTCGACACCTTCACCACGCCCGAGCTGGTCGCGTGCCACGAGCGGGCCATCGTCACGCCCCACACCCACGTGTGCGTGTCGAGCGCCGTGGCCGAGGAGCTGCGGGTCGGGTGGGGGATCAGCGCGACCGTGATACCGAACGGGGTGGAGGCGGCCCGCTTCGCCGCTGCCGCCTCGGACCGTGCCGGGCGAGCGGCGTGGCGGACGGTGCTCGGTGCCGGGCCCGTCGTGCTCGCCGTCGGCGGCATCGAGCCCCGCAAGGGGACCCTCGAGCTCGTCGAGGCCGTCGCCGCCGCCCGGCGCCGCCGACCCGACCTCCGCCTCGTGGTCGCCGGTGGAGAGTCGCTGTTCGACCACCGTCCCTACCGGGCGCTGGTCGACGCCCGGTGCGCCGCGCTCGGCGTCGAGCCCTTCGTGCTCGGCCCGGTGGACCACGCCACCCTCCCCGCCCTCGTCGCCGAGTGCGATGCCCTCGCCATGCCCTCGACCAAGGAGGGCTTCGGGCTCGCCGCCATGGAGGGGCTGGCGGCGGGGGTGCCGGTCGTGCTCAGCCGCCTGGCGGTGTTCGAGGAGGTCTTCGCCGGTGCCGCCGGCTTCGCCACCGGCCCGGACGAGCTGGCCGCAGCGCTCCTCGACAGCATCGAGCACCACGACCCCGTGCGGACGGAGTGGGGGCGTGCGCTCGCCGCCCGGCACACCTGGTCGGCGGCGGCGGACGCCCACCTCGCCGTCTACGAGCGGGTGCTCAGCGAGCACCGCTGACCACCGATGGGCACACGGGGACCGATCGCCGAGGTGCCGGACGTGGCCGGACACCTGCTCGACAGAGGGCGGCACCGCGTTTGCGACCATCGAGGTGACCTTCAGCGCGATCGGTTGCTACGCCGGCTGACATCCCCTTCAAGCAGTGGCCGCCAGCACGACCTGGACGGTCTCGTCCGGGGCGTCCCACATCGGGAAGTGGCCGCAGCGCTCGAACCAGTGCAGCGAGGCGTGCGGGAAGGCGGCCTGGGCGCGGGCTGCCTGGCGGGGGAGGGTCACCCGGTCCCGACGACCCCAGCCCAGGATGACCCTCCCAGGTGTCTCACCACCGAGCTGCGGCCCGGCCTCGACCAACGCAGCGAGCGTCTCGTCGAGCGCGACCGTGGCGGCGATGCTCTCGAGGTCGAGGATGGCGGTCTCGGCCGGGACCGCCCAGGGGCGTGGTGAGAACTGGGGGAGGAGCGCCGTCCGCCCGACCGGGTTGCCGGCGATGGTCGACAGCGCAGGCCGCAGCGCCCTCACGAGCGCGAAGGAAGCCTTGATGGATGCACCGAAGACGGCCTTCTCGGTCGCGCTCCAGAACCCGCCCGGGTCGAGGGCGACGACGTGGCGGCCGACACCGCGGCGCGCGAGCTCAAGGACCATCCGGGCGCCCATCGAGCTGCCGACCAGGTCGGCGCGCTCGAGCTCCTCGGCGCTGAGGAAGGCGTGCAGCTCGTCCACGAGCCGGTCGAACGTGAGGTCTCCCGTCAGCGCTGGGGTCGCACCGTGGCCCGGTAGATCGACGGTGACGACCTCACGATCGTGGGTGAGCCCGGGCAGGACCGGATCCCACGACTGGCGACGGGCGCCGAGCCCGTGGACGAGGACGACGGGGTTGCCGCTCCCGCGGCGTTCGTTGTGGAGCAACGTCATGGGGCGTCCCTACCCAGGAGCGGGACGCCGTCGGCGTCGACGTCAGGGCGGGTCTGCGCGCTACCCGGCGCCGGCTTCGATGACCTCGGCGGAGGGCGTGAGGTGGACCGGCGGCGTCAGCGCGACGCCTCGACGCTTGTGGCGGTACATGTCGGCGTCGGCTCGACGGAGGAGCTCATCGGGATCGGCGCTGCCGTCCCAGGTCGCCATCCCGATGCTGACGTCGACGCGCAGCCCCTGGGCGGTGGTCGAGCGGGCGATCTCGGCGCCGATCCGATCGGCGAGCACGGTGAGCGGCTCATCACCCCGTGGGCGCTCGACGAGCACGGCGAACTCGTCGCCGGCGAGGCGGGCGGGGAGGTCGGTGGCGCGCGTCGTCGAACGCAGCGCATCGGCGACGGCGACGAGGAGCTCGTCGCCGGCGCTGTGACCGAAGCGGTCGTTCACCGACTTGAACCCGTCGAGGTCGAGGAACAGCAGCCCCACCGGCTCTCCCATCCGCTCCGCTCGGGCGAGCGCTGGGGCGATTGACTCGAGCAGGAGGCGCCGGTTCGGCAGGCCGGTGAGGGGGTCGCGGAGCGCCTGGTGGGTGAGCTGGCGCCGGAGCACGTCGAGCCGACACGCCTGCCAGGCGATGATCTCGCCGACGAGCACGAGCAGCGGCACGGCGTAGAACACCGAAGCGACCGCCGACGCCGGAGCTCCGGTGATGAGCAGCGGCGCGAGGTAGGAGGGGACGAGCAGCGCAGCCATCGAGGCAGCCGTCCAACGGGCCTGGAACATGCCGATCCACACGAAGGCCACGAGGTAGAAGAGCGAGTAGCGGTACGCGTCGGCACCGCCGGCCACGTTGTGGATCGAGATCAGGGTGAACGCCGCAGGGATCGCCAGCAGCGAGGCTCGCAGCGGGAGGCGGCCCCACGGGACGAACCGTCCAGCGATGCCTGAGACGACCGCCGTGACCCCGATGGCGGCGACGCCGGCGACGTGGAAGCCCTCCGGCTTCGGCAGCAGGATCGTGCCGAAGGTGGCGAACCCGCTGGCGATGAAGAGGAAGGAGAGGACACGACCGGCGATGGCCGCGTGCTGACGCCCATCCTCGGCCGTCACCCCACCGTCTCCTGCGTCCCCCACGACTGCCATCGGACTCCTCGCTCCACCTCCCATCGGCAGGTCCGGGCGGCGACTGAGCACATTGTGCCGGGGTGTCTGTTCGGCGTCCGGTTGACGGCGGGGGGAGGATGGGAGCGAGGAGGGCGCGCAGGGCGGCCTCCGATGAGGAGGTGCCCCGTGAAGCGCATCCTGGTCGTGGCGAACCACACCCTCTGCGAGCAGCACCTGCTCGACGAGCTCTACCATCGGAGGGGGGACGGGCCGGTGCAGGTCCACATCGTGGTCCCCGCCTCGCACCCGCTCGGGACGTGGAGCGAGGGCAGTGTCCGCGCCGATGCCCGTGGTCGGCTCGACGACATCCTCGACACGCTGGCTGTCGCAGGGATGGTCGCGACCGGTGAGATCTCCGACGCGAGCCCCTACACCGCCGTCGGTGACGTCCTGCGTCACCGTGTCGTGGACGAGATCGTGATCTCGACGTTGCCGAGCGGTCGCAGCCGCTGGCTCGCGCAGGGCACGGTCCGTCGCCTGGCGCGCTACGGGCTCCCGGTCGCCCATGTCGTCGCCGACCAGGTCGAGGCCATGGCCTGAGGGCTCGCCTGCGCGCCTTGATCGTTGCGTGAGCGCTCGCGTCCTCGCAGCCCGCCCTACAGTCCGACCATGGAGCGCAACAGACGCATCGTGACCGTCCTCGAGCCGGAGGACGAGTACCCCCACGAGCCGGACGCGGCTGCCAACTACAACGAGTCGATGTACCTCAACGCCTTCGACGTGGCCCAGGAGGTCGGGGGCTGGTTCCGGCTGGGCAACCGGCCGAACGAGGGCTACGCCGAGATGACGGTGTGCATCTACCTGCCGGGCGGCCGTGTCGGCTTCCTCTACGGGCGTCCGGCCATCGAGGGCAACACCGAGATGCGCGCCGGCGGCCTGCACATCGAGGTGGTCACCCCCTTCGAGCACCTGCGGGTCACCTTCGACGGCGAGGTGTGCCTCCTCGACGAACCCGGCCAGATGGCCGACCCGCGCAAGGCGTTCAGGGAGAACCCGATGGTGGCCTGCTCAGTCGAGCTCGACTTCCGGGCGGTCTCGCCGATGTACGGCGGCCAGGCCAGGTACGAGGACGGCTCACCCATCGAGATCGACCCGGAGAAGAGCTTCGCCAAGGCCCACTACGAGCAGCACATGTCTGCGACGGGCACGATCGAGGTCGGTGGCGAGGTGCTCGTCATCGACGGGCTCGGCCTGCGGGACAAGTCGTGGGGGCCGCGGCACTGGCAGGCCCTGCACTGGTACCGCTGGCTGCCGATGGTCTTCGGCCCGGACTTCGCCATGATGCTCTCGGTCATCGGCGGCGACGACCCCACGAAGCCGGCCAGGGAGGGCGGCATGGTGCTCGAGGGCGGCGAGTACCACCTGATCCGAGCGTGCACCATCGAGTCCGACTGGGACGACGACCGCTACCAGACCGCGATGCGCTGCACCGTGCGCACCGACCATCGCACCTACGAGGTGACCGGCGAGGTGCTCTCGCTGATCCCGTTGCGGAACCGCCGCACCACCCCCGACGGCGAGCAGCTCGTCACCCGGATCACCGAGGCCATGACCCGCTTCGAGTGCGACGGCCGCGCCGGCATCGGGATGAGCGAGTACCTCGACCAGATCGTGGACGGGGAGCCGGTCGGTCCCGACGTGCGCTGACCCGACACCGAGGGGAGGCGCTCGTCGCGCCCCGCCCGGTCCGTGTCAGTCGGCGTGGATGATGGCGGCCAGCGTGGCGTTGCGCTGCGCTTGGACCGCTGAGCGGCGCTTCCAGGACTTGAGCTTCCAGTGCCGCACCCGGTCGGTCATCCCCGTCTTCACGCCGCGGCGCTCGGTGCGGATCTCGTCGAAGACCACGCCTTCGACGTCGTCGGACTCGTGGAGCGTCTGGCCGACGCGATGGCGCAGCGCCCGTTGCTCGAGTCGCCGCACCTCCTTCGGGTTGCGGAGTGGCTTCTCGTCCCGGTGCCGCTTGCTCATCTGCAGCCGGCTCCTCTCTGCCCGGGCTTGCACCCGAGCCGTAAAGGCCCGGGACCACGGCGGTCGCCGGGCGCAGGAAGGATCTGGCTCGATCCTACGCACACGACGTCAGGCTGCGCTCGGGAACCTCGGCGACGTAGCGTCGTGGCGTGCGGACGACGTTTGGCGAGGCAACGGTGGCATCGGTGGTCGCAGGGATGCGGGCGGACGGCTACGCCATCGTTGAGGGTCTCCTCGAACCTGACGAGGTCGTGGCCATCAGGGACGACCTGCGTGCCGTGCTCGCCAGCACCCCGACGGGTCGCAACGACTTCGAGGGCTTCGCCACCCAGCGGGTCTACGCCCTTTTCGCGAAGACCCGCGCGTTCGACGGGCCGGCGACCCATCCGCTCCTGCTCGGCGTTCTCGACGAGGTGCTGGCGCACCATCAGCTCTCCGCGCCGGTCGGCATCCAGATCGGCCCGGGCGAGAAGCCCCAGGTGCTCCACCGGGACGACTCGATCTACCCGCTGACCAACCCCCACCCTGACGTCGTGGTGAACTCGATGTGGTGCTTCGACGACTTCACCGAGGCGAACGGGGCCACCCGCCTCGTGCCCGGCAGCCACCTGCTCGACGAGCGCCCTGATGAGTCGGAGACGATCGTCGCCGAGATGCCGGCCGGGTCGGTGATGTTCTACCTCGGGAGCCTGTGGCACGGCGGCGGCGCCAACCGCACGGACCGGCCGCGGCTCGGGGTGATCCTCGAGTACGTCGCTGCCTGGCTCCGGCCGCAGGAGAACCACGTGATCGCGGTCGCGCCCGAGGTGGTGGCGACCCTGCCGAAGCGGCTGCAGGAGCTGCTCGGCTACAACATCTACCCGCCGTTCGTGGGCTACGTCGACGGGCACCACCCGCGCCGCGCCCTCACCACGGGCGACTGATCCGACGAGCGTCAGCGTCCGGCGACGGCCAGCTTGACGGGCTCGCCCGGGCGGGGCCGGTCGACCCGTCGGACGGCGTTGGCGAGAAGGTCGTCGAGGTCGCCCCCGAAGGCCGGGCAGGAGGCCTTGAAGCTGCACCAGTCGCACAGCACGCCGTCGCGGGTCTCGAACTCGCCCGTCGCACAGGCGGTGACCATCTCCCGGTGGGTGGCGGTCACACCCTCGGCGGTGGCAGCGAGCGCCTCGGGGGTGACCGCACGGACCACCTCACCCGGTCGCTCGCCGAGGTAGAGGTGTCGGACCTTGGTGACCGTCTGAGCCGGGTGCTCCTCGGCCACGAGGTGCGCATAGACCCACACACCGAACAGGCGCTCGTCCTGGTAGGCCGACATCGGCATCTTGCCGGACTTGTAGTCGGTCACGACGAAGCCGCCCGTCTCGTCGTCGATGTCGAGGCGGTCGACGATGCCGCGCATGGCCACGCCGCCCACGGTGCCGTGGACCCACTCCTCGCAGCCGGCGACGGTGACGGCGCCCGGGTCCTCGAGCTGGAACCAGCGCTGCACGGCGCGCCAGGCCCGCCACTTGATCTGGGGCACCCGGTCGGCGCTGATGCGCAACGACTGCCACTCCTCGTCGGCGATGTGGCGCGCCCACGCGGCGGTGGCGGCAGCCTTGGCCTCCTCGAGCGTGCGGCGGGCAGGTGGCAGGCCGCAGAGCGCCTCGGCCACCGAGTGGACGAAGGTGCCGATGCTGGCGTCGAGCGACGGCACCCGCTCGAGCCGGTCGATGTAGTCGAGCCGCCACGCCAGCGGGCACGTGCGGAACGAGCTGATCGACGAGGGCGAGAGGGTGGCGGGGACCTGCATGCTCACGGGGCCACGTTACGCAGAGGGTGTGACAGCGACGGTGACCCCGGTGGCCGCTGGGGTAGGGCGGCGGACCGTGGGCACCATCGAGCACGTCGCTGAGATCGAACGACCGGCAGAGGCGGTGTGGGCCATCCTCGAGGACCCACGGCGCCTGCCCGAGCTGTCGAAGAGCACCATCGAGGTGCGGGGCGCTCCCGCCAGGCTCACCGCCGTCGGCCAGACCTTCACCCAGGTCGTGAAGGTGGTCGGCAAGCGCTTCGAGTCCGAGTGGGAGGTGACGTCGTTCGAGCAGGGGCGGTCCTTCGCCATCGAAGGCGACGTCGGCTACGGCGTCCGCTACTGCTTGCGGGAGGCGGTCGATCCGCTCGGTCCAGAGCGGTGCCGCTTCCGGCTCTGCATCACCTATGCCCTCCCGCTCGGCATCCTCGGCAAGGTCGCAGGGCGCCTCGGCATCGAGCGGCGCGCAAAGGCCGAGGCGGCCGAGGTGGTCGCCGGGCTCAAGGCCGTGGCCGAGGCCACACCGACGAGCTGATCTCGGGCTGTCAGGGGACGAGGGTGAGGGTGACGACGTTCAGTGCGCCGCGCCGCACCGTTGCCGTCGCCCGGCGGGGACGGCCGCCGATCCAGACGGTGGTGTCGGGCTCGGCCTCGACGTTCCGCAGCCATGCCGATTGGGAGCGCACGGTCGTGACGACGAGCCGGTCCCTGACCCGGATGGCGACGAGCGGGCGCTCGCGGCGGGCGCCGGTCCGGTGACCAGTGGTCACGAGCACCACGAGACCGCTGCCCACGGCGAGCGGCGAGCCGGCCCCGCGCTTGACGAGCGGCTTCACGACGGCGTTGAGCGACGCGAACGCCTGGCTCGCGGAGATCGGCACCCGCATCGCCTACCCCGTCGCCGTCGAACGGTTGCGCGTCACGAGAGGATGTCGGCGAGGCGGTCGGCGGCGTCGGCGCCCTCGGCGAGACCGATCTCGAGTGCCTCGACCCGCCGGGTGGGGTCCATCAGCTGCATGCCGGCCGCCACGAAGCGCTCCCCGGGCTCGAGCACCTCGAGGGTGGTGCCGCTGCTCTCGAGGAGGGCGCGCTCATCGGACAGGCTGCGCGCCGAGAGCTGGGCGAGGCCCGTCGAGCCCACGCCCATCGGGCCGATGAACAACGCAGCGGGCAGCCCGTCACCCATGAGCAGGTCGGCGTTGGATCCCGACCAGAGCCCACCGTCGAGGTAGCGGTCGTCACCGATGCTGATGGCAGGGAACAGCCCGGGCACGGCGCACGAGGCAGCGATCGCCCGCACCAGCTCCACGTCGCTCGCCGAGGTCCACGCGACCCGCTCGCCCGTCCCCACCGACACCCCCGTGACACGCAGCTCACCGTCGGGCCACGCCTCCGCAGGGAGGGCGGCGCGGAAGCTCTCGATCATCGTCGCCTCGCTGGTGAGCGCGAGCGCGCAAGCCAGCTCTCCGACCGCCCGGGCGCTCTCGGCGTCCATGCGCTCGACGCCGGCCCAGCGGCGGAAGACGTCGAGAGCGGCAGCCGGGTCAGCCTGCTGGCCGCTGTCGCGTCCGAGCTTCAGGCCGCCGCTGCGCTGCTCACCGACCAGGTCCTCGAGCGTGCGGCCGTGGCGCAGCTGCGTCCCGATGACCGATCCCGCTGAGGTGCCGACGATGACCGGTGCGGCTGCCGGGTCCCAGCCGAGTACATCTGACAGGGCCGACAGGACGCCGATCTCCCACGCCACGCCCACCACGCCGCCGCCCCCGAGGACGAGTCCCGTCTGCATGGGCCGTCACCCTACGGGGGCGGGCACCGGTTGGTGGCGTGGCCCCCGACCGTCGGGGCCTCCGGTTCCGTAGTCTCGGCCGATGGCCATCGACCTCCCGCCCCGCTGGGATGTGACCGACGTCTTCCCCGACCTCGGCTCACGTCAGTTCGCCGCGTCCCGTGAGGCGCTCGCCGCCGACATCACCCGCCTCGCCGGCCTCTACGAGGAGCACGACGTCAGAGGTGGGCCGGCGCGAGACGTCGACGATGCTGCCGTGGAGGCGTTCGAGTCGGTGCTCGACGCCACGAACGCCGTGCTCGACCAGGTCCGCCTGCTGTACGCCTACATCTCGTCCTACGTCACCACCGACGCCCGGCACGACCTCGCCCAGGGCGAGCTGTCGGCGCTCCAGGCCGAGCTCGCCCAGCTGGCCAAGCTGCGGGGTCGCCTCGACGCCTGGGTCGCGTCCCTGGGAGATGAAGCGCTGACGGCCAGATCCCAGCTCGCCGCCGACCACGCCTACCCCCTCGAGCGAGCCACGTTGCGCTCGACCCACCAGATGACCGAAGCCGAGGAGGCGCTCCAGGCCGACCTCTCCCTCACGGGCTCGACGGCGTGGCAGCGGCTCTACACGACCTTCACCTCACAGCTCACCGCCGACGTCGGCGGTGACGTGCTCCCGATGAGCCAGGTGCGGGGCCTCGCCTACGACGCCGACCCCGCCCGCCGGAAGGCCGCCTATGAAGCTGAGCTCGGCGCCTGGGAGGCGAACGCCGTCCCGGTGATCGCCGCGCTGAACGCCATCAAGGGCGAGGCCGCCACGTTGAACCGCCGACGGGGCTTCGACGACGACCTCGAGCCGGCACTGCTCGCCAACGGCGTCGACCGCCCGACGCTCGACGCCATGCAGGCGGCCTGCGTCGAGGCGTTCCCCACCTTCCGCCGCTACCTGCGCACCAAGGCCCGCCTGCTCGGCCATGACGGCGGGCTGCCCTGGCACGACCTGTTCGCGCCGGTCGGCGGCGAAGCGTCCCAGACCTGGTCGGAGGCAACGGCTGCGGTGACCTCGTCCTTCGGTTCGTTCTCACCCCAGCTGGCCGGACTCGCTCGGCGTGCAGTGGACGAGCGCTGGATCGATGCCGAGCCTCGTGACGGCAAGCGCGACGGTGCGTTCTGCATGGGCTTCGACGGCGACCGCTCGCTCGTGCTCATGAACTTCGACGGCTCGGCGAGAGACGTGCAGACGCTCGCTCACGAGCTCGGCCACGCCTACCACAACGTCACGCTGGCGGATCGGACGCCGATGCAGCGACAGCTCCCCATGGCGCTGGCCGAGACCGCCAGCATCTTCTGCGAGACGATCCTCGTCCAGGACAGCCTCGTGGCGGCGACGGGGGACGAGCGGCTCGGCCTCGTCGAGGGCGACCTCCAAGCCTCGTGCCAGGTCGTGGTCGACATCCACAGCCGGTTCCTCTTCGAGCGGGCCTTCTGCGAGGCACGGGCCAAGCGCACCGTCTCGGCGGACGAAGCCTGCGCCCTCATGGCCGAGGCACAGGAGGCCGCCTACGGCGACGGGCTCGACGCCGACACACGCCACCCGTGGATGTGGGCGGCCAAGCCCCACTACTACTCGAGCTCGTTCTACAACTGGCCCTACACCTTCGGGCTGCTCTTCGGCCTCGGGCTCTACGCCCGCTACACCGAGGACCCCGAGCGCTTCCGGTCGGGCTACGACGACCTCCTCTCGTCGGTCGGTCTCGCCGGCGCCGCCGACCTCGCCGCCCGCTTCGACATCGACGTGCGAGACGGCGCCTTCTGGACCGCCAGCCTCGACGTCATCCGCGCCCGCGTCGACGAGCTCGACGCGCTGGCAGGACCGGTCACGCCCGGCACCTGACCGGCCTGACGTCAGGGAGCGGTGCGCTCGACCTCGGCAAGGAACCGCCCCACGATGAGGTTCCACGCCTCGGGGTCCTCGAAGTAGGGCGAGTGGCCCGAGCCGGGCAGCTCGACGAAGCGCACGTCGGCGAGGAGGTCGGCGACCGCGCGCACGGCGGCCGGCGGGAAGAGCGGGTCGCGGTCGCCGACCAGGCACAGCACCGGACAGGTGACCGAGGCGGCGGCGGCCGCGTCGTGGGTGACGGCGAGCAGGCGGGGGATGATCTTCGCGGCGTCTGCCGTCCCCATCGAGCCCAGCGACTGGTACAGGTGCGCGAGCTCGGGCCGGCGTGCGGAGAAGCCGGCGTCGAGGGCTGGGTGCATGCCGAGCACGCCGGCGTCGAGCGAGGACGCTGCCACCCGGCGGGGCGCAGCGAGGGCGGCGGTCACCGCATCGGAGGTGAAGCCGCCGAGGGTGTCGGCCAGCACCAGGCTGCGGACGAGGGAGGGTCGGGCCAGGGCTGCGCCGGCTGCGGTCCACCCGCCCATGGACTGGCCGACGAGGTCGCAGCGGGTGACGCCGAGGTGGTCGAGCACCGCCAGCAGGTCACCGACCGCCACCTCCGGGCCGCTGCGGTCGGCGACGTCGGTGGAGCGGCCGTAGCCCCGGTGGTCCCACGTGACGACGGTCCGGTCAGCGGCGAACGTTGCCACCTGCTGGAACCAGGAGGCGTGGTTGCCGCCCGCGCCGTGGCACAGCACGAGCGGGGTGCCGCCCTCCCCGACGACCTCGAAGTGCAGGCGCTCACCGTCGTGGTCCACCGAGCCGGTGCGCCTCGCCGGCGACGAGCGGGTCGCTGCCGGGCTGGTCAGCCTCGGACGGCGGGCGACGCACTCGAGCTCGACGTTGGCGTGGAGGGCGAGGTCCACGCCGCCGAGGGTGATGCGCGCCGGTGGCACGCCGTCGAAGAACTCGTCGTAGGCGGCGTTCATGGCAGCGAAGGTGCTGAGGT
>JBBSLC010000021.1:0-27814 GCA_038255685.1 Acidimicrobiales bacterium | reverse complement strand
GGATACCCGTGGCTGTTTCGTGCGAAACGGGCCGGGGGCAACTCGCTTCGGGCGCCGTTCGGGGCCTCGGTAGGCTCCCTCGACCATGGCTGACCTGACGACCGCCCCCGAAGCGCCCTCGATCGAGGTGTCCCTCCCGGACGGTTCGACCCGTTCGCTGGCGGCCGGTTCGACGGCGCTCGACCTGGCGACCGACATCGGCCGGCGCCTGGCCAAGGATGCCGTCATCGCCGTGGTCGACGGGACCGAGCGCGACCTCGATGTCGTCCTGCACGACGGCGCTTCGGTCGAGATCGTCACCCCTCCCACCGAGCGCGGTTTGTTCACCCTCCGCCACTCGACAGCCCACGTCCTCGCCCAGGCGGTCCTCGACCTGTTCCCCGGCGCGACCTTCGGGATCGGACCGCCCGTCGAGCACGGCTTCTACTACGACTTCCAGCTGCCCGAGGGGGCCACGTTCAAGCCGGATGACCTGGAGCGCATCGACGCGCGCATGCGTGAGATCGTCAAGGCGGGTCAGCCGTTCGTGCGCGACGAGCTCACCTCGGCGGCGGCGCTCGAGCTGTTCTGCGACCATCCGTTCAAGTGCGAGATCATCTCCGGTGCAGCGGAGGACCCCACATCGGTCACCGAGTCGGGGATGGTCCGCACCTATGCGAACCCGCCCCGGTTCATCGACCTCTGCCGCGGTCCCCACGTCCCCCACACCGGTCGTCTCGGCCACTTCAAGCTCATGCGGGTGGCGGGCGCGTACTGGCGGGGCGACGAGAAGAACCCGATGCTCCAGCGGATCTACGGCACCGCGTGGGCATCCAAGGCGGACCTCGAGTCCCACCTCGCGATGCTCGCCGAGGCGGAGCGGCGCGACCACCGCAAGCTCGGCGTCGAGCTCGACCTGTTCAGCTTCCCTGACGAGATCGGCAGCGGTCTCGCCGTGTTCCACCCCAAGGGCGGCACCATCCGGCGGCTCATGGAGGACTACTCCCGCCTGCGCCACGAGCAAGCCGGCTACGAGTTCGTCAACACCCCCCACATCACCAAGGCCGACCTGTTCGAGACCTCGGGCCACCTCGAGTGGTTCGCCGACGGCATGTACCCGCCCATGGAGATGGAGGGGGCGGACTACTACCTCAAGCCCATGAACTGCCCGTTCCACATCCTGATCTTCCGGGCGAGGGGGCGCTCCTACCGGGAGCTGCCCCTGCGGCTCTTCGAGTTCGGGACCGTCTACCGCTTCGAGAAGTCGGGCGTGGTGCACGGCCTCACCCGGGTCCGAGGCCTGACCATGGACGACGCGCACATCTTCTGCACCAAGGAGCAGATGGCGGGGGAGCTGGCGAGCCTGCTCACGTTCGTGCTCGACCTGCTGCGCGACTACGGCCTCGACGACTTCTACCTCGAGCTGTCGACCCGGCCCGAGGGCAAGGCGGTCGGGACCGACGAGGAGTGGGCCGAGGCGACCGAGGCGCTGCGGGTCGTGGCCGACGGCATGGGCCTCGAGACCGTCCTCGACGAGGGGGGAGGCGCCTTCTACGGCCCGAAGATCTCCGTCCAGGCCCGCGACGCCATCGGTCGCACCTGGCAGCTGTCCACCATCCAGGTCGACTTCCAGCTGCCGCAGCGCTTCGGCATCGAGTACACCGGCGCCGACGGCGGCCGTCACCAGCCGATCATGATCCACCGCGCCCTGTTCGGGTCGATCGAGCGGTTCTTCGGCATCCTCACCGAGCACTACGCAGGTGCGTTCCCGACCTGGCTCGCCCCCGTGCAGGTCAGGGTGCTCGGCGTGCGCGACGACCACGACGCCTATGCGCTGCGCATCACCGACCGCCTCCGCAGCGGGGGCTTCCGGGCCGACCACGTCGATGCCGGCGAGCCCCTCGGCGCTCGCATCCGCAAGGCCAAGCTCGAGAAGCTGCCCTACGTGCTGGTCGTGGGCGACGACGACGTCGAGCAGGGGACCGTCGGCGTCAACGCCAGGGACGTCGAGGTGGAGCGTGGGGTCACGGTCGACGACTTCGTCGCCCGCCTCGAAGCCGACGTCGCCAGCCACGCCCTCTGAACGATGCCGCTCGAACGGCTCTGGGCCGGGTGGCGCAGCGACTACCTCCAGTCGGTCACCGGCGCGCCGACGGCCGATCCGAGCACCGAGCGGTGCGTGTTCTGCCGCATCCTCGGCAGCGGCGAGCCTGACGACGAGACATACGTCCTGTGGCGCGGAGAGCGCTGCTTCGCCATCCTCAACGCGTTCCCCTACGCGAGCGGCCACCTGCTGGTGATGCCCTACCGCCACGTCGGCGAGCTCGAGGCGCTCGAGGCCGACGAGTCGGCCGAGGCGTGGGAGGCGGTGCGCACGGCGGCGGTGGCGGTCAAGGCGGCCTACGCCCCCGACGGGCTCAACGTCGGCGCCAACCTCGGTCGAGCCGCAGGCGCAGGCGTGCCCGGCCACCTCCACCTGCACGTGCTGCCCCGCTGGGCCGGTGACAGCAACTTCGTGACGTCTGTCGCCGAGGCGCGCGTCATGCCCGAGTCCCTCCCCACCACCTACGAGCGGCTCCGAGCGGTGTGGCCCACCTGAGGCGCGCGGCCTACCCTCACCCGTGATGGCCGACGAGCAGCGCACCCCGACGGCCACCCCGAGCGAAGGCCGCGACGACGAGGTGCGTGACGAGCTCCCGGCCGACCTCGATGCGTCCGGCTACGTCGGGCCCTACACGTTCCCCGACAACAAGCGCCGACGGATCCCCGGCTACCTGTACCTGGCGATCGCCGTCCTCTGCGTCGCCACCTGGGCGCTTGCGGGTGACGGCGCGGTGCTCGTGAACGACGGCTTCCTCTACGCCGCCGCCGGCCTCGCGATGTTCGGGGTGTACTCGCTCGCGACCGGCGCACCGCTCGGCGTCGACGAGACCGAGGCGCTCGTGGCGGCGACGCGCACGGCGGGCTTCGCCGTCGGTCATGCATCGGCCCAGCTCAGCTGGCGGGGGCTGCGCAGCCGGCCGACCTGGCGCATCCTGCTCTACTCGGCGGAGGAGCCCCCGGCGCAGCGCGGCCTCGTGCTCGTCGACGGCCTCGACGGCGAGGTCCTCGAGCACTTCGTGGAGGACAACCCCGAAGACCCCGCTGACTGGGCCGAGCTCGCGACCAAGCCCCGCGAGGACGAGGCGCTCGAAGAGCGCTGAGGCTCAGGGGCGGGCGTGCAGTGCCTCGTCGGCGGCGCGCAGCAGGCCGGCGACCTCGCTGACCGTGTCGGTGATGAGGCTCCGGACGGTGACCGTCCGGCCGTCGAGCTCGGCCTCTCGGTCCAAGTCACCGCTCGCCGTGCCGGCGATCGTGTCAGCCAGCGCCGGTGCGGCCGAGTCGATGCGTCCCAGGGCGCTCTCGAGGGAGCCGCCGCCCGCGGTCGTTGCGCTCGACGTGAGCGTGGGGCGATCGCTCCGCAGGGCCTCGCGCAGCCGGTCGTCGGCGATGCCGAGGGCGGCGCCGGCAGCCAGCGCGCACTCGAGGGCCGACCTCCCGTCGGGACCGGGGCGCTGCAGGCGGGACTCGGTGTCGGGGTCGTCCTGGTCGAGGCCGCCGAGCAGCTCGCGCCACCGGCGGGAGAACGTGCGCAGGGCGACCTCGGCGTCGGCAGGGGAGAGGGGAGCCATGCCCCCGTCCTAGCCGGTCCGGGGTGCGGGATGCGCCCACTGGTACCCTGGTGGGGTGCTGGACGGACGTTGGAAGCCTGACATCGAGCGCCGGCTGCGGCCGGTGGGCACGACCGCCGCGAGGTCCGGGCTGACGGCTGACCACCTCACCGCGCTCGGCCTCTGCCTGGCGGTCGTCGCCTCCGTCGTGATCGCGAACGGCGCCCTCCGCGGTGGCACCCTGCTCCTCCTCGCCTGCTCGTTGCCCGACGCGCTCGACGGCGCCGTGGCGAAGGCGTCGGGCACCGCTGGCCCCCGAGGTGCGTTCTTCGACTCCGTCGCCGACCGGGTCACCGATTCCCTGCTGCTCGGTGGCGTGGCGTGGTACCTGTCAGCGACCTACGGCGGCCAGATCGCGCTCCTGCCGATGGCGGTCATGGGTGCGTCGATGCTCATCTCCTACGAGCGAGCCAAGGCCGAAGCGCTCGGGTTCAACGCAAGAGGTGGCCTCATGGAACGGGCGGAGCGCCTCGTGCTCCTCGGCTTCGGCCTCCTGTTCGACTCCCTGCTGGTCCCGGTCCTGTGGATCATGCTCGTGCTCACGCTCGTCACGGCCGCCCAGCGCTTCCAGAAGGTCTGGCGCCAGGCCAGCGCCGTGCCGGAGCCGCAGCCGCTCTCGGCGCGCTGGAAGCAGCGAAGGGTCGCCCGCCCGACGGCGAGCGCATGGCGCACGCGGGCTCGGTCCCGCCAGCACCGGCCCTGACCGGTCCTCCCGATCTCGGTGGCGCGCCCTCCCGCACTGCTCGCCTACCAGGCGGGCTCCCTGGTCGCCCGCACGCTGCCGGCGCCGCTTGCCTCGGTGACCGGGCGAGCAGCAGGCTTCTGGCTCACGCTGGGCCTGGCGGGGCGGCGACAGATGGTCGAGCGCCACCTCCAACGCCTGCACGGGCGACGGATGGGGCCCCTCGAGCTGCGCCGCCACGTGCACCGCACGTTCGATTCCTACGCCCGCTACTGGCTCGACTCGTTCCGGCTCCCTGATCTGAGCCCCGCCGACATCGACGCCGGGATGGTCGCCGAAGGCGTCGAGCACCTCGACGCCGCGCTCGCCGCGGGCAAGGGCGTCATCATGGCCCTGCCCCACCTCGGCGGCTGGGACTTCGGTGGCGCGTGGCTCGCCACCAACGGCTACCGCATCACGGTGGTGGTGGAACCGCTCGAACCCCCTGAGCTGTTCGAGTGGTTCGCCGACTTCCGCCGCGCGATCGGGATGGAGGTCGTGCCGCTCGGACCCGCCGCCGGTCGAGCCGTGCTCGGCGCCCTGCGTCGCAACGAGCTGGTCGGCCTGCTGTGCGACCGTGACATCGACGGCACCGGGGTCGCTGTCGACTTCTTCGGTGAGCGCACCACGCTTCCCGCAGGGCCGGTGACCCTCGCGCGGCGCACCGGAGCCGTCGTGCTGCCCACGGCGGTGTACTTCGAGGGCGGGCGCCACCGGGGCGTCATCCAGCCGCCCCTGGAGCTCCCCCGCACGAGCGATGCCCGGGCGGACATCGCCGCCGGCACCCAGGTCCTCGCCGACGCGCTGCAGGGCCTCATCGCTCTCGCGCCCGAGCAGTGGCACGTCCTCCAGCCGAACTGGCCGAGCGACCGCCTCGGCACGGCCGTCCCGCTGCGTTGAGCGGGAGCGGTGACCTGGTCCGGGTCGCCACCTGGAACGTCCGCACGGGCTACGGCCTCGACGGATGGCACTCGTGGCCGTTCCGCCGGGGCGCAGCCGCCGAGGTGCTCGGGAGCCTGGGCGCCGACGTGGTGGGGCTGCAGGAGGTGCTCGGCTGGCAGCTCCGATCACTGCAGCGTGCCGTGCCCGACCACGCTGCGGTGGGTGACGGTCGTGACGGCTCGGGCAGGGGAGAGCGCTGCCCGCTGCTCGTCGGCCCGGCCCTCGAGATCGTCCGCCACCGCACGCTGTGGCTGTCGGATCGGCCCGCCGCGCCGGCGACCCGACTCCCCGGGGCCAGCCACCCCCGTGTCGCGACCGTCGCCGAGCTCGAGGTGCGTGCCAGCGGGCGCAGGTTCGTCGCCGTGTGCACGCACCTCGATGAGCGCCTGCCGGCGAACCGCGCCGCAGGCGTGGATGCGATCCTCGGCTGGCTCGACCCGGCGCTGCCGACGCTGGTGCTCGGGGATCTCAACGCAGGGCTCGCCAGCGCACCGCTCGAACGCCTTGCGGCCGCCGGGTTCGAGGCACAGCCGGGAGGAGGGGGGACGGCCCACGGCTTCACCGGTCGGGCCGACGGTCCCGTCATCGACCACATCCTCGCCCGCGGCACGTGGTCCGGCGGCAGAGCCGAGGTCGTGCGCACCCGACCGGGTGGTCGTCTTGCGTCTGACCACTGGCCGGTCCGGGCTCGGCTGCGCCTCGGCGTCGACCCGCACGAGGACCGACCTGTCGGGCGTACCATCACGGGGTGCGGATCGGCCTCGTCTGCCCCTACAGCCTGACCCTGCCGGGTGGCGTGCAGGGCCAGGTGCTCGGCCTCGCCCGCTCGCTGCGGGCTCTCGGCCACGAGGTGCGAGTGCTCGGGCCGTGCGACGGTCCGCCGCCGGACGAAGGCGTCACCCCGCTCGGCAACTGCGTCCCCCTCGCCGCCAACGGCTCGGTCGCCCCGATCGCCCCGGACCTGCCGTGCGCGCTGCGGACCATCCGTGCGCTGCGGGACGAGGGCTTCGACGTCGTCCACCTCCACGAGCCGCTCGTCCCGGGCCCGTGCATGACCTCAGCGGTGATGGCGAGCGCCCCGCTGATCGGCACCTTCCACGCCGCCGGGGAGAGTGCGGCGTACCGATGGGCGCCTGGACCCCTCCGGTGGCTCGCCGGGCGCCTCACCATCCGCACAGCGGTCTCAGCCGACGCCGTCTCCCTTGCCGAGTCCCACCTGGGCGGGTCGTACCGCCAGCTGTTCAACGGTGTGGAGGTCGCCCAGTTCGCCAAGGCCACACCGTGGCCGACGGAGGGACCCACGGTGCTCTTCGTCGGTCGACACGAGGAGCGGAAGGGCTTGGCCGTGCTGCTCGCCTCCCTCCCGGACCTCCCGTCCGACGCCCGGGTGTGGGTTGCAGGAGACGGGCCCGACACCGAGCGGCTCCGGGCCTCGGTCGCCCACGACGGGCGGGTCGAGTGGCTCGGGCGGATCGGTGACGACGAGCGCAACCGTCGCCTCCGGGGCGCCGACGCGTTCTGCGCTCCCTCGCTGCGAGGCGAGTCGTTCGGTGTGGTGCTGCTCGAGGCCATGGCTGCGGGCACGCCGGTCGTGGCGAGCGACCTTCCCGGCTACGCCAACGTCGCCCGACCGGGTCGGGAGGGCATGCTCGTCGCACCCGGCGACGCGGCGGCGCTGGGGAAGGCGCTCACGACGGTTCTTGCCGGCGGTCGGGGTGCGAGCGACCTCGTCGAGGCTGGTCGGATCAGGGCCGACGCTCTCTCGATGGACAGCCTCGCCCATCGCTACCTGGAGCTCTACGCCGAGGTCGTCTGACCATCAGCTCGGCGGGAAGACGATCGTGATCGTCGACGCCGCCTCGTCGAAGTCGACGCGGAACGGGCTCCTGGACGTGATGCCGAGCACCCACTCGTAGAGCGCCTCGAAGTCGCCCGTGCGGACCACCTCGCGGACCGTGCCGCCGCCTTCGAGCCGGTCGGGCCCGTCGTAGGTGCGGACGATGTCCTCCCCGTCGAACCGGGCGCTCGATGCCGGTGAGAAGCTGATCGCGAGGACTGCCTCGCCAGCGACCTCGACCTCGTCGCCGGAACCGGCCTGGCGAACGGGGCGCTCGACGTAGCGAGCCTCGACCCCCGGCAGCGCACCGTCGAAGCCGAAGGTGACCCGCTCACCTCCGGGTGCGGACGTGATCCCGAGGTCGGTGTGGGCGACGACGTCCTCCGTGGTCGCCGGGCGGGGGATGGAGACGGGGTCGGTCCCGCCGTCGAACGGCACGGTCGTCGTGGTCGCCGGCGGGGCGGCGGTCGTCGAGGTCGTCTCCTCGTCGGCGGTCGTCGTGGTGTTCGCTGCCACGGTGGTCGACGTCGACGTGGACGAACCGGGCTCGCCGACGACCTGGTCGCCGCCGTCGCCACCATCGGTGCACGACGCCAACACGAGGGAGAGCGCCACGCCGAGCCCCACGAGCAGCGAGCGGACAGGCGGACGGACGGGCGCGAGCGGGAGGCGCGGCATGGGGGAGATGGTACGACGGGGCGATCGCCCGTCCCCGGTCGTGGTAGTGCGCGGCGGTACGCTTGCCTCGCCAAGAACCTCGAGGAGAACCCCCATGACCGTCCTGCTCATCCTGCTCGGCATCGTCGTCCTCGTCGTCATCTTCCTCGTCCTCCAGTACAACGGGCTGGTCACGCTGCGGAACCGCATCGAGGGTGCGTGGGCCCAGATCGACGTGCAGCTCACGCGCCGCTACGACCTCATCCCCAACCTGGTGGAGACGGTCAAGGGGTACGCGTCCCACGAGAAGGAGACGCTGGACGCGGTCATCAGGGCCCGCAACGCCGCGGGCGCCGCCTCGGGCCCTGCGGAGCAGGCACAGGCGGAGAACGTGGTGACGAGCGCCCTGCGCCAGGTCTTCGCCCTCTCCGAGGCGTACCCCGACCTCAAGGCGAACCAGGGCTTCCTCCAGCTGCAAGAGGAGCTGGCAGGGACGGAGGGCCGGATCTCCTACGCGCGGCAGTTCTACAACGACACGGTCCTGCGCTACAACACAAAGATCCAGACGTTCCCCGCCGTCCTCATCGCCAACGCCATGCGGTTCCGCGAGCGGGAGTACTTCGAGGCCGATGACGCGCAGCGCGGCCCGGTGCAGGTGACGTTCTGATCGCCTCCCCCGGGCGCTCGACCGAGGGTGGCCTGCACGATCGGATCGCATCGAACACCCGGCGCGCTCGGTCGCTGATCGCGGTGGTCGTCGCCGTTGCCGCCGCCGTCGGCGCCGTCGTGGACCTCGTCGCCGGGACGTGGCCGATCGTGACGGTCATCGCCGTGCTCGCGGCGCTCGCAGGGGTGACGATCGCCTGCACCAGAGGCGAGGCCATCGCCCTCGCTCGCAGCGGCGCCCGACCTGCCGATCCGGTCGCCCACGCCCGGCTCCACAACCTGGTCGACGGCCTCTGCGCCACGAGCGGGCTCCCCTCGCCTCGCCTCCACGTGATCGACGACGAGGCACCGGATGCGTTCGCGGTCGGACGCGATCCGCGACGGGCGGCCCTCGCCGTCACGACCGGGCTGCTCGAGCGACTCGACCGGGTGCAGCTGGAGGGCGTCATCGCCCACGAGCTCAGCCACGTCAAGAGCGGTGACACCCTGGTGGCGACGTTGGCCGTGACGCTCGTCGGTGCGCTCCGCTTCCCCTCGCTCGTCGATCGAGCGATGCGCGTCGTGCTGCCCACCCACCGCGAGGCGCTCGCCGACGTCGCTGGCGTCGCGATGACGCGGTACCCGCCCGGTCTGGCGAGCGCACTGGTCGCACTGCGCGACGACCCTGCGGTGCTACGGTCCGCGCCCGCTTCGACGGCCCACCTCTGGATCGGGTCGTCTGCCCACCCCCCCCTCGACGAGCGCATCGATGCGCTCCGGGAGCTCTGAAGCCATGACCGCCCGATCCACCGCCCGTCGTCCGCTGCGCGCGGGCGCCCTGTTCGCCATCGCCGGGCTCGCGCTCGTCGCCTGCGGTGGCGGCGGGCCCGAGGCAGCCGAGGTGACCACGACCTCGTCGACGACCTCGACCACGGCGGCACCCACCACCACGACCACGACGGCGCCACCCCCTGTCGCCCCCCTGACCGGCGAGGTGCTCGCCGACGACGCCCTCCGGTCTCGTCCTGCGATGGTCGTCAAGGTCGACAACACCGCCAAGGCGATCGGTCGTCAGGAGGGCCTCGACGTCGCTGATCTGGTGTTCGCCGAGAAGGTCGAGGGCGGGACGGTGCGCCTGGCCGCGGTGTTCCACTCCACGAACGCGATGGTCGGTCCGGTCCGGTCGGCCCGCACGAGCGACATCGAGATCACCGGCAACCTCAACCGGCCCCTCTTCGCCTTCTCCGGCGCCAACGGCGGTGTGCTCCGCCAGGTCCGCGACGCCAACCTGGTCGACGTCGGCTACGACGCCGTGCCTCGCTCCTACGGCGAGCGTGGCTCAGGGGTGCTCCGGTTCTTCGTCGACCCCGCCGACCTGTACGGCTTCGCCCCAGAGGACGGCGGTCCGCCGCGCCAGCAGCTGAACTACCGGGCGCCGGGCGAGCCGGTGGTCAACGCCGGCGCCGAGCCCGCCGATCGGGTGTCGGTCCGCTACCCCGGCAACCCCGGCACCGTCGTCGAGTACATCGACGAGGGGCAGGGCTGGGCGCGCGTGCAGGGAGGTGTGCCGCACACGGTCTCGAGCGGCGACCGCATCGCCCCCGACAACGTGATCATCCAGTTCATCGACTACCGCGACTCGGGCTACCGCGACGTGACCGGCGCAGCCTCTCCCGAGGCGGTCCTGTCCGGCGAGGGTGACGCCTGGGTCTTCACCGGGGGCTCGCTCATCCGAGCCCGCTGGGCGCGTGCCGACGCCGGGGCGCTCACCGACTACACCGACGTCGACGGCCAGCCCATCCGCTTCGCCCCCGGCACGACGTGGATCGAGCTCGCCGACAAGGGCAGCGCCACGCTCGGCTGAGCCCAACCAGTGGCCGGACCGTAGACTGAGCCACATGGGTGAGCAGCAGGCTGACGGCCGGACGACCGGGACCTCGACGGTCAAGCGGGGACTGGCGGAGATGTTGAAGGGCGGCGTCATCATGGACGTCGTCGACGCCGAGCAGGCGAAGATCGCCGAGGACTGCGGCGCCGTGGCCGTCATGGCCCTCGAGCGCGTGCCCTCCGACATCCGGCGAGACGGCGGTGTCGCCCGGATGAGCGACCCGGCGATGATCGAGGGCATCAAGGCCGTCGTCACGATCCCGGTCATGGCCAAGGCCAGGATCGGCCACTTCGTCGAGGCCCAGGTGCTCGAGGCGCTCGGTGTCGACTTCATCGACGAGTCCGAGGTCCTCACCCCAGCCGACGAGGCCCACCACATCGACAAGCAGGCCTTCGTGACCCCGTTCGTGTGCGGCGCCACGAACCTCGGCGAAGCGCTCCGTCGCATCAGCGAAGGTGCGGCACTCATCCGCTCGAAGGGCGAGGCTGGCACGGGCAACATCGTCGAGGCCGTCCGCCACCTCCGTTCGATCCGTGGCGACCTCGCTCGCATCACCACCGCCGACGGCGCCGAGCAGTTCGAGTGGGCCAAGCGCCTGCAGGCCCCGCTCGACCTCGTGCAGGAGATCGCTCGCACGGGCGCCCTCCCCGTCCCGCTGTTCTGTGCTGGCGGCATCGCCACCCCAGCTGACGCTGCGCTCGCCATGCAGCTCGGGGCCGAGAGCGTGTTCGTGGGTTCGGGGATCTTCAAGAGCTCCGATCCGGAGCGCTTCGGTCGGGCCATCGTCGAGGCGACGACGCACCACCGCGACGCCACCATCGTCGCCAAGGTCAGCCGTGGCCTCGGAGCGGCCATGGGCGGCCTCGAGATCAAGGGCCTCGAGACGACCTTCGCTGACCGGGGCTGGTAGAGGTGCCCTCCGGTCGCCGGACGGGGGAGCCGCCAGGTGGGTGCCAGGGTCGGGGTCTTGTCCCTGCAGGGAGCGACGCAGCGCCACGCTGATGCGCTCGACGACCTCGGTGCCGAGGCGGTCCCGGTGCGCACCGCAGCGGAGCTCGCAACCATCGACGCGCTGGTCATCCCAGGGGGTGAGTCGACGACGATCTCCTACCTCCTCGACACGTCCGGCCTGCGAGACCCGCTCGGGGAACGGCTCGCTGCGGGGATGCCGGCGTTCGGGACCTGCGCGGGCATGATCCTCCTCGCCGCTGACGTCCTCGACGGGCGCGAGGACCAGCGCTCGTACGGGGCCATCGACGTCGATGTCCGCCGCAACGCCTTCGGTCGCCAGCGCGACAGCTTCGAAGCCGACCTCGACGTCGTGGGCCTCGACCGTGCGCCGCTGCACGCCGTGTTCATCCGTGCCCCGGTCGTCGAGCGGGTGGGGGAGGATGTCGAGGTCCTGGCCTCGGTCACCGCCGGGCCGGTCCTGTGCCGGTCGGGTGCGATCATGGTCTGCTCGTTCCACCCCGAGCTCGGTGACGATCGCCGGCTGCACGCCATGTTCCTGGAGGGAGTCTGAATGTCCGGTCACTCGAAGTGGGCAACGATCAAGCACCAGAAGGGTGCGAAGGACGCGAAGCGCGGGAAGCTCTTCGCCAAGCTGATCCGCCAGGTGGAGGTGGCAGCCCGGGAGGGCGGCGGCGACCTCGACAGCAACGCCACCCTCCGGACCATGTACGCCAAGGCGCGCGACTCCTCGGTCCCCCTCGACACGATCGAGCGGGCCGTCAAGCGCGGCACCGGGGAGCTCGAGGGCGTCCGCTACGAGCCCGCCGCCTACGAGGGCTACGCGCCGGCCGGGGTCGCCGTCTACGTCGAGGTGCTCACCGACAACCGCAACCGGACCGGTGCCGACATCCGCTCCACCTTCTCCAAGCTCGGCGGCTCCCTCGCCGAGCCCGGGGCGGTGGCCTGGCAGTTCGCCCGCAAGGGCATCGTGATCCTGCCCAAGGTGGTGGAAGAGGACGAGCTCATGCTCGTCGTGCTCGAGGCCGGAGCCGAGGATCTCGCCGACGACGGCGACACGTGGCGCATCACCTGCGAACCCCAGGCGCTGCCCGACGTCAAAGCAGCGCTCGACGAGGCGGGTGTCGCCTACGACTCCGCCGACACCACGATGGTCCCCTCGACGACCGTCCCCCTCGAGACCGCAGAGGACGCGAAGAAGGTGCTGCGCCTGATCGACACCCTCGATGACCACGACGATGTCCAGGGCGTGTACGCGAACTTCGACATCCCGGACGCGATCTTGGAGACGGTCGAGGCCTGATGGCCGTCAAGGTCGGTGACGAGGCCCCTGACTTCTCCCTCCCTGCGACGGGAGGCGAGGAGATCACCCTGTCGTCCTTGCGGGGCCAGCCGGTCGTGCTCGTCTTCTACCCGGGCGACAACACGCCGGTGTGCACCGTCCAGCTCAACAGCTACAACGACGACCTCGCCCAGTTCGAGGACCTCGGGGCCCAGATCCTCGGCATCAGCCCCCAGGACGTGGCCAGCCACGAGGCCTTCGCCGCCGAGCACGGCTTCTCGTTCCCGCTCCTGGCCGACGCCGGCAAGGTGGTCGGACAGACCTACGGCGTGCTCGGACCGGTCGGCTTCTACCGGCGCTCCATCTTCGTGGTCGACGCCGGGGGCGTCGTCCGCTACGCACACCGGGCCGTCGCCGGGTTGACCTACCGCAAGACCGACGAGCTCGTCGCCGCCGTCGCCGCGGCACGACGAGCAGCCGGCGGAGCGACGACGTAGCGAGCGCATCCGCGACGCCTCGCCTCGCGCCGTGTACGGTCGAACCTGTGTTCGTGCTCGGCATCGATCCGGGGCTCACCCGCTGTGGGTACGGGGCTGTCCGGCGCTCAGCCTCGGGCCTGGTCGCCGAGGCGGCCGGCGTCCTCACCACGCCGGCGACCACGCCGCTCCCCGAGCGCCTCGCCGAGCTGCAGCTCGGTCTGCGGGCACTGCTGGCCGAGCTGGCACCCGACGTCGTCTCCGTCGAGCGGGTGTTCTTCCAGACGAACGTCCGGACGGCCATGTCCGTGGGCCAGGCGAGCGGGCTGGCACTGGCCGAGGCGGTCAACGCAGGCTGCCTCGTGGTGCAGTACACCCCCAACGAGGTGAAGATGGCGGTCACCGGCTACGGCGCCGCCCCGAAGGAGCAGGTGCAGCGCATGGTCCAGGCCCAGCTGGCGCTCGCCGAGCGGCCACGCCCCCCCGATGCTGCGGACGCCCTCGCACTCGCCCTGTGCCACCTCGCCACCGCCCGCTTGCGCTCCCGGGTGGCCCAGGCGGTCGTGCGGTGATCGGGTCGCTCCGCGGCACGCTGCTCGAACGGGCGACGAGCGGTGAGGTGCTCGTCGAGGTCGGCGGTGTCGGCTACCGGGCGCTCGTGCCCCCTGCGGTCCTGACCGAGCTCGGCGAACCCGGTGGCGACGTGTTCCTCCACACCCACCTCCACGTGCGGGAGGACGCGCTCACCCTCTACGGCTTCGCCACGCGCGACGAGCGGGCCACCTTCGAGGTGCTGATCGGTGCCCACGGCGTCGGCCCCGCCCTCGCGCTCGCCATCCTCTCGGTGCACCGGCCCGACGGGCTCCGTCGTGCCCTCGCCGACGACGACCTCGACGCGCTCTGCATGGTGCCCGGGGTCGGCCGCAAGACCGCCGCCCGACTCCTGATGGAGCTGAAGTCGCGCCTCGACGTCCCTGGTGACGTCGACGTCGCCGTCCTCGTCGGTGGCGAGCCGACGGCGTCTGTGCGCCAGGCACCATCGGCGCGGGCCGAGGTCCGTGAGGCGCTCAGCGCCCTCGGCTACGGGCCCGACGAGGTGCGGGAGGCGGTGCGGGACCTCCCCGCCGACGGCGACCCGGGGGCGCTGCTGCGCCAGGCGCTCGGTCGCCTCGGTGGTGCACGGTGAGGACACGTCCATGAGGGAGGAGCTGCTCACCGGCGCCCCGGTGCCCGAGGAGGAGAAGGAGGAGTCGGGTCTGCGGCCGCGCAGCCTGGCGGACTTCATCGGCCAGGCCGAGCTCAAGGACCACCTGTCGATCGTGCTCGGGGCGGCGAAGCTGCGGGGCCAGGCCGCCGACCACCTGCTCTTCGCCGGACCACCAGGGCTCGGCAAGACCAGCCTCGCCGGCATCGTCGCCGCCGAGATGGGGGCAGGGCTGCGGATCACGTCCGGCCCCGCACTCAGCCGCCCGGGTGACCTCGCCGCCATCCTCACCAACCTCGATGACGGCGATGTGCTCTTCATCGACGAGATCCACCGGCTGCCGCGCACCGTGGAGGAGGTCCTCTATCCAGCGATGGAGGACTTCGAGCTCGACATCGTCATCGGCCAGGGCCCTTCGGCTCGCAGCATCCGCCTCGACCTGCCTCGCTTCACCCTCGTCGGCGCCACGACCCGCACCGGGCTCATCACCGGGCCGCTGCGCGACCGCTTCGGCCTCGTCGAGCGCCTCGACCACTACCCAGCAGCCGACCTCGAGCTGATCGTCACCCGGGCGGCCGGCATCCTCGGCGTCGACCTCGCCGCCGACGGCGCTCGTGAGATCGCACGGCGGGCTCGGGGCACGCCCCGCATCGCCAACCGCCTCTTGCGTCGGGTGCGCGACTTCGCCGAGGTCAGGGGCGACGGTCGGGTCACCGCGACCGCAGCGACCGAAGGCCTCGCCCTCTTCGGTGTCGACGAGCTCGGCCTCGACAAGGTGGACCGGGCGATCCTGGCGGCGATGTGCCGGCGCTTCGGGGGTGGCCCGGTCGGGCTGTCGACGCTCGCCATCAGCGTGAGCGAGCAGGTCGAGACGGTCGAGGACGTCTACGAGCCCTTCTTGATCCAGCAGGGCCTGCTCATGCGAACCCCACGGGGACGGGTGGCGACGCCGGCGGCGTGGGCGCACCTGGGCTTGGCGGTCCCGGCCGCGGCGCCGGTCGTCGGCAACCTCTTCGACGACAGCTAGGGGAGCAGGGGGCGAGGGTCGGGGACGATGCCGGGGGCCGGGGGGACCGGGTCGAAGACCCGGTCGTCGATGCAGACGAGGGTGTTCACGACCCGGGAGCCGGCACAGAGGATGTTCGTGCTCGAGGCGGCGGGCGCGACCTCGGTGACGGCGAGGGCGGGGACGGTGACGCCCCCGAGGACCAGGAGACCGGCGGTGGCCAGGGCGATGCGTCCGGCGCGGTGCTTGCGGGGGTGGCTCATGGGGTCCTCTCGAAGAGCTGGCGGAGCAGTGCGTCGGCGCCGGCGACGGGGTCTGCCCCCACGGTCGCTGGATCGGTGTCGGTTGCGATGGGCATCTCCTCGGCCTCGTCGAAGGCCTCGGGGTCGTTCGAGACGGTGGCGCCCGGGACGATCGGGTTCGGCGCCTGGCGCTCATCGCTCGTCTCGACCGGCGCTGCGACGGTGGGCGGGACCTCGCGCTCCCCGGGGGCGGCGGCCACCGGGAGCGGCTGCGCCGATGCCTCACCGGGCGCCGATGGGGACGTCGGGGGAGCTGGCTCGGCGATCTCGGCCGCAGGCGCTGCCGTCGCAGGCGGTACGACCTCGAGCTGGGTGGTCGGGCCATCGGTGCCGGAGAGCACGACGCCTGCCGTGAGGGCGACTGCGGCTGCCCCGGCCGCGACCGGGGCGGCGAGGCTGGCGAGGTCGGGTCGCACCTCGGCCAGGTGCACGCGCAGCGACCGCAGGCGGAGCCCCAACCCGCCGAGGATCGGGAGACCAGCGAGGCGCCCGCCATCGCCGCAGACAGCCAGGTACTCGCGACGCAGCGCCTTGCGGGCTCGGAAGAGCAGCGTCTCGACGGTCGTCTGGGGGACGTCGAGGTCGAGCGCGATCTCCGCGTAGCTCAGGCCCTTGCGCTCCCGCAGGTCGAGCACCGTGCGGTGACGCTCGGTGATGCGGTGGAGGGCAGCATCGAGATCGGCCAGCTCTGCCTGGTGCACGAGGTCACGCCCGAGGTCACCCTCCACGATGCCGGTGTCGACCTCGGCGGCGGGCTGGACCCGAGCCTGTCGGCGGTAGTGGTCGATGCAGAGCCGGGACGCGATGACGGTGACCCACGGGTAGAACCGGCGGTCCCCACTGAGGCTGGGGAGGGCGACCAGGGCCTTCACGAAGGCCTCCTGGGCGATCTCCTCGGCATCGCTGCGGTCGCCGACCTTGCGCTGGCAGAAGGACCGGAGCCGGTCGAAGTAGCGGCCGTAGAGCTCGTCGAAGGCGCGCTCGTCGCCGGCCTGGTAGCGCTCGACGAGCGTGCGGTCGGCCGCGATGTCGATGTCCTCGGCGCGGATCGCCACCTGACCCCCTGTCGCGAGACCTCCGGTGGTCCCCGTCGAGGAGTTCGACGCCGATGGCCTCGGTTCCTGCTGCTCGGAGGGGGTGGCGTCGCGCTCGGGGCGCGGAGCCTCGTGCGCTATCGTCCGAGCCGCCGCGAGCGCTGTCGACGCACCCGCCCGGCTCGTCGATCCCCCGGAACGGACCATGGACCTCATCATCTTCCCGCTGCTGATGGCGGGCATGTACCTGCTGCTCATCCGCCCGCAGCAGAAGAAGCTGCGGGCCCAACGGATGCTCGTCGCGTCGATCGCCGTCGGCGACGTCGTCGTCACTGCGGGGGGGATCATCGGCACCGTCCGGGTGCTCACCGACGACCGGATCCACCTCGAGGTCGCCGAGGGGGTCGAGATCCGGCTCCTGCGCGGGGCCGTCAGCCGCACGATCGACCCCGCCACCGCTGAGGTGCTCGACCCGGAAGAGGCCATCGCCCGCCAAGAGGACGAGCGCGAGGCGGGCGAGCGCGACGACGGCGAGCAACGGTGAAGCGACGTCACGGGACCACGCTCGCTGGCATCCTCCTCGTCGCCGCCCTCCTGCTCGGCCTCACGCTCGCTGCCGGCAACGAGCCCGAGCTCGGCCTCGACCTCCAGGGAGGCGCATCGGTCGTGCTGCGCCCGCCGAGCGACGTCGACGATGACGTCCTCGACGCCGCCATCGAGGTGATCCGCAGCCGGGTCGACGCGCTCGGCGTGGCCGAGCCCGACATCACGCGCCAGGGCGACGCCATCGTCGTCGAGCTGCCCGGGGTCACGAACCAGCAGCGGGCGGTCGAGGTCGTCGGCCAGACGGCCGAGCTGCGGTTCCGACCCGTGCTCGAGCTGCTCCCCCCCGAGGGCACGCCGGCGCCGGCCACGACCACGACCTCGACCACCGCCCCCGAGGCCGAGGACGACGAGG
Organism: Acidimicrobiales bacterium; assembly: GCA_038255685.1. GTDB lineage: Bacteria > Actinomycetota > Acidimicrobiia > Acidimicrobiales > CADCSY01 > CADCSY01. The sequence goes on along the minus strand of JBBSLC010000021.1, from coordinate 10,204 downwards.
GTGCAGAGACGACCTCGACGACCGCCGCGGGGGACGACGGCGGAGACGAGCTCGGCGCAGGGCCGACCACGTCGGTGCTGCAGGCGACCGGCGTCGCCGAGGGCGACGATCTCACGACCACGACAGCAGCCCCCGAGGACGGTGCCACCACCTCGACGACCGCCCTCGACGACGGCGACGCCGCCGAGCCGCCGCCGCTCGCGCCTCCGACCGCCGATCCCGGTGCGGTCCCGACGACCGATCCTGAGGACAACACCGCCGACAACGAGGTGGTGCTCCCCGAGCTCGACGAGGACGGCAACGTCATCCAGCGCTACCGCCTCGGCCCCACGCAGGTGACCGGCGCGGCGGTCGAGGGCGCCCAGGCCCGTCTCCAGGGCGCGGTCCAGTGGACCGTGGAGCTCGCGTTCACGAGCGACGGCATCGACGGCTTCAACGCCCTCGCCGCCACGTGCGTCCCCGCCACACCCACGTGCCCGCCTTCGGGGATCAACCAGCAGACCGGCCAGACGGTGGGCTCGGTGGCCATCGAGCTCGACGGCGTGGTGCAGTCTGCGCCGACCATCCAGGCCGCCAACTTCCAGCGCGACCAGGTGGTGATCTCCGGCAGCTTCACAGAAGCCGAGGCGAAGGACCTCGCACTCGTGCTCCGCTTCGGCGCCCTGCCGGTCCAGCTGGAGCAGGCCTCGGCGTCGACCGTCTCGGCCACGCTCGGTCAGGACTCGCTGCGGGCCGGGATCATCGCCGGCGCCCTCGGCACCGCGATCGTCCTCAGCTACATCGTGGCGTACTACCGCTCCCTCGGGCTCGTCGTGCTCGCCGGGCTCGGGGTCTGGGCGGCGCTGCAGTGGTCGGTGATCAGCTATCTGGGCGCCTCCCGCGGCCTCGCGCTCAGCCTCGCGGGTGTGACCGGGCTCATCGTCTCGGTCGGCATCACCGTCGACTCGTACATCGTGTACTTCGAGCGGCTCAAGGACGAGATCCGTCGGGGCCGCTCCGTGCGCTCGGCGGTCGACCGCGGCTTCTCCCAAGCGTTCCGGACGATCCTCACCGCCGACACCGCTGCGTTCATCGGGGCTGCGCTGCTCTACGTGCTCACCGTCGGTCCTGTCCGCGGCTTCGCACTGTTCCTCGGGCTGTCGACCATCCTCGACGTCATCGTCGCCTACTTCTTCACCCGGCCCCTCGTCGCCATCCTCGCCAAGCGGGGGGTCTTCACCAGCGGCTTCCTCGGCATGCAGGCACGGGAGCGCTCGCCTCGTGGGCGAGCTCCAGCCGTGACCGACCCCGGAGGCGCATCGTGACCGCAGGGCTGCTCGGGCGCCTCTACCGGGGCGAGACCGATGCCGACTTCGTCGGCCGGGCAAAGGTCTGGTTCGCCATCTCCGGTGCGGTGATCCTCATCGGAATCGTCTCGCTGTTCACCCGTGAGCTCAACCTCGGCATCGACTTCGAGGGCGGCACGTCCTGGGAGCTGCCCGCCGGGGAGCTCGGCGTCGAGGAAGCACGGGACGCCATCGGCGAGGTCGGCATCACCGAGGCCGACGTCCAGACCCTGACCGACGACGCCGGCCAGCGCATCCGCGTGCAGGCCGAGCGGGGCGAGGAGGTCGTGACGCAACGCGTGGCGACCGCGCTCGCCGAGGCAGCCGGCGTGGACCCGGACCTCGTCGACGTGCAGGACGTGAGCCCGTCCTGGGGGGACGAGATCACCGAGAAGGCGCTCCGGGCGCTGCTCGTGTTCCTCGTCGTCGTGAGCATCTTCATCACGCTCCGCTTCGAGTTCAAGATGGCACTGGCAACCCTCGCCGCGCTCGTCCACGACCTCTTGGTGGTCGTCAGCGTGTACTCGATCTTCGGCTTCCCGGTCACGCCGGCGACGGTCATCGCCATCCTGACCATCCTCGGGTACTCGATCTACGACGGCATCGTGGTGTTCGACCGCGTCGACGAGAACGCCAAGCTGCTCGTGAACAACAGCCGCATCACCTACAGCGGGATGGTCAACGCCTCGTTGAACCAGGTCCTGATGCGGACGCTGAACACGTCGATCACCGCGCTCATCCCGATCGCCTCGCTGCTGGTGGTCGGCTCGGTCATCCTCGGCGCCGGCACCCTGCAGGAGTTCGCACTGGCACTGTTCGTCGGGCAGCTGTCCGGCGCGTACTCGTCGATCTTCATCGCGTCGCCCCTGCTCGCCATCTTGAAGGAGCGAGAGCCCAAGCTGGCGGCGCTGAAGCAGCGCCTCGGAGGCTCGACCGCGTCGGGTGCCGGTGAGGCCGACGCCATCGAGGGCCGCACGACCAGCCGGCGCTCGGCCGCAGAGAGCGCCCGAGCCGGGCGCGTCCCCGATCCCGGACGCGGCCGGACCGCGGTGGCCGAGCGGCCTCTCGAAGCCGAGGAGCCCTTCGCCGAGCCCGAGGCCACGACCCGTCGGACGCCTGCCGCGCGACCCGTGGACCACGGCGGCATCGCCCCCCGGCCCCGGAAGAAGGGCAAGCGCCGTTAGCGCAGCGCCGACCGGTACGGTGAGCCGGTGCTGAGCGCTCGGGATCGACGGGACCCCCTCGTCGTCAGCGTCGATCGCTGACACCCGTGGCGACCGTCACCCGCGTCCTGCCGTGGCGCCGCAACGCACTCCCCGCCGACGAGGTCGCCCCGCTCCTGGCTGCGTACCGGCGCCGGCACCCGAAGGCGGCGACGGCGATGATCAGCCGGGCGTACGCCGAGGCAGCCAACGCCCACGCAGGGCAGGTCCGCAACTCCGGCGAGCCCTACGTCGAGCACCCGCTGGCGGTCGCCATGATCGTCGCCGAGCTCGGCCTCGACGACGTGTCGATCGCCGCCGCCCTGCTCCACGACGCCGTCGAGGACACCGCCCTCACGCTGGAGACGATCACGTCGTCGTTCGGGCCCGAGGTCGCAGCCATCGTCGACGGCGTGACCAAGCTCGATCGGATCCGCTTCGACTCGAAGGAGGAGCAGCAGGCCGCCACCATGCGCAAGATGCTGGTGGCGATGGCCAAGGACCTCCGGGTCCTGCTCATCAAGCTCGCCGACCGGCTCCACAACATGCGGACCATCGCCGCCATGCCGACCTGGAAGCAGCAGCGGACGGCCACCGAGACGCTCGAGATCTACGCCCCGCTCGCGCACCGCCTCGGCATGCAGGACCTCAAGCAGCAGCTCGAGGACCTCGCCTTCGCGTCGATGCACCCCAAGCGCTACGCCGAGATCGAGCAGATGGTCTCCACGCGCAGCCCCGAGCGCGACCTCTACATCGACCAGATCCTGGCTGCGGTGCGGGACCGTCTCACCGAGCTGCGGATCAGCGGCGAGGTCACCGGGCGCCCGAAGCACCTCTGGTCCATCTACGAGAAGATGGTGGTGAAGGGCAAGGAGTTCGACGACATCTTCGACCTCGTCGGGATCCGGGTCGTGGTGGACCGGGTGGAGGACTGCTACGCCGCGCTCGGCTCGATCCATGCGGTGTGGAAGCCGGTGCAGGGGCGCATCAAGGACTACATCGCCATGCCCAAGTTCAACCTCTACCAGAGCCTGCACACCACCGTCGTCGGCCCCCAGGGCAAGCCGCTCGAGGTCCAGATCCGCACCCGGGAGATGCATCAGCGCTCGGAGTTCGGCGTCGCAGCCCACTGGGCCTACAAGGACGGTTCGACCCCGGGCGACGCAGCGTGGATCGGTCGACTGCTCGACTGGCAGTCCGAGACGAGCGACCCGAACGCCTTCATGGAGACGCTGAAGGGGGACCTCGAGCAGGACGAGGTCTTCGTCTTCACGCCCAAGGGGAAGGTCGTCACCCTTCCCGACGGCGCCACCCCGGTCGACTTCGCCTACACCGTGCACACCGAGGTGGGCCACAACTGCATCGGCGCTCGGGTCAACGGCCGCCTCCAGCCGCTCGACTCGGTGCTGCACTCGGGCGACACCGTCGAGATCTTCACCTCGAAGGTCGACGGCGGGCCGTCACGTGACTGGCTGCAGATCGCCATCACCCCCAGGGCCCGCAACAAGATCCGCCAGTGGTTCTCCAAGGAGCGCCGGGAGGACGCGATCGACACGGGTCGGGAGGAGCTCGTCAGGGCGATCCGTCGTGAGGGACTGCCGGTCCAGAAGCTGCAGTCGTCACCGGTCCTGACCAAGGTCGCCGCTGAGTCCGGCTACGCGGACCTCGCAGCGCTCCACGTCGCCATCGGTGAGAACCACGTCCAGGCGAAGACGATCGTCCAGCGCCTCGCACGGGAGCTGCGTGGCGGCGAGGCCGAGGAGCAGCTGCCGGTCACCGCACGTGCGCCGCGTCGGCGCCGGCCGACGACGGGCGTCCACGTCGAGGGCCTCGACGACGTGATGGTGCGGCTGTCGCGCTGCTGCACGCCGGTGCCAGGCGACGAGATCATGGGCTTCGTGACCCGCGGGCGTGGCGTGTCGGTCCACCGTTCGGACTGTGCCAACGCTGCGTCGCTCGCCGGCGGCCAGGAGGCGCGGGTCATCGACGTCGAGTGGGATCGCGACCACGGCGACAGCACCTTCGTCGTCTCCATCGAGGTGAAGGCGCTCGACCGATCGAAGCTGCTCAGGGACGTGTCGGCCACCCTTGCCGACCACCACGTCAACATCCTCAGCTGCGCCACCCAGACCGGCACGGACCGGGTGAGCCGGATGCGCTTCGACTTCGAGCTCGCCGACCCGAGCCACCTCGACTCCCTCGTCAGCACGATCCGCCGCATCGACAGCGTCTACGACGCCTACCGCCTCCTCCCCGGGAAGGGCTGAGGCTCCGCTGCCGGCTCAGCCGGCGGCGGAGAAGGTGACCTGGAAGTCGATGGGGGCGTCGGGGCCGGGCAGCAGGGCGAAGCCGGTCGTCGCCGCCGGGTCGCCGAGGGCGCTGAGGTCGAAGCTCCACGTGCCGTCGTCGGCCCGGGTGCCTGGTGCGCACGCCTCCGCGTCGACCGCCGGGGCGTCGTCGAAGGACGCGCCTTCGCCAGCCGCCCAGGCACCGTCGCTGATGGCGCACGCCTGGAGGACGGCTCCTGCGGCTTGGCGCTGGCCCTCGGCTGCCTCGACCAGGGAGAGGGTCGTGGCCGAGCCCTCGAGGCGGATGTAGCTCGCCTTGTCGGTCTCGCCCAGGCGTGTCCCGACCGGGAGGCCCGCCTCGGGCACACCGGCGCTGCCGACGGGGGTGCCGGCGGCGAGCGTGGCCCACAGCGACTCGATGATGCGGAGGGTCGTCGGGGCCTCGATCGTCGGTTGCGGCTCGAAGTCGAAGCCACCTCCATCGCTGCTGGTCGGCGGCCCGCTCGGGTTCTGGGTCGGGCTCGGGCTGGCGACGAAGGCCCCGCCGCTCGGTGCGCCGCTCGTGAAGGGAGCGCCGGTCGGGGCGAACGAGGTCGTGAGCGACGACGAGGGGGCGACGTCGAACAGCGGGGCCGCTGCGGTCAGGCCTCCTGCTGGTGCTGGGACGACCGGGGCATCAGCGCCGTCGAAGGGAGCCGTCGCGGTCCCGTTCGACGCAAACCCGGGATCGAACGTCGTCGCCGCGCCGTCTCCGGCGGTGGCGCCTCCGGGCAGGGCGATGGCGACGACGGCGATTATCCCGACGGCGGCGAACGCGGGCCGGTAGCGGCCCAGCGTGGTCGTGAGGTCGCCCAACCGGATGTCAGCCATCTGTCCCATGTGTCTGAGTTCGTTGACCCACGGGTCAAGTCCTGCTGAAATCTCCGCGAATCGTGCAGGAGCCCCTTGCCTCGATCTCGAACTGTTGACCCGGGGTCAAGAAGGACCGCTCGGAGCAAGGGGTTGGTGCGTGGGGGACGTCCTCGTCGAGGAGCAGTCGCAGGGAGTCGTCGACGAGGCGCCGCCAGCGCCGCGCCCATCGCCCTACGACGACCCCAAGGCGCGGTCCTTCGCCTACGTGGTCGCCGCTGGGCTGATCGGCTACCTCGTCCTCCAGCTGCTGTGGCCGGCGCCCGTCGGGGTGCTCCTCCAAGGCGTCGTCATCGGTGGCCTCACGGCGCTCATCGCCTTCGGCGTGGCCCTCATCTACCGGTCGAACCGGATCATCAACTTCGCCCAGGGCGACCTCGGCGGCGCCCCCGCCGCCCTCGGCGTGCTCCTGATCATCGGGCCGGGACTGCCGTACCTGGTCGCCCTGCCGATCGCCCTGCTCGCCGGCCTCGTGCTCGGCGCGCTCGTCGAGCTGCTGTTCATCCGACGCTTCTCCAAGGCGCCGCGCCTGCTGCTGACGGTCGTGACCATCGGCGTGTCAACGATCCTGGCCGGCCTCACCGTCGCCCTGCCCCAGCTGATCGGGTTGGAGCAGCTGGGCTCGTCCTTCCCTGCGCCCTTCGGCTTCACCTTCCGGTTCGGCGAGACGCTGTTCTCCGGCAACGAGATCATCGCCATGGTCACCGTGCCCATCGTCATCGCAGCGCTGGCAGGCTTCTTCCGCTTCACGAGCATCGGCATCGCCGTGCGGGCGAGCGCCGAGAGCAGCGATCGCGCCGCACTGCTCGGTGTCCCCGTCAAGCGGATCCAGACGATCGTGTGGATGATCGCCTCGCTGCTCGCGACCACCGCCATCTTCATGCGGGCAGGCATCCTCGGTCTCCCGATCGGGAGCGTGCTCGGCCCCACCATCCTCATCCGGGCGCTCGCCGCTGCGGTGGTGGGTCGCATGGAGCGCCTCCCGACGATCTTCGCGGCGTCGATCGTCCTCGGCATCGTCGAGGCGTCGATCCTGTTCTCGACCGGCACCTCGCTCATCGTCGACGCCATCCTCTTCGTGGTCGTCCTCGTCACCCTGCTCTTCCAGCGGCGGGGCAAGGTGAGCCGTGCTGACGACGACCAGACGTCGTCGTGGCAGGCAGCACGGGAGGTCAAGCCGATCCCGCGCGAGATGGTCCGCCTGCCCGAGGTGCGGTGGGGCCTGCGCGGGCTGCAGGCACTCGGGCTGCTCATCGCCGTGCTCCTGCCCGCCGTGCTCTCGATCGGCCAGGTCAACCTCGCCGCCGTCGTGATCATGATCGCCATCGTCGGAACGTCCCTCGTGATCCTGACGGGCTGGGCCGGCCAGGTGAGCCTCGGCCAGATCGGCTTCTTCGGCATCGGCGCAGCGGCGGCAGGCGCCATCACGCAGCGGTGGGGCTGGGACCTCTCGCTCGCCCTCGTGGGCGCCGGCATCGCCGGGGCGGTCTCGGCGATGGTGATCGGCCTCCCTGCACTGCGCATCAAGGGCCTGTTCCTGGCCGTGATCACCCTGTCGTTCGCCCTGGCCGTCTCCTCCTACGCCCTGAACCCCGACTACGTCAGCTGGCTGCCCACCGGCCGCGTCACCCGGCCGCCGCTGTTCGGGCGGATCGCGATCGAGAGCGAGGCCCGCTTCTACTACCTGTGCCTGGCCAGCCTCCTCCTCGCCATCGTCGTCCTCAGAGGGCTGCGGAACAGCCGCACGGGCAGAGCGCTGATCGGGGTCAGGGAGAACCAGCGAGCGGCGCAGTCCTACGGGGTGAACGCCACCGCTGCGAAGCTCACGGCGTTCGCGTCCTCCGGCTTCATCGCCGCCTTCGCCGGCGGGCTCTTCGTCCACCACCAGCAGGGGCTCGGCATCTCCGCCTACTCCGTCGGCGCCAGCCGCGACCTCTTCGTGCTCGTGGTGATCGGCGGGCTCGGCTCGGTCGCGGGGCCGATCCTCGGGGCCATCGTCATCCAGGGCACGGCCTACTTCTCGAGCGTGTTCCCCGAGGTGGTCCGCCCGTACCTGACCTTCATCACGAGCGGCGTCGGGCTCGTGATCGTGCTGCTGCTCCTGCCCGGGGGGCTGAGCCAGATCCTCTACGGGCTCAGGGACAACGCCCTGCGCCGCATCGCCGACCGTCGGGGGATGCTCGTCCCCAGCCTCAACGCCGACAAGAGGTCCGTAGCCACAGCCGCTGATCCGCTCGGTGCCGATCCGCCGGCCCACGCCGACCATGCGCCCGACGTGAGCGACGAGCTCGCCGACGCCCTCGTGGTCACCGCCAGCGGTGTCGGCGAGGCCACTCCGCCCACCACCGACCCCTCGCTCCTGCTCGCGCCCGAGTCGGGACGCCGTCGGGCGCCCCTCGTCGCACCCGGGAGGAAGTCGTGACCGACACCATCGAGCGCGACCAGCCGGCGACGCCGGCGAAGGAGCCCGGCCGCTTCTCCCTGCTGCGGGTCACCGGGGGCGCCGCTGCGGGTCCCCTCGTCATCCTCTTCCTGCTCAACGTCGCCGACGAGCTCGACCGCAGCGCGTTCGCCGTCCTCACACCGACCATCAGGGACGACTTCGGCCTCGACAACCAGGGGATCCTCGGGATCATCGGCCTGATCGGCATCATCGCCCTCGGGTCGCAGGTGCTCATCGGCTACTACGCCGACCGCTTCTCCCGGGTGAAGATCGCCCTTGGCGGTGCTGCGGTGTGGGGGTTCTTCACGCTCTTCACCGGCCTTGCGCCGACCGTGGCGCTCCTCGTGGTCGCTCGCTCCGCCACCGGCATCGGGCGCGCGGTCGTCGACCCGACGCACAACGCCCTGCTCGCCGACTACTACCCGCCCGAGACCAGGGTGAAGGTCTACGGCTTCCACCGGGCGGCCAACTCCGTCGGCCAGATCCTCGGGCCGCTGCTCGGTGGCGGCCTCGCCTTCCTGTTCGGGTGGCGGGCGCCCTTCCTGCTCTTCTGGATCCCGACCATCCTCCTCGTGCTCATCGCGCTGCGCACCCTGAAGGACCCCGTGCGTGGCAACTTCGAGCGCCGAGCGATGGGGGCGAGCGAGGAGGCGATCGCCACCGAGGAGGCACCACCCTCCTTCGCCGAAGCGTGGCGGATCTGCAACCAGGTGCAGACGCTGCGTCGCATCTGGCTGTCGCTGCCCTTCCTCGCCGCATCGCTCATCGGGCTCGGCTCCCTCTACTCGATCTACTACGCCGACGAGTTCGGGCTGAACGACTTCGAGCGCGGTGTCGCGGCTGCCTTCACCGAGCCCTTCCAGCTCGTCGGCATCGCCATCGGCATCCCCATCGCCGCCAAGCTCGGGGCCCGCAACCCGGCCCTGGTGCTCCGGTTCCTCGCCGTCACCGGCGTCGTCGTCGGCGTGGCGATCGTGGCCTTCGCGCTGGCACCGACGCTGCCGCTCGCCATCGCCGCCAACGTGGTGATCGCCGCCGTGCTCGCCATCATCATCCCCGGCGTCTACGCCGTGCTCTCGCTCGCCATCCCGCCCCGGGCGCGCTCGCTCGGCTTCGCCATCGGGTCGCTCTACATCCTGCCCGGCGTGCTCGTCCTGCCGATCGTGGGCAGCTTCGCTGACAGCATCGGCATCCGGGGCGCGTTCATCGTCCTCGTCCCCATCTTCATCATCGGGTCGTTCATCATCGCCTCGGCCGGGACGTTCCTCGCTGCCGACGTCAACAAGGTGCGGGCATCGAGCGTGGCCCAGGCCGAGGTGCTCGCCGCCCGCCGGAACGGGCAGTCCAAGCTGCTGCTCGTCAAGGACCTCGACGCCGGCTACGAGGGCGTGCAGGTGCTGTTCAACGTCAACTTCGAGGTCGACGAGGGTGAGATCATCGCGCTGCTCGGCACGAACGGGGCGGGCAAGTCGACCTTGTTGCGGGCCATCTCCGGGCTGCTCCCTGCGAGTGCCGGCGCCGTGATCTTCGACGGCCAGGACATGACCTACGCCCCGCCGCAGGAGGTCGCCGCCCGCGGCGTCGTCCAGGTGCCGGGAGGCAAGGGGGTGTTCCCCGGGCTCACCGTCGAGGAGAACATCCGCATCGCCGGCTGGCTCTTCCAGAAGGACAAGGCGTACCTGGCCAAGGCGACCGAGGAGGTGCTCGGGTTCTTCCCGGTGCTGAAGGAGCGCTGGGACCAGCCCGCCGGCAACCTCTCCGGTGGTGAGCAGCAGATGCTCACGCTCTCGCAGGCGTTCATCGCCAAGCCGAAGCTGCTCATGATCGACGAGCTGTCCCTCGGGCTCGCGCCGATCATCGTCGAGCAGCTCCTCGAGATCGTGCGGGCCATCCGCGACCGGGGCACGACCATCATCCTCGTCGAGCAGTCGGTCAACGTCGCCCTCACCATCGCCGAGACCGCGTTCTTCATGGAGAAGGGGGAGATCCGCTTCCGCGGACCCACCTCAGAGCTGCTCGAACGCCCCGACATCCTCC
>JBBSLC010000020.1:0-28125 GCA_038255685.1 Acidimicrobiales bacterium | reverse complement strand
TTCTTCCGCTCGCCGATGGCGGACTTCGGCTACGACGTGAGCGACTACTGCGACGTCGATCCCGTCTTCGGCACGCTCGAGGACTTCGACCGGCTCCTCGCCGACGCCCACGAGCGCGACATCAAGGTCGTGATCGACTGGGTCCCCAACCACAGCTCGGACCAGCACCCCTGGTTCATCGAGTCCCGTTCCTCTCGAGACAACCCGAAGCGTGACTGGTACGTCTGGCGCGATAGCGCGCCCGATGGTGGCCGGCCGAACAACTGGCGTCGCAACTTCACCGGCGAGACCCGCTGGGAGCGCGACCCGCAGACCGGTGAGACGCACCGGGCGGCGCTGGCGCCCGACCCTGCTGCGGACACGGGTGCGTGGACCTGGGACGAGGCGACCGAACAGTGGTACCTGCACCTCTTCCTGCCCGAGCAGCCGGACCTGCGCTGGGACGAGCCGGGGGTCGAGGAGGCGATGCACGACGTGCTCCGCTTCTGGCTCGACCGCGGCGTCGACGGCATCCGGGCTGACGTGGTGCACGCCATCGGTAAGGATCCAGCGCTCCCCGACGACCCGCCCGAGCTCGCATCGGTCCCCCACTCCGCCACCAACGACCAGCCGCGCACCCACGAGCTGCTGCGAGGCCTCCGCTCGCTGCTCGACGGCTACCACGGTGACCGGATGATGGTGGGCGAGGTGTACCTGCTCGACACCGCCAAGGTCGCCGAGTACTACGGCGACGGCGACGAGCTCCACCTGTCGTTCAACTTCCCACCGCTCTACACCCGTTGGCGGGCACCGTCGTGGCGCCGCCGCATCGACGAGGTCGTCGAGCACCTCGACCCGGTGGGTGGGTGGCCGACGTGGGTCCTGTCCAACCACGACAACGCACGGCACCGCACCCGCTACGGGACCGAGTCGAGGGCTCGGGCTGCTGCGGTGCTCTTGCTCGGCCTGCGGGGTACGCCCTTCCTCTACGCCGGCGAGGAGCTCGGGCTCGAGGACGCTGTCATCCCTCCCGACCGAGAGGTCGATCCGGGGGGCCGGGACGGGTGCCGGGCTCCCATCCCCTGGTCTGTCGCTCCGGACCACGGCTGGGGACCCGACCCCTGGCTCCCGTTCCCCCCGGATGCCGGCATCCGCAGCGCCGAGGCGCAGCGCGGCGACCCGGCGTCCTTCCTGCACCTCTACAAGCGCCTGCTCGCCAGCCGCCACGCTTCACCAGCGCTCCACCGCGGTGCACTCGAGGTCCTCCCGAGCGCCGAGGGGACCCTGATGTGGCACCGGGTCCACGGCCAGGACGAGCGCATCGTCGTCGTCAGCTTCAACGACGACGTCACCGAGGTCAGCCTCGGCGGCTCCTGGCAGGTCGAGCTGGCGAGCGACGGCGACGGCACCGAGGCCGGCGCCGAGGCCCCCGCCACCATCGAGCCCGACACCGCCCTCCTCCTCCGCAAGGCCTGACCCCTGCTCTCTGGACGCTGACGCCGGCTGTACCGGTGCCAGCGTCCAGCATCGGCGGGGCGGGCCGGTTTCTGGACGATCGACCACGCCAGAGGTGGTCCAGCGTCCAGAAAGGGAGAGCCGGCGCGGTGGCTACAGGTCGTCGCGGGTGACGAGAGGGCAGCCGCCGACCTGCTGCCACTCCCAGAACGCCTCGCAGCTGCCGTCGATGCGGTACTCGACGGCGTCGACCGTCGAGAACTGGAAGACGGTGCGGTTGAGAGCACCCCGGAACAGGAGCGACCCGGCCGAGGTGCTCGCCCCGTTGGCGTCGTTGACGAGCTGGCCGTCGATGTCCACCACCGCGGTGCCGCTCTCCAACATCACGTCGACCTCGATGGCGGCGTGGTAGGTGAACGACCCGACGCCGAACGCCTCCTCCTCGTCGGTGGCACCGCCGAGGTAGGTCTCCATCGCTGCCTGGAGCACACCGGCCGACCGGGGTCCCCTGCGGGTGACGGGGACGAACGTCGCATCGTCATCGGGATCGGCGCCGGCCGCCGCCTCGCAGATGAAGAAGACGGTGACGTCCATCTCGTCGTCGCCGGGTTCACCGTCGGGGGCAGGCGGTACGCAGGCTGCGCCCTCGTTGGCAGGTGGCGGCGACGGCTCGTCGTCGCTCGCCTCGCTGAACGCAAGCCGGATGACGGTCGCCTCGGGGACGCCAACGCCGTCGAGGCCGGTGTCGGTGTGCACGACGAGGGCGCCGGTCGGCTCGGTCGGGTCGCTGAAGGGCACCTCGAGCTCGAAGGGCGTCATCTCGCCCTGGGCGGCGATGCCGAAGGCGTCGCCGAGGGACTCCCCTGCCCGCATCCCGTCCTGGCGCACCTGGGCGATGACGGTGCCCTCGTACCCGATGGCCTCACCACGGACCGTGAGGGGCTCGTTGACCTCGGCCAGCGGGCCGGGCGCGTAGATCACGACGTTCGGCGACGCCGCGCCGACCACGGTCCAGATGCGTGCCCCGTAGGACGTCTCGTAGGACCTCAGCCCGACCCTCGTGAGCGGACCACCGTCGGGCGCCGGCTGGCCGTCCTCGCCCCTGGGGCGGAGATCGACGTAGTGGCTGCCGTCGTCGGTCACGACCGCTTCGCCCACCACCGGGTCGAGCATGCCGAGGTAGTCCCGTGCGAAGGCGTCGGCGGTCGCTGCTGGGTCCTCGAACCGGGCGTCGCCGTCCTCGTAGGCGTCGATCGCCTCCTGGCTGGCGAAGGGCCAGATGCCGGGGAAGACCCCGTCGTCGGCCGGCTCGGTCGTCGGCGGCGTGGACGTCGTGGTCGCAGGAGCGGTCGTCTCGGTCGTCGATGGCTCGGTGGCGACGGGACCGGCATCAACCTCGGTGGGATCGTTGCTCGACGCCAGGCCGAGGCCGATGGCGGCCACCACGACGACCACGGCGGTCGCGCCGAGCACGCCTGCCTGGACGCGGTGGCGCCGGCTGCGTCCGGCGCGCACGCCGGAGGAGATGCGGTCGGCGCCGTCGTCGGCGGGGTCGTAGCGGCCGGCCTCGGCTCGGAGGCTGCGGCGCAGGTCGTCGTCGAAGCTCATGGCTGGTCCCCGAGCTGGTCGTGGAGGGCGGCGAGGCCCCGGTGGAGGTGGGTCTTGACCGAGCCGGTGGAGATGCCCATGGCCGTCGCCATCTCGGCCTCGGGGAGGTCGAGGTAGTAGCGCAGGACGACGGCCTCGCGCTGGCGGACCGGCAGCGTGCGCAGGGCCTGCACCATCCGGTCGCGAGCATCGCCGGTGAGTGCCGCGTCCTCGGCGGACTCGTGGTCCCGCACCGGCGCCGGCTGGTGCCGACGGCGCACGTCGAGGTGGCGGATGCGGGAGCGGGCGCCGTTCAGCACCGCGCTGCGCAGCCACGCCGCTGCCTTCTCGGGCTCTCGGATGCGACGCCACCGGAGGTGCAGCTGGACGAAGGCGTCCTGCACGACCTCCTCGCTCGCACCCCGGTCGTGGAGCAGGAGCCCGGCCAGCCGCACGAGGTCCCGGTAGTGCGCCCGGTGGAGGGCGCCGACCAGCTCGTCGGCGTCGGTCGCCGTCGGCAGGTCGGGGAGCGCCATGGTGGGCATCATCACCCCTACAGACGCCCGGCCCGGTGATCGCGTTGACATGCCCTGTTCTCTGTCGCGCGGGTCTCGCTGAGCGGGACCTGGGCGACAGAGAGCAGAGCGAGCTCGGTCAGCCGCCGGTCGTCCAGGGGGCGTCGGGGATCGGGAGGTCGATCACGACCGTCTCGCCAGACCGGCGCTCGAGGGCGAGGCCGCCGGCCCCGTCGAACGCGAGCGCGAAGGTGCCGCCGACGAGCTCTTGGATGGCGTTGCCGAGCAGGTCCTTGCGCCACCCGGTCGCCAGGCGGGCGTCGGGGTCCTCGGCGAGGAACGTGGCCAGGTCGGTCCTCGTGGCGAGCAGCGACGGATCGATGCGGAGCTCGCGGCTGACCTGGGTCACCCACGCGGACACGAGGGCGACGGCGGCTCGCAGGTCGCGGTCGACCTCCTCCCGCTTGGGCATCCGCAGCTCCTGGTCGGGGAGCGCTCGCCCGACGGCGACGGCCTCGAGCAGCGACTCCCCCACCTTGCCCCTGGCGTTCCGCTCGTCGAAGCCCCTGATCGCCTTGAGCTGCTCGACGTCCTTCGGCGGCTTGCCGGCGATGCCGACGATGGCGAGGTCGGAGAGGATGAACCGGACCGGTTGGTCCAGTTCGGCGGCCCGGCGCTCCCGCCACCCCGCGACCGCCTGGGCCACGCCTCGGCTCTTGCCCTTCAGCGTCCTGGCCTCCTTGATGCGCAGCCATGCGCTGTCCGGGTCCGGGGGGCCCCACCCCCGGGTGCGGAGCAGCTCGCACTCCTCCTCCGCCCAGACGAGGCGGCCGGTGACCTCGAGCTCCCGGCGCAGGGCGTCGGTCAGCTCGAGCAGGTGCAAGACGTCGGCGGCCGCGTAGGTGAGCTGGTCCTCGCTGAGGGGTCGGCGCAGCCAGTCCGTCAGCCGGCTCGCCTTGGGCAGGTTCACGCCGAGGACGCGCTCGACGAGTGAGGTCAACGACGGCGTGGAGAAGCCGAGGAAGCCGGCGGCCAGCTGGGTGTCGAAGAGGGTCGTCGGCACGGTGCCGCACGATCGCAGCAGGACCTCGAGATCCTGGGTCGAGGCGTGGAGGACGGCGGTCCCGGTTCCCTCGAGGACCTCGCCGAACGGCTCGAGGTCGACGGCGAGCGGATCGATCAGGGCGCACCGGCCGGGCCACGCGAGCTGCATGAGCGCGACCTTGGCGAAGTAGCTGCGCTCGCGGTGGAACTCGGTGTCGAGGGCGTACGCCGGCTCGTCGAGCAGCTCGTCGATGACGTCGTCGAGCTGCGCCGCCGTCGTGACGAACGTGGTGCCGTCAGGCAGGTTCACGGGGTGCCGGCGTCGGGGCCGCTCACCGTCGGGTGACCGCCTTCGATCCACGCCAGCGTCCCACCAGCGATGTTCGTGGCCTGGTGGCCGGCGGCGGTGAGCACCTCGACGGCGGCAGCGCTGCGGCCGCCGGACCTGCAGATGACGTAGAGCTGCTCGTCTGTCGGGACCTCGGCGATCCGGGCACCGAGCTGGTCGAGGGGGATCAGGACGGCCCCAGGGACGTGCGCCTCCTCGTACTCGTCGGGCTGGCGCACGTCGAGCACGTAGGCACCGCTTGCGTGGACCTCGGCGAGGGCGGCGACATCGATCTCGGGCAGCGGGTTGGGGTCGGACATCACCCCATTGTGTCGCCTCCGCCTGCGTGGGGAGCAACCGACGTCAGCGCCGCGGGAGGTCCTCGGGTCGATCGGCGTCATGGAGGGCGGCTCGCGGGAGGTCGTGCACGACGACCAGGGACAGCGCTGACGATGCCCGGAGCAGGGACCGCTCACCGGCATCGAAGGCCTGCTGGAGGACCGGTCCGGCCAGCGCCACCCTCCATGCGGCGTGCAGCGGCTGCGCCCGTCCGTCCAGCTCGGGCCAGGCGACCGCCGCTCGCGGCGCGTGTGACAGGGCGGTGACGACCGCATCGATCGCTGGTCCGCTCGCCGCAGGCAGATCGCAGGCGAGCACGACGACGACGCCGTCGGACGCCAGCTCGAAGGCGGTGAGGATCCCACCGAGCGGCCCCTCGCCGGGGTCGTCGTCAGGGACGGTCTCGAGGCCCGACGCTCGCAGCGCAGCGCCGTCCCCGCCGATCGCGACGACGCGCGACGCCCCGGCCGCATCGAGCGCCCGTGCGACCCGCACGGCGAGGGGCAGCCCGCCGACCTCGAGCAGGGCCTTGTCGCGACCCATCCGGGAGCTCGACCCACCGCACAGGACCACCCCGGTCCACGGCGGTGGCCCGACGGGTGTCGTCCCGCCCGTCACCCGCCCCTGATCGTCGCCAGGTCGGCGAGATCGGCGGCGTCGAAGTCCTGCGGCAGGTCCCCCATCACATCGGCGAAGAGACCGCTCTCCACCGCCCAGTACATGACCGAGTCCTGGCTGGGGCTGTGACCGGGGTGCTCGGGATCGGCCCGGCCGGTCTGGAGGAACAGGTCGACGAGACCGAGGAGGTGGCCGACCTCGTGCAGCGACACGGCCCGCTCGATCGCGTCGGAGCCGATCAAGGGTGTGGCCGCCGCCCGGACCTCGTCGGCGAAGACCGCAGCGACGTCACCCCGCACGGCCACGCCGAGCGCCCCTTCGGCGTCGCTCGAGGATCCTCGGAGGTACAGAAGACGGATGACGGCACCGGTGCCGCCCTGGGGCATCCCGGCGTTCCGATCGGCGGCGGTGCGCACGTCGGCTGCCGACCACGAGGAGCGATCTCCCTCGATGGAGCCGGTGGTGGTGGTGACCGGCTTGCCCGAGACCCTCGACAGCTCGGCGGCGATGCGATCCAGCGCGCCCGAGGAGGGACGAGCCCCGGCCTGCACGAGGATCTCGAGGAAGAGCGACTGTGCCGGCCGTGGCCGGAGGAGCACGCCGGCGAAGCTCCCGGGGGGCCCGAGGTGATCGGCCGGACGTGCGGCGACGGTGGTCTCGGGCGACGGGCCAGGCCCCGCCGGCGGGGGTGGCGGCGGAGGCGGCGACGTCGGCCCGGCGATCCCTCCCTCCGCAGGTCCGCCGCCGACCATCGTCGGCTCGGGGCGATCCTCGCCAGGGACCGTCGTCGTCGGCCCCTCGCCTACCGGGAGGTTCGTCGTGGTCGTCGTCTCCCCTGGCGCCAGCGCTGCAACCGGCGCGTCCTCGGCCGCCTCGCCTGCATCGCTCCCGCAGGCGGCGAGGAGCGATCCGGCCACGACGAGGACGGCGGTCAGGCGACGCATGCCGCCATCCTGCTCTGCCCGAGCGGGCTCGTCAGCGCGCCTCGGCGCACGACGAGGCGTGGCACCTCACCCCTCGCCACGAGGGCACCGTCTCTTGGCGGGCCGTCTGTGGGTGGACCCGGAGGGAGTGGTCAGCGCCGATCAGCGGATGGCGACGGAGACCGCCGTGGACGTGGCCGGGACCGGTGACAGCCCGTCGGCACCACGGAAGCGGCGCTTGGAGGCAAGCGCAGGTTGCTCGAGGTAGTGGAACGACACCGAGGCGACCGCGATGCTGAGCGCCACCCGGATGATCGACCGCATCCCGAGCGGGAGGTCGATGACGAGCGGCTGGAGAGCGACGAACACCGGGATGTGCCACAGGTAGAGCCCGTAGGAGATGCGGCCGAGGTAGCGCAGCGGCCCCCAGCCGCACACCGCCTCCAAGACGCCGCCGGTCCCCCGGAAGAGGTGGGCGGTGAGCAAGGCGCCGGCGAGTGCCGTCAGGGGGAGTGCACCGAGGCTGAACGCAGCGGAGCGCCCATCCAGCAGCGAGGCAGCCACTGGGATGGCGAGGGCGAGGGGGACGAGCGCAGCGAGGATCCGACGGCTGGGCAGTCGGTGGAGGGTGAGCGCCACGAGGCAACCGGCGAAGAGAGCGTAGGAGCGGGTGTCGGGGCCGAAGTGGAGCCGCTCCCACCCTGGCGCCGTCGAGCTGGCGGGCAGCAGGACGACGGCAGCGGCGAGCGAGGCGACGAACCCGAGCGTTGCCGCGGCGATGGCGAGCCCGATCCGCCTCCGTGCCGCCAGGATCACGAACGGCCACAGCAGGTAGAACTGGCCTTCGAGCGAGAGCGACCAGGTGTGGCCGAGCACGCCGAGGTCGCGACCTTGGGAAGCGGCGACGTTGGCGACCTGCAGCGCCGTGGCCCGCAGGGGCGCCACGACCGTGGGCGAGAGCGCCGCCCAGATGCCGACGACGACCAGCACTGCGGCCAGCGCCGGGAGGAGTCGCAGGGCGCGGCGGGCGAAGAAGTGCGCGAGGTGCACCGACCCGGTCCGGTCGACCTCGTCGACGAGGAGCCGGGTGATCAGGAAGCCGCTGAGCACGAAGAAGAGGGTGACGCCGACCGAGCCGGCGCCGGCCACCTTGCCGAAGCCGAGGTGGCCCACGAGGACGAGGACGACGGTTGCCCCCCGGAACCCGTCGAGCGCCGGGCGGTGCCGGATCGTTGTCGGCGCGTCCGGTGTCGCCGCTCTGGTCACGGGCCCACTCGTCGCAGGGGCGAGTGCACGGCGGCCGTGTGCGGCGCGGCGTGGTCCCGTGGTCGTGGTCGACCCGACGAACGCGCTCCACCCGAACGACGTCGCCACCGGGGCGAAGGACGGGCAGACCAGGGCACCACCGGTCGGCTTCAACAGCTCCCAGAGGCGCATCACCTCACAACTTCGGCGTGGGACCTCCCGACACCTGCCCCAGCGGCTCAGCCGCCGTAGCTCATCCGCGTGTCCTCCATCCGCAGGACCGGCGTGTCCTCGTCTCGCTGGAACCCTGCATCGACGACCTCACCGATGAAGAAGGTGTGGCCGCCGGTCTCGACCTGCTGGCGGACCTCGCAGTCGATCCACGCCGGCGACGCGTCGAGGATCGGTGCGCCGGTGCGGCCGTCGTGGAAGGCGAAGCCGTTCAGGGTCATCGCCGCCTCGTCCACCTCGACGGGCTTGGTGAACTTGCGGACGATGGCCCGGTCCTCGCGGTCGACCGTGCACAGGCTGAACGAGCCGCCCTCGACGATGAGCTCGTGGGTGAGCGCCTCGTGCTCCACACCGATGCCGACCAGCTTTGGCTCGAACGCCACCTGGGTCGCCCAGTTCAGGACCATCCCGTTGCGGCGAGCACCGGCTCTGCTGCCGACGATGTAGAGCCCGTAGGGCAGGGTCCACAGCACGCGCCGCCGGAGCTTGTCGTAGTCCTCGGGATCGACGCCCTCCGGGAAGGGGCCGACGGGCTCACCGCTCTTGACTGCCATGCGATCGACGGTAGCCCTGCGAGCTCGCTCCGACCCCGGCGCTGCAAGGTGGCGCGGGCGTCAGCGGCGAGCGAGCGTGGGGTCGAGCTGGACGAGGAAGTGCGCAGTCCGCTCGGCCTCGTCCACCTCACCGATGGCGGCGGCCGTCGCCGAGAGGCCCTGGAGCGCGCGCAGGAAGCCTCGGTTCGCCTCGTGCTCGAAGCGGACGTAGCCCGAGCCTCGCCAACCCGAACCCCGGAGGCGGTCGAGGCCGCGGTGGTAGCCGACCCGGAAGCAGGCGTAGGCCTCGACGTCGTCTCGGGCGAGCTGCCCGAGGCTGGCCCAGCCGTCGAGGAACGTGGGGAAGCGCCGAACCACTGCAGACACCGCCGCCCGCTGCTCTGACGCCGGTGCGGCGAGTGCAGCCGCCAGCCCCTCGAGCGCCTCGGCCGGCTCCAGGTCGAGGACCGTCTCCGGTGGCCCCGACGGGGTGAGGTGGACGGGGCTCGAGTCGGACATGGCCACACGCTACGGCTCGGCGGTCACTCCCCCGCCGCCGCACCTCCGCCCTCATCCGTCGGCCATCCCGAGGTCCTCCGCCGCGAGGTGCGCCGCCGTGCTCGCGCGTGCGAGCGCCACCAGCTCAGGGGTCCGCCGGAAGCCGTCGTAGCGGATCCGGGGCCAGTCGACGACGGGGAGGACGTGGACCTCGACGTCGGCAGGGAGGGCGGCGAGGTCGGCCACGAACCGGGCGTTGCGGGAGATGGCGAACGCTCGGAGGAGCACCTCCGCTGGACGCCGCGGTGGCGGCAACGCGGCGTCGAGGTCCTTGATCTGCAGGACGAAGAGCCGGCGAGCGCCGAGGGAGACCGCCTTCGCGACAGGGACGACGTCCACGGCGGCACCGTCGATGAGCAGCTCACCATCGATCTCGACAGGTGGGAGCAACCCAGGGAGCGCTGCAGAAGCCAGCACGGGCCGCAGGAGGTCACCGGTGTGGAACCAGCGCGCAGCACCGGTGCGCAGGTCGGCAGCGACGCAGTGGAAGGGCACGGCGAGCTCCTCGAAGCTCTCGGGGAGGTGGTCGGTGAGCACGCGCCGCAGCCCGGCACCGCCGTGCACCGCCGGCATCCGGCGCAGCAGCTGGACCGGTGCGCGCACGGGGTGGACGGGCCACACGTCCCGACGCACGAGCCGGGTCCACACCGCCTCGAGCGCAGCGGCTCCCGACACCGACGGGTCCCGTGCGAACGCCGCCCCGTTGACGGCACCGACGGAGCACCCGACGACGAGGTCGGGGACGATGCCGGCGGCAGCGAGCGCCTCGAGCATCCCGACCTGCATGGCGCCGAGGTTCCGCGCGCCGCCGAGGACGAAAGCGGTCATCGGCGTGGCGGGCATCACCGAGTCCCCTTGCCCTGGGGTTCTACGCTGCCCACGTGCTCCCCCAGGCGCTCGACCCCGAGACCCTCAGGACCGCTGCCATCGTGGCGCTCGGCGCCGTGGTGATCGGCATCTTCCTGACGCTCCGCTTCATCCAGAAGATGGTGGTGCGAGTCGTGATCGTCGGCATCCTCGTTGCGCTCGGCGCCGGCATCTGGGTCCAGCGCGAGGAGCTCGCCTCCTGCCGTTCCACCGGGGGGTGCACCTTCTTCGGCCAGGACGTGCAGGTCCCGACCGCCTCGCCGCGGTAGAGGCCAGACCGCTCAGCTCCTGATGGCGAGGCCGCTCGCCTGGTCGAAGAAGTGCAGGCGCTCGACATCGACGGAGAGCGTGGCGCGCTCCCCCACCTTGACCGTCGTTCGGGGGTCGAGCCGGGCGACCACCTCCACACCCGAACCACCCGTGAACGCGGCATCCGGGTCCTTCTCGGCCGTCTCGACCTGGGGCTCCCGCGCGTCGAGCCGAGCATGGGCGACCACCTCCGAACCGAGCCCCTCACGGAGCTCGACGACCACGTCGATCGTGCTCGGGAAGCGGCCATCGGAGAGCGCGGCATCCTCGAGGCTCTCGGGCCGGATGCCGATGACGACATCGGCGCCGTCGTGGCTGCGCAGCGCCGGTCGCTCGGCGAGCACCGCCGGCGTGAGGGAGAAGGTGTGGGCGCCCACGACGACGTGGGGGTCGGCACCGCCCAGGTCGAGCGTCCCGAGGACGAGGTTCATCTGGGGCGAGCCGATGAACGTGGCCACGAACAGGTTGTCAGGGTGGTCGTAGAGGTGCTGGGGGGTGTCGACCTGCTGGAGGTAGCCCTTGGACATGACCGCCACCCGGTCGCCCATGGTCATCGCCTCGATCTGGTCGTGGGTGACGTAGAGCGTGGTCACGCCGAGGTCGTGCTGGAGCCGGTTGACCTCGGCGCGCATCTGCACCC
The DNA here is from genome assembly GCA_038255685.1 of Acidimicrobiales bacterium. GTDB lineage: Bacteria > Actinomycetota > Acidimicrobiia > Acidimicrobiales > CADCSY01 > CADCSY01. The sequence goes on along the minus strand of JBBSLC010000020.1, from coordinate 16,954 downwards.
GCAGCTTGGCGTCGAGGTTCGACAGCGGCTCGTCCATCAGGAACACCTGGGGCCGGCGCACGATGGCCCGACCCATCGCAACACGTTGGCGCTGGCCGCCGGAGAGCTGGCCGGGCTTGCGGTCGAGCCACTCCGTCAGCTCGAGCAGGCGCGCTGCCTCCTCCACTCGGGTGTCGATCTCCGACTTCGGCGTCTTGCGCAGCTTGAGCGCGAAGCCGATGTTCTGGCGCACCGTCATGTGGGGGTACAGGGCGTAGTTCTGGAAGACGAAGGCGATGTCTCGATCCTTCGGGTGCACGTCGTTGACGACCCGGTCGCCGATGATCAGCTTGCCGTCGGAGATCGACTCGAGGCCCGCCACCATGCGCAGCGCCGTCGACTTCCCGCACCCCGACGGTCCGACCAGCACGATGAACTCGCCGTCGGTGATGTCCAGGTTGAGGTCGTGGACGGCGTGGAACCCGTTCTCGTAGACCTTGTTGACGTCCTCCAGCTTCACATCGGCCACGACGGCCTCCTATCCCTTGAGTGCGGTCGGTTGACGGCTAGCCCTTGACCGAGCCGGCCAGCAGGCCGCGGACGAAGTAGCGCTGCAGCGAGAAGAAGATGATGAGCGGCACGATCATCGAGATGAACGCAGCCGCAGGGAGCAGCTCTGTCCCTTGCCCTCGAGAGGTCACGAGGTTGACCAGCTGGACGGTGAGCGGGCTGGCGTCGCGGTTCTGGCTGAGGAACACGAGCGCGAGGAGGTAGTCGTTCCAGACCCAGAGGAACTGGAAGATGGCGAACGCGGCGATCGCCGGCTTGGCCAGCGGGAGCACGATGCGCCAGAAGATCCCGAAGTGGTTCGCCCCGTCGATCCTGGCCGCCTCGAACACGTCCTTGGGAAGGCTCGAGATGTAGTTGTGCAGCAGGTAGATCGCGAGTGGCAACCCGAAGGCGGTGTGGGCCAGCCACACCGCGATCGGCTTGTTGTTGAGGTCGAGGTCGGGGAAGAGGATGAACGTGGTGCCGAACAGCGTCAGGTGGGCGCCGCCGGTGTAGAGCTGCTGCAGCGGGATGAGCGACATCTGGAGGGGGACGGCCATCATCGCCAGCACCCCGATGAAGATCCAGTGGCGCCCCCGGAAGTCCATCCACGCGAAGGCGTAGGCGGCGGCGCAGGCGATGGCGATCGGCACCACGGTGCCAGGGATGGCGATGGCAAAGCTGTTGAGGAACGCCTCGGCGAAGGGCACCGAGCCGCCGGGCGGGTCGAACAGCGCGTTCTGGTAGTTCTCCAAGGTGAAGGACGGGTTGGTCACGACGGTCCACCAGCCGCTGCCGAACTGCTCGGAGCCCGGGCGCAGCGAGGTGACGAGGAGACCGAAGGAGGGGATCGTCCAGAGCACCACGAGCGCCCAGAGCACGGTGGTCGGCACTGCGGACAGGACGCGGTGGACGGATGCGCCCACCTTCTCGTCGTTGGGGTGGACCGCCTCGTCGGGTGCGTCGACGACTGGAGGTGGGGCGGCGATCGTCATCCGAACATCTCCTGGCGGTTGCGACGGATGTTGACGTACATGATCGGCAGCACGAGCAGCAGGATCATCGTGGCGAACGTCGCCGACGCCGTGAAGTTGCCGTTGCGCAGCTCGTTGTAGACCACGTTGGCGAGCACGTCGGTGTCGGCCGCGCCACCGGTTGTCGCCTTCACCAGGTCGAAGATCTTCAGCACGGTGATGGTGAGGGTGGTGACCACCACGACGATCGTGCTCACGATCTGGGGCAGCACCACCCGCCAGAAGACCTGGGCCTCGTTGGCGCCATCGACCCGCGCCGCCTCGTTGAGCTCGGTGGGGACACCCTTGATCGCAGCCGACAGCACCACCATGGCGAAGCCGGCTTGGATCCAGATCATGATCACCATGATGTAGAAGTTGTTCCACGGGGCGATGGTGCCGGTGCTCGAGGCGCTCGAGGTCCCCCGCAGGAAGTCGATCGGTGGCCCCGGCCAGACCACGTTGAGGAGGCCCTCGGCCTGACCCGACCCTGGTGTGTCGTAGATGTACTTCCAGATGACGGCGGCGCCGACGAGCGAGATCGCCATCGGCATGAAGATGAGCGTCTTCGCGATCCGCTCGTTCTTCGAGCGGTCGGCGAGCACGGCCAGGCCGAGACCGAGGGCGGTGGCGAACCCGGCGACGACCACCACCCACCACAGGTTGTTCCAGATCACGCCTCGAAGGGTCGAGAACACCGCGAAGAGCACAGCGAGCACCGCAGCGACCAATGCCACGCTGGCGAGGGGGTTGCCGAAGTCGAAGCCCTTCGCACCCTCGCCCGCCACCTCTTCGGCAGCGCCGCGCCGAGCGACGACGAGTCCGACCACGGCGAGGACGAGTGCGACGATGGCGAGGCGGCTGGTGACGACGTCGCCGATCCGCTCGAAGCTGATGACGTTGTCGTTGCCGAGCGCCGACGTCCAGTTGTCGAGGGTGAAGCCCTCTTCGCCCCGGTTCCCGCCGCTGAAGCTCAGCACCACGGTCCTGATGGCCGGGATGATGAGCGCGAACAGCATGAACAGCACCGCTGGGCCGGCGAAGAGCCACGGCCGCACCCGGTCCTCGACGCGCTGTGAGCCGCGGTCGACCACCAGGTTGGCGGCGATGAAGATCCCGCCGATGACCCCCAGTGCGACGACGACGCTGATGACGGTGGTCACCAGGGTTCCCATGCCGGACACCCCCTGCGTTCGGGGTGCGCCGGCCCGGTCGGGCCGACGCACCGCCTCCTCGGAATCAGCGCTCCGCGATCAGCGCTCGTTGCTCAACGCTGGTCGATCAGCTGTCCGGCCACGACTCCTCGACGTTGTCGAGGAACTCGTCGATGCTGTTGGTCCCGAGCACCCAGTCGGTCCCCTCCCGCCAGAACGAGCCGGCACCCACCTCGCTCGGCATGCTGTCGGAGCCGTCGAAGCGGACCGGGTCAGCCTCCACGAGGATCTCGGCCAGCGTCTGGTCCAGACCCGAGCTGTAGAGGGTCGTGTCGTGGCTCCGGTTCGGCGAGATGAAGCCTCCGAAGTCGGCCTCGATCCGGGCGTTCGCGTACTCGGCGCTGGCGAGGAACTCGAGCGCCTCGAGCGTGCTCGGGTCGTCGTTGAAGGCGACGATGTAGGTGCCCCCGGTGAGGGTGACCTGACCGAACTCGTCGCTGATCGTCGGGAAGTAGAAGGCGTCCACGTCACCGTCGGGGCCGAACTCGATGTCCTCGTTCGCGTCGGAGAAGTTGGCGGCGTAGAAGTTCGCCTGGCGGTGCAGGCCGCACTCGCCGTCGGTGATCGGGATGCCGGCCTGGGCGAAGCCGGTCGAGGCGATGCTCGCCCGGCCGTTGAGCACGTTGCCATCGGTGAACCAGATGTCCTCGACGATCTCGGCCACCTCCTTCACCATCGGGTCGTTGAAGGGGATCTCGTGGTTGACCCACTGGTCGTAGACCTCGGGACCGTGGACCCGCAGCATCAGGTCCTCCATCCAGTCGGTGAGCGTCCAACCGGTGGCGTCACCGGACTCGATGCCGATGCACCACGGCGTGAGGCCGTCGTCCTTCATCGTGTCCGCGAGGCTCATGAGGTCGTCGAAGGTCTCGGGGATCGTGTAGCCCCCCTCCTCGAACACTGACGGGCTGTACCAGACGAGGCTCTTCACGTCGCCCTTGTTGGGCACGCCGAGGACGTCGCCCCCCTCCCCGGTGACGAGCTCGAACAGGTAGGGGTCGAACTCCTCCATGTGGGCGTCGAGCGTCTCCTGAGGGACCGGCGTGATCTGCTCCTCGAGGTCGGTGACGAGCCCCGGTTGGGGGATCACGGCGATGTCGGGGAGGTCGCCGCCCTCGGCGGCGACGCGGATCTGGGTCTCGAAGTCGCGTGAGCCGCTGTAGCTGGCGTCGACGCCGGACTCCTCGGAGAAGACGTCGAGGGCGGCCTGGAAGCCGTCGGCCTCGGCACCGGTCTCGGGCCCGGAGATGGTGACGCTCCCGCTGCCCTCTCCCCCGCCGTCGCCCTCGGCGCCGACGTCGGTCTCGCCGTCGTCGCTCTCGGTGCAGGCGCCGGCGAGCAGCGTCAGCGCGGCGAGCGCAGCGACGAGTCGGAAGCCTCGCGAGCCCCCGCGTTGGTGGATCTTCATGCGCATTCCCCCTTGTGTGCCGCGAAGCGAACAGGCGCCCCGGCGGACCGTTCCCGCTCCGATCGGGAGCGACTCTTCGACCCTAACGCCGACGCCGAGACTGTGCCCGGGATCGCGCGATGCCGGGGTCCGAAGGCTCAGCGCACGCGCACGAGGCGCAGCGAATCGGTGACGGGCTCTGGGTCGTCGGGGTGACCTGCGAGCACCGCCACGACGTCACCGGTCTTGACGAGGCCCTGCTCGACTGCGGTCTTGACCGCGAACCAGACGATCTCGTCGGTCGACGTGTGGACCTCGCTCGACAGCGGGGTCACGCCCCATGACATCGCGAGCTGGCGGGCGGTGCGCTCGAGCGGTGACACCGCGAAGATCGGGACGCCCGGACGGAAGCGGGCGATCGCACGAGCCGTCGCGCCGGAGCGGGTCGCGCAGATGATCGCCGAGGCATCGACGTCTTGAACCGCTCGCCACGCCGCGGCCGAGATGGCGGCGGTGATGCGGATGGGGACGGGGACACCAGCATCCGAGCCGGCCTGGAGGCGACCGACCCCTCGTCCCCAGGCGACCCAGTCGCCCTCCTGCTCGGCCCGCTCGCAGATGCGGACCATGGTCCGCACGACGTTGACCGGGTCGTGCCCGATCGCCGTCTCACCCGAGAGCATGACCGCGCTCGTGCCGTCGAACACGGCGTTGGCGACGTCGGAGACCTCGGCCCGCGTCGGGCTCGGCGAGGTCGTCATCGACTCGAGCATCTGGGTCGCGGTGATCACCGGGCGTCCGTACGCGACCGCTCGGCGGATGATCCGCTTCTGGTGGTGGGGGACGTCCTCGGCGGCGAGGCGGACACCGAGGTCACCACGAGCGACCATCACCGCGTCGGCCTCGGCGATGATCGCGTCGAGGTCGGCGACACCCTCGGCCGTCTCGATCTTGGCGACGAGCATCGGCCCGTCCGGCCCCGCTGCGTCGCGCACGGCGACGATGTCGGCGGCGGAGGTGACGAAGGAGATCGCGACGATGTCGATGTCCGCCTCGATCATCGCCTCCAGCAGCACGAGGTCCTGGGCGGTCGGCGCGCGCACCGCCGACCGTCCCGCCGGCAACGTGACGCCGGGCCGACCCTGGAGGCGCCCGCCCGACACCACCGACGCCGAGATCGCGTCGAGACCGACGGACTCCACGAGCAGGCGCACGCCGCCGTCGCCGAGGATCACGGCATCGCCGGGGTGGAGGTCGGTGAGGATGCTCGGCACGTCGACCTCGATGCGACGCTCATCGCTCGAGCCGTGGTCGTCGCCCGGCACCAGGGAGAGCGTGTCACCCTCCGTCAGGTAGACCCCGCCGTCGGCGAAGGCGCCGGCGCGCACCTTCGGCCCCGGGAGGTCGGCCAGGATCCCGATCGTCCGGCCGGTCTCTCTCGCGGCAGCCCGGATGCGGCGGATCTTCTGCAGGTGGTCGTCCAGCGAGCCGTGGGCGAGGCCCACCCGTGCGACGTCCATGCCGGCGTGCATGAGGGCCTCGAGCGTCCGAGGGTCCTCCGAGGCGGGACCGATGGTCGCGACGATCTTGGTTCGAGGTGCCACCCGGTGAGGTTACGTCGGGCGTGGCAGAGCGCCCCCGTATGCTCCGCCCGGTGGACCTGCTGATGATCCGACACGGCCTTCCGGTGCGCCGGGAGACGACTGACGGCACGCCCGCCGACCCCGAGCTCGACAGCGCCGGCCGCGACCAGGCCGAGCGCCTCGCCCGGTGGCTCGCACCCGAGGACATCGACGCCGTCTACGTCAGCCCCATGCGCCGCGCCCGCGAGACCGCGGCTCCGTTGGCGGCCGCGATCGGGGTCGAGCCCGTCGTCGACGAGGAGATCGCCGAGTTCGACCGGGCCTCGCACTTCTACATCCCGATCGAGGAGCTCAAGGCCACGGGTGACCCCCGCTACGAGGAGATCATGCGAGGTGAGCACCACGGCGAGGTCGACCCCGAGACGTTCCGCGAGATCGTGACCGTCGCCGTCGAGCGGATCGTCGAGGCCAACGCCGGCAAGCGGGTCGCCGTGGTGTGCCACGGCGGTGTCATCAACGCGTGGGCCGCCCACGTGCTCGGCATCCCCGAGGTGATGTTCTTCGAGCCGACCTACACGAGCATCAGCAGGTTCGTCTGCTCGAGCCGTGGCCATCGCACCGTCGTGAGCCTCAACGAGGTCGGCCACCTCCACGCCGAGCGCGCCGGCACCTGACGGGAGGGCACCTGCGGCTCCCCGTCGCTACGAGCGCGGGACCTCGGTCCAAGGCAGCTCCTTGTCGGTGCGGACGTCGCCCGGGAGGCCGAGGACCCGCTCGCCCAGGATGTTGCGCATGATCTCCGAGGTGCCACCCTCGATGGAGTTCGCTCGGGACCGCAGGAACGCTTGCTGGAGGCTGCGCGACTCCATCGCCGACCGGGGTGCGTTCATCTCGTAGCTGCCGTACAGCATGGCGTCGGCACCCATGAGCTCCATGCAGAACTCGTAGATCCGCAGGTTCGTCTCGGCGAAGGCGAGCTTGCCGGTCGATCCCTCGGGACCAGGGGTGCCCACGCGGCGGTTCTGCGACGCCCGCAGGTTCGTGAGCCGGTTGGCCTCTGCCCGGATCCAGAGCCGCATGAGCTCGTCCTTCTTGGCCGCCTCGACCTCTGGGTCGGCGTCGGGCGTGCGGGCCTGCCACAGCTTGACCGCCTCGCCGATCGGGCCCGACCCCTTCGGCGCGATGGCACCACCGATGGAGACCCGCTCGTTCATGAGCGTCGTGATCGACACCCGCCAGCCGTCTCCGACCTCGCCGAGTCGCTCCTCGTCTGGGATGCGGACGTCGGTGAAGTACACCTCGTTGAACTCGGCGTCACCGGTGATCTGGCGCAGCGGCCGCACCTCGACCCCAGGGGCCTCCATGTCCACGACGAAGTAGGTGAGACCCTTGTGCTTCGGCTGGTCGGGGTCGGTGCGGGCGACGAGCATGCCCCAGCGCGAGATGTGGGCCAGCGTCGTCCACACCTTCTGGCCGTTCACGACCCACTCGTCGCCGTCGCGCACCGCACGCGACGACAGGCTGGCGACGTCGGAGCCGGCGCCCGGCTCGCTGAAGAGCTGGCACCAGACCTCCTCACCGGTGAAGAGGGGCCGCAGGTAGCGCGCCTTCTGCGCCTCGCTCCCGTGCGACATGACCGTCGGAGCGCCCATCCCGTAGCCGATCGGGTTGCGGAAGTAGGGGTTCGGCCCGCCAGCGTCGGCGATGCGCTCCATCACGAGCTTCTGGACCTTGGGGTTGAGGCCGAGACCGCCCTCGCCCTCGGGGAAGTGCACCCAGGCCAGGCCAGCGTCGAACTGGGCGCCGAGGAACTCGACGACGTCGCCCTTGGGGTCGTGCGCCGCAAGCAGCTCGTCAAGCGCGTCGTTGACGACCTGCTCGTCACCCGAGCTGGTGCTGTTGGTGGCGGACTCGAGAACGGCCATGCGGGCTCCCCGTGCGTCGGTCGTGCGGCTGACGGGGCAACCGTAGTGCTCCCCCGTGCGTCGTTGGCCGCCCTCGCAGTCCCCCGACCTCAGTTCAGCTGGGCGCGCAGCCTTTGGGCCGCTGCGAGCGCAGCATCGGCCTCGGCCCCGTGGGCGCCGCCCGCGATCACGTCGAGCAACCGGGCAGCGCCGACCACGTCGCCCGTCGTCGCCAGGAGGGCGGCGAGGCGGCGGCGCTCGGCGACGCCCGCACCCGGCATCGCCGTGCGCAGCTCGAGCACCCACTGCAGCATCGGCCGGTCGGCGCCGTCCGTCGCGATGCGCTCGAGGTTGGCGAGCACCCTCGCCACGATGCTCCGCCGCCCCGCAGGCTCGAGGAAGCCGTCGTCGAACGCGACGCCGGGTCCGTGGAGGGCGTGGAAGCGCGCTGCCGCCCCCCGCCGGTCGAGCAGGACCCCACGAGCGAAGGCGTCGACGAAGACGTCGGGGTCGACCTTGTCCCGGAGGAGGAAGTGTCCGGGCATCGAGACCCCGGAGAGGGGCACCCCGATGCGCCGGCCGACCTCCATCACGAGGATCCCGAGCGAGATCGGGATGCCCGCACGTCGATCCAGGACCTCGTGGAGGTAGGAGCTCCGCGGATCGTGGTAGCGCTCGTGCTCGGCGCCGCGGAAGCCCAGCTCGGCGAAGAGGTGACGGCGCAGGCCGTCGAGGGTCGGCTCCGACACCCCGGCTGCAAGGTCGTCGATGCGTCGCAGCTGTGCGTCCACGTCGAGGTCCGGCACAGCGTGAGCAGCCACCAGCAGCGCCGCCTCGTCGAGCGCAAGGGCAGCTTCGGGACCGTTCACGAGGGCAGCGAAGCGGGCAGTCACGTCCACCCGTACCACGCTACCGAGGCCCTCCGCGCCCTCCCTCCGCCACCGGCGTCGGATCCCGACGGACTCGCTGACGCTCCGGTCAGCGGCAGGTCAGCGCGCTACGTTCGGCAGCATGTACCCCGGTGCCCACGCCCAGACGATCCCCGAGAAGACCGCCTACGTCATGGCCGGCTCGGGCGAGGTCGTCACCTACCGACAGCTCGACGAGCGCTCGAACCGGCTGGCGCAGCTCTTCCGGGCGGCGGGTCTGCAGCGTGGGGACGGCATCGCCTTCATGCTCGAGAACCACCCGAGGTTCTTCGAGATCTGCTGGGCGGCGCAGCGCGCCGGCCTCTACTACACCGCGATCAGCTCGAGGCTCACCGCATCCGAGGCGGCGTACATCGTGAACGACTGCGGTGCGAAGGTCTTCATCACCTCTGCGTACAAGCGCGACGTCGCCGAGGCCCTCACCGGGGAGATGCCGGGCGTGTCGGTGCGCCTCATGATCGACGGCACCATCGACGGCTTCGACGCCTACGAGGAGGCCGTCGCCGCGCACCCGACGACTGCCATCGAGGACGAGTCCGAGGGTGCCGACATGCTCTACAGCTCGGGCACGACCGGCCGTCCCAAGGGCGTCAAGCTCCCCCTGCCGGAGACGCCGATCGGCACGCCTTCGTCCGTCCAGGCGCTCGGCCAGCTCCTCTACGGGTTCACCGGGGATGCGATCTACCTGTCCCCCGCGCCGATGTACCACGCAGCCCCGCTGCGGTTCTGCATGGCGATCATGCGCCTCGGCGCCACGATCGTCGCCATGGAGCGCTTCGACCCGATCGACTACCTCCGCCTCATCGAGGAGCACGGCGTGACCCACACCCAGGTCGTGCCGACGATGTTCGTCCGCATGCTGAAGCTCTCCGACGAGGAGCGCTCCAGGTACGACACCTCATCGCTGCAGACCTGCATCCACGCCGCTGCACCGTGCCCCATACCGGTCAAGGAGCAGATGATCGAGTGGTGGGGCCCGAAGATCCACGAGTACTACGCGGGCACCGAGGGCAACGGCTTCTGTGCGATCAACAGCGAGGAGTGGCTCGCCCACAAGGGCTCCGTCGGCAAGCCGCTCGTCGGTGAGCTGCACATCGTGGACGAGGAGGGCAACGAGCTCCCCACGGGCGAGGCGGGCACGATCTTCTTCGGCAACGGCGGGCAGTTCGAGTACCACAACGACCCCGAGAAGACGGCGTCGTCGCGCAACGAGCAGGGCTGGAGCACGCTCGGCGACATCGGCAAGGTCGACGAGGACGGCTACCTCTACCTCACCGACCGCAAGGCCTACATGATCATCTCCGGGGGCGTGAACATCTACCCGCAAGAGGCCGAGAACGTCTTGACCATGCACCCCAAGGTGATGGACGTCGCCGTGATCGGTGTGCCCAACGAGGACTTCGGCGAGGAGGTCAAGGCGATCGTCCAGCCGATCGACATGGCCGACGCCGGCCCCGACCTCGAGCGCGAGCTGCTCGCCTTCTGCAAGGAGCAGCTCGCGGGCTACAAGTGCCCGCGCTCGGTCGACTTCCAAGAGGAGCTGCCCCGCCACCCGACGGGCAAGCTCTACAAGCGCCTGCTCAGGGACCGCTACTGGGAGGGCCACGCCAGCAACATCGGCTGACGACGTCCTCCCCCGCAGTCATCAGGGGTCTGCTGTGCCGACGAGGTCGCTTCGCCTCGTCTGGTCGATCACGAGCAGCCGGCGTCCGGCGGCGACGGTCATCGCCGCAGCGATGCTGCACGCGCCGGCTGCGAGCCACGCGACGCGGTACGAGGCGACGTCGACCAGGACGCCGAACAGCAGCGGCCCGAGCACGGCACCGACGTACGTGCCGGTCTGGGTGATGCCCGTCGCCGCGCCGGGCGCGCCCGGGTTGCTCCGGACCACCGCGAGGTTGGAGAGGCCGGGCCAGCCCCACCCCAGGCAGAAGCCGATCGCACCACCGACGACGACGAACGCCACCTCCCCGGTCGCGAGCGCCCCATAGCCGAGGGCACCGAGCGCGAGCATCGTCGTGACGACGACGAGGTGGCGGCCACCTCGCCGGTCCGCACGCCGTCCGGCGAGGACACGTGTCGTGAGGCCCGCTGCGCTGCACCCCGCCGACAGCAGCCCTGCGTGCCCCTCCCCGATCCCGGCGTCGACCGCTGCGCTCACGAGGAACGATCCGAGCGTGCCTGCCGCTGCAGCGCCGAGACCGACGCCCACGGCGAGCACGACGAGGGGTCGCAGTGACGTGTCGGTCGCCGAGCGGCGAGCACCCCGTGCGATCACCGGTGCGCGTGCGCCCGTGCCCGGTCCGGCGACGGCCAGTCCGACGACGAGCAACGCTGCGCCGGCGAAGGCCCACCGCCACCCGGCGGTGAGCGCGATGGCAGGCACTGCGAGCCCCCCGATGAGCGTCGATGCGGGGATGGCCGACTGCTTGACGCCGAAGGCAAGGCCCAGCCGGCTCCCGTCGATCCGCCGAGCGAGGAAGAGGTTCGTGGCCGGTTGTGCAAGGGCGTTGGCAAGGCCGCCGACGACCAGGTAGCCGAGGAGCAGCGTGAGCGAACGCGCGGTGGCGAGCAGCCCGAGGGAGAGCGCAGCAGTGCCGGCCGCGGCGCGCATCGCGCCGGCGGGACCGATCCGCTCCGCGAGCCGTCCCGCACCCGTCGATGCGAGCGCTGCGCTGCCGAAGAACGCCGAGACGGAGAGCCCGAGACCCACCTCGTCGAAGTCGAGCTCTGCTCGGATCTGCACGGCGAGCGCGCCGACGAGGAAGACCGGGAGCACCGCAGCGGTCGCGACTGCCGCAGCGGTCGCCACGGCCGACGTGGCCCCCAGCCGCTCGTCGGCGGGCACGGGGGGCGTGGGCACGCGCCATCTTGCCTCGCAGCATCCGCATGTCCGTGGCGTCGCCGTGTGATGATGCGCGATGTGGGGGTCGGGGGCGTCGAGGAAGGGGACGCACTCGGGCTCGGTGAGGTCGTCGTCGTGCGCAGCGGCTCCGCCTCGGAGGTGGTCGTGCGCGGGGAGGTCGACATCGCCATGACCCCCGCCTTCGACGACGCGATCGCCGACGCGCTCGCTTCCGGCGCCACCGAGCTCTCGATGGACCTGAGCGAGGTCACGTTCATGGGCTCGAGCGGCCTCGCAGGCCTGCTTCGCAGCCAGCGGCTCATGCGCGAGGGAGGTGGCCGCCTCGTGCTGCGCGCACCGAGCCGCGCGGTCTTGGACCTGCTCGAGATGACCCGCCTCACCGAGCGCTTCGGCCTCCAGGGAGAAGACGAGCGAGAGGCAGGGCCGGCGGTCGAGCCCTGAGAGATGAGGAGTCGGCAGTAGGTTCGGCGGGCATGCCTGCCTCGCCGTGGCCGTTCCTCGACCATCCCGGACCACTCGCCTTCGCCCATCGGGGCGGGGCGGGTGACTGGCCCGAGAACACGATGCCGGCGTTCGAGCACGCCGTCGGGCTCGGCTACACCTACGTGGAGACCGACGTGCACACCACCGCCGACGGCGTGCTCGTGGCCTTCCACGACGACCAGCTGGACCGGGTGACGGACCGCACCGGAGCCATCGCCGACCTGCCCTGGTCGGAGGTCGCTGCGGCGGTGGTCGGGGGCAGCGGGCGCGTCCCGCTGCTCGAGGACATCCTCGGTGCCTTCCCGGACGTCCGGGTGAACATCGACCCCAAGGCAGACCGTGCCGTCGAGCCGCTCGCCGAGGTGATCCTGCGCACGGGGAGCGTCGACCGGGTGTGCGTCGGTGCGTTCTCCGACAAGCGGTTGGCCAGGCTCCGTGAGCTGGTGGGCGACCGGCTGTGCTCGTCGCTCGGTCCGCGGGGCACGACTGCGCTCATCGCCGCCTCCAAGGGCATCCCCACCGGCCAGCTCCACGCCGCCTGCGCGCAGGTCCCCGTGGCGGCCAAGGGCATCACCATCACCACACCCGCCCTCGTCGCAGCCGCCCACGACCGGGGCATGCAGGTGCACGTCTGGACCATCGACGACCCGACGGAGATGCACCGGCTGCTCGACCTGGGCGTCGACGGGATCATGACCGACCGCCCAGCGGTCCTGCTCAAGGTGCTCGAGGCGAGGAGCGAGTGGACGCCGCGCGGAGGCTCGGCCTGACGTGGAGCTCCCTCTCACCCCGCTCGACCTCCTCACCCGCGCCCGACGGCTGTTCCCCGACCGCGTCGGGGTCATCGACGGCGACGTGCGTCGGACCTACGCCGAGTTCGCCGAGCGCTGCGACCGGCTCGCCTTCGTCCTGCGCGACGAGCTCGACGTGAAAGCGGGTGACCGGGTTGCGTGGCTGTGCGGCAACACCGCCGAGCTGCTCGAGGCTTACTTCGGCGTGCTGCTGGCCGGCGGGATCCTGCTCCCGCTGAACATCCGCCTCGCCCCGGCAGAGTCTCGCTTCGTCCTCGACGATGCCGGCGCCACCGTCCTGTTCCGTCACCCCGACCAGCCGGACCCGCAGCGAGGCGGCGACGGACCCCTCGTACGCGAGGTGGTCCTGGGCGAGGAGTACGAGGCTGCGCTCGCCCGTCAGCCCGCCGAGCCCTTCCCGGTGCCCGAGGTCGACGAGCACGCCCCGGCGGAGCTCTTCTACACGAGCGGTTCGACGGGGAGCCCCAAGGGCGTGCTGCTCACCCACCGGTCGCTGTACCTGCACGCCATCCACTCGGCGCTGACGAGCGGCATCTCCGGCGACGACGTGATCCTGCACACCATCCCGCTGTTCCACGTCAACGGGTGGGGGACACCCCACTACCTCACCGGGCTCGGCGGGGTGCACGTGATGCTCCCCCGCTTCGACCCGGCCGAGGTGCTCCGCCTGATCGAGGAAGAGGGCGTGACCCGACTGTTCGCCGTGCCGGCGATGATGCGGGCGATCCTCGACCACCCCGACGTCGAGACCCGGGATCTCTCCAGCCTCCGCCAGGCCTCGATCGGCGGCGCACCAACGTCGCCGGCGATGCTCGCCGAGGTCGAGTCCCGGCTCGGGTGCACGTGCATCTGCGGCTACGGCATGACCGAGTCGAGCCCAACCCTCACACGGTCGCTCGACAAGCCCGGCGACGCGCCCTCTGCGGCCCGGCGGGCGACGACGGGCCTGCCGATCCTCGGCGTCGATGCCCGTGTGCTCGACGACGACGACCAGGAGGTGGCGTGGGACGGCGTCACCCCCGGCGAGGTGTGCGCTCGCTCCAACCACGTGATGGCCGGCTACTGGAACCGGCCGGAGGAGACCGCCGACGCGCTGCGGGGCGGGTGGCTGCGGACCGGCGACATCGCCGTGGTCGCCCCCGATGGCTACCTGACCCTCGTGGACCGCAAGAAGGACCTCATCATCTCCGGAGGTGAGAACGTCTCGACCGTCGAGGTCGAGCACGCGATCGCCGCCCACCCCGCCGTGCACGAGGTCGCCGTGGTCGGCGTGGCCGACGAGCGCTGGGGCGAGGTCCCCAAGGCCTGGGTCGCGCTCCGGCCGGGCGCCACGGTGACCGAGCACGAGCTGCTCGCCTTCACGAGGGAGCGACTGGCGGGCTTCAAGACGCCGAAGTCGGTCGTCTTCCTCGACGAGCTGCCCCACGGCGGCACCGGCAAGATCATGAAGCACGACCTCCGCCAGCGCGGCTGACCCCCCACACGCACCCCGTTCTCGGCACGTCTGCCACCGGGCCGTGGTGGCAGACGTGCCGAGATCCGGTGGGGACCTCACCTAGGGTCCGGCCATGCCGAGGTTGAGCACGTTGAGCAGGTCCGTGGCCGGTCGGGTGGCGCTCGTGACCGGGGCCGCCAGCGGGATGGGCCGGGCGACGGCTCACCTGCTCGCCGACGAGGGTGCGCACGTGGCGGTGACCGACCTGCGCCAGGACGCCGTCGACGTCGTCGTCGGCGAGATCACCGGGGCCGGCGGCACCGCAGCGGGCTGGGCGCTCGACGTGAGCCGGAGGGAGGAGATCGAGGCGATCGTCGCCGAGATCGTCGAGCGGCTCGGGCCGATCGACATCCTCGTCAACAACGCCGGTGTCAGCCTCGGCACCCCCATCGCCGACGAGGGGTGGGAGGCGGCGTGGGCTGCGACCCTGTCGGTGAACCTCATGGCCCACGGCCGCATGGTCCGGGCGTGCCTCCCCCACCTGCTTCGCAACGGGGATGGTCGGATCGTCAACATCGCCTCGACCGAAGGCGTCGGCGCAAGCGCAGGCGCCACCGCCTACACGGCTGCGAAGCACGGCGTGATCGGTCTCACCCGCTCACTGGCCGTCGAGCTCGGCCGCACGGGGGTGACCGTCAACGCCGTGTGCCCGGGCCCGATCAACACCGGCATGACCGCCCCGATCCCCGACGACATGAAGGTGAAGTTCGCCCGCCGCAGGGTGCCCGCCCGGCGCTACGGCGAGCCCGAGGAGGTCGCCCACGCCACGCTCAGCCTCGTGCTCCCGGCGATGTCGTTCGTGAACGGCGCCGTCCTGGTGGTCGACGGCGGCCTCACCGTGCAGAACACCTGACGCCACCTCCTCCTCAGCGGAGGTGCATACCGCCGTCGACGAGGAGGACCTCGCCGGTCGTGTAGGCCGAGCGGACCAGGCCGAGGGTGGCGATGGCGACGTCGTCGGGCTGGCCCGACCGCTTGAGGGGCGTCGTCTTCTTGACCGCCTCACGGATGTCGTGCCACGACTCGGTCCACGGCGTGTCGATCAGGCCAGGAGCGACCGCGTTCACCCGGATCTCGGGGCCGAGGGTGTTCGCCAGCAGCACCGTCATGTGGTTCAGGGCAGCCTTGGACACCGCGTAGGGGATCGAGCTGCCCCGGGGCCGGACGCCGGCGATCGACGTGATGTTCACGACCGTGCCGGCCCCGCTGGCCTTGAGGTGGGGCACGGCGGCGCGGGTGACCTTCCAGGTGCCGAGCACGTTGACGTCGAGGATCTTGTGCCAGACCTCGTCGGTCACGGCGTCGAGGTCGTGGTGGGGGATGACCTCGGTCGTACCTGCGTTGTTGATCAGGATGTCGAGGCGCCCGTGGGCCTCCACCGTCGCCTCGACCAGGTGGATCGCCTGCGCCTCGTCACTGACGTCGGCCTGGACGTAGGTGGTCCCGAGCTCGGCGGCCAGCGCTTCTCCCGCGGCGACCGAGGTCGACGAGTTCACGACCACCGTGGCGCCCTCCTCGGTCAGCAGGCGAGCGATCGCCGCCCCGATCCCGCTCGACGACCCCGTGACGATCGCGACCTTGCCCTCAAGCGAACCCATGTCGCCCCCTCCTGCTCGTGATCCGGGGCAGCGTACGGGCTCCCCGCTTCCGAGGTGCCAGGCTGGCGGCATGAGCCGCTGGAGCGCGACCGACATCCCCGACCAGACCGGACGCACGGTGCTCGTCACCGGCGCCACGAGCGGGCTCGGTCTCCGCAGCGCCGAGGCGCTCGCCGCCAAGGGCGCTCGCGTCCTCCTCGCCGGCCGCAACCCGGCGAAGCTGGACGCCTCCGTCGCCCAGGTCGCGCCGCTCGCGTCAGGCCCGGAGCCAGAGGCGGTGCGCCTCGACCTCGCCGACCTCGGCTCGGTGCGAGCCGCGGCCGCTGACGTCGCCGATCGAGCCGAGCACCTCGACGTGCTCATGAACAACGCCGGGGTCATGGCCCTCCCGAAGGGAACGACCGCCGACGGCTTCGAGCTGCAGCTCGGCACGAACCACCTCGGCCACGTCGCGCTCACCGCCCTGCTGCTCCCGACGCTCCTCGCTGCGCCTCATCCGCGGGTGGTGACGACCTCGTCGGGTGCCCACCGGATGGGTCGCATGCGGTGGGACGACCTGCAGTGGGAGCGGGGCTCGTACTCCCGGTGGCGCGCCTACGGACAGTCCAAGCTGGCCAACCTGCTCTTCGCCTTCGAGCTGGACCGCCGAGCGCAACGAGCCGGCACGGCCCTGCGCTCGCTGGCCGCCCACCCCGGCTACGCCGCCACCCACCTGCAGGCAGCAGGACCGGAGATGGCGGGCAACAAGGTGATGGCGACGGTGATGAACGTGCTCAACCGTGTCGTGGCCCAGAGCGACGCACAGGGCGCGCTCCCCCAGCTCTACGCGGCGACGATGCCCGATGCGACCGGTGGTGAGTACTGGGGCCCCAACGGCCCTGCCGAGAGCCGCGGCGCCCCGACACGGGTCGGGGCCACGAAGGAGGCCACGGACGAGGCCGCCGCCGCCCGCCTGTGGGACCTCTCCCTCGACCTCACCGGCACCAGCTTCGACTGGCCGACCAAGACCTGACTCATTTCGGGGACCGGGTGGACGGACGTATACAGCCTCGCCGAGGGTCAGCCGGCGTGAACGTCGATCAGGTGCAGGCAGTCAGCCGGGATGCCGAGGGTGCCGTCAGGAAGCCGCAGGCGCGGAACCC
>JBBSLC010000019.1:0-28987 GCA_038255685.1 Acidimicrobiales bacterium | reverse complement strand
GCCCAACAGGCTCGGTGCCGATCCGACGCAGTCCGCCTGGCCGCCGGGCTCGGCTAGACCGGACGACATGATGAAGCTCACGGTCCTCTACGGCCAGCCCACCGACCCCGCCGCCTTCGACGAGCACTACAAGACCGTCCATGCGCCGCTCGCCGAGAAGATCCCCGGCATCGCCCGGTTCGAGGCGGGCAAGGTCGCCACCCTCGACGGCAGCGAGGCGCCGTACTACCTCATGGCCCAGCTGTGGTTCGAGGACATGGCCGCCTTCGGCGCCGGCATGGGCTCGCCCGAGGGCGCTGCTGCTGCCGCCGACGTCGAGACGTTCGCCTCCGGCGGGGCGACCATGGTCATCACCGAGATCGAGTAGCGGGTCGCCGACCGCACGGTTTCTGGACGCTCGACCACCGCTGAGGAGGTCCAGCGTCCACAATGCGCGAGCGGTGGGTTCAGCGCCCGGATTGTGGACGCTCCTCCCCCTCCTGGGTGGTTCAGCGTCCAGCATTCAAGAGGTGCGTCAGGCGAGGGGCGGGTCGACGCAGCCCCGGCCCCCACCGCCGGGCCCGGCGGGCTCGGTGCGGGGGTAGGGCTCGGTGAAGCCCGAGCCCGGATCTTGCGTCGTGAGGTAGCGGGTGGCGGCGCGGGCGAGCGCCTCGGCCTCGGCCTGCTGCACCTCGGGTCGGGCGAGGAGCTCGGCCTCGGGCGGGTTGGACAGGAACGCCGCCTCGGACAGCACGGCGGGCACGCCGGCGGTCTGGCGGAGGATGCCGTAGTAGTCGCCCCCGCTGCTGTTGGGCCGGAACTTGGCGCCGGCGTCGGTGTCGGCCTGCCAGGGGATGCCCTGGTAGGTGGCGAAGAGCGCGAGCAGCTCCTCGTAGACGATGCCGGAGAGGCGGCGGCTCTCCGGCGAGGCGATCTGGAAGAACGTCTCCGTCCCCGGCCGCTCCGATGGTCCGTCGCTGCCGCCGTTGTGGTGGATCGAGATGAACACCGGTGGCCCGAGCGCTCTGACGATGTCGGCGCGGGCGCCGATGGTGATCCGGTAGTCACCGGTCCTGGTCAGCACCACGGTGGCGCCCTGCGCCTCGAGCACCGCCTTGGTCCGCTCGGCGACGGCGAGGTTCAGCGTCGCCTCGGTGAGGCCGTTGACCCCGACCGCGCCCGGCTCGTCGCCACCGTGGCCGGGGTCGAGCACGACGGTCGCCCCGCTCACGGGCGTGCCCCCGGGGATCGACGCCTCACCGCCGCACGGGGTGCGGATCCGGTAGCCGGTGCCCTCGACGGCGAGCACGGCGGCGACGACACCGGTCGGGGTCACCACCACCCGTGGCCGACCGTCGCCGGGCGACCCCGGCAGCGGGGTCGCCGGTGGCGGCGGCGCGGGCGCTGTGGTCGTCGTCTCCGGTGGAAGCGCGGTCGTGGTCGTCGTGGCGGTCGACGGCTCAGGTGCAGGCAACGGCCCCGGCGCAGGCGCCGTCTCGGTCGGGACGGACGCACCCGGCGAGGCCGAGCGGGCCAGCTCTTCCTCTTGTCCCGGACCCGACGCGCACGCGCCGAGCACCGCCACGAGGACGAGGAGCAACGCTGGTGTCCGCCGGGTCACCCCACCAGTGAACCCGATGCGGCAGGACCCATGGTCACGGCTCTGGCGGTCAGCAGCGACCGTCAGCGTCGGATCGAACCGCCAGCTCGACTCGGTCAGGCGATCCCCTCCGAGCTGGCGGTCAGAAGCGACCGCCAACGTCGCGTCCAACCGCCAGTTCAGCGTGGCCGCCTGGCAGCGACCCGGCGGCGACCCAAACGCAGCGACTACAGGCCGGCGACGATCTCGGCCATGAGCTCGCCGGCCTCGGTCGGGTTGCGCCCGACTCGGGCGCCGGCGGCCTCGAGGGCCTCCATCTTCGCCGCTGCGGTGCCCTTGCCGCCGGAGACGATGGCGCCGGCGTGGCCCATCTTCTTGCCGGCCGGGGCGGTGACACCGGCGACGTAGGCGGCGACCGGCTTGGACATCGTCTTGATGTACTCCGCCGCCTCCTCCTCCGCAGAGCCGCCGATCTCGCCGATCATCATCACGGCGAGAGTGTCGGGGTCGGCCTCGAACGCCTCGAGGCAGTCGATGAACGTCGTGCCGGGGACGGGGTCGCCGCCGATGCCGACGCACGTGGTCTGGCCGATGCCCTTCTGGGTCAGCTCGTGGAGGGCCTGGTAGGTGAGGGTCCCTGATCGGCTCACGATGCCGACCGGCCCGCCGCCCATGGCGATCTCGCCGGCCGTGATGCCGATGTTGCACTTGCCTGGGCTGATGATCCCGGGGCAGTTCGGACCGAGCAGGCGGACCTGGGGGAAGTCACGCTTCAGCTGGTTGTAGAAGCGCGCCTCGTCGTGGGCGGGCACGCCCTCGGTGATGACCACGATGAGCTCGACACCGCCCTCGGCTGCCTCCATGACCGCCGCGGCCACGCCGGGCGCGGGGATGAAGATGCAGCTGGCGGTGGCGCCGGTCTCCGCCACCGCGTCGGCGACCGACGCGTAGATCGGGATGCCCTCGACGTCGGTGCCGGCCTTCTTCGGGTTCGTGCCGGCCACGACCTGGGTGCCGTAGGCCTGGTTGCGCAGCCCGTAGAACTTGCCCTGGGAGCCGGTGAGGCCCTGGTAGACGACCTTGGTCTTCTCGTCGACGAAGATGCTCATGCTGATGCTCCCGGAGTCGTGCCGTTGGCGAAGTCGACCGCCGTCTTGGCGGCCTCGAGCATGGTGGGTCGGCTGACGAGCCGGTCGGACTCGTGCTCGGCGAGGATGGCCCTTCCCTCCTCGGCGTTGGTGCCGTCGAGGCGGATGACGATCGGGGCGTCGATCTGCACCCGACCGAGCGCCTGCACGATCCCGTTCGCCACCTCCTCGCCTCGGGTGATCCCGCCGAAGATGTTGATGAAGATCGACTTCACCTTGGGGTCGTTGTTGATGACCTCGAGCGCGCCGGCCATCACATCTGCGCTCGCGCCGCCGCCGATGTCGAGGAAGTTCGCAGGCTCCCCGCCGGCCTGGTTGACCACGTCGAGCGTGCTCATGGCGAGGCCGGCACCGTTGGCGATCACGCCGACCGACCCGTCGAGACCGACGTACTGCAAGCCCTTGGCGGCCGCCGCCTCCTCCCGCTCGTCGCGCACCTGCGTTGCCTCGTACTCGTCCCAGTCGTGGCGGAACGCCGCGTTCGCGTCGAGGGTGACCTTGGCGTCGAGGGCGTGGACCCGGTCGTCGGGGGTGAGGATGAGGGGGTTGATCTCGACGAGGTCGGCGTCCCCCTCGGTGTAGGCCGTCCAGAGCTTGAGGAGGATGTCGACGGCGCCCTCGGTCGCCTTGGGGTTCAGCCCGGCAGCTGCGACCCACTCGCGGCACTGCGCGTCGGTCAGGCCGTCGACGGGGTCGATGTGGATCTTGGCGAGGGCGTCGGGGTTCTCCTCTGCGACGGTCTCGATCTCCACCCCGCCCTCGGCGGAGAGCATCCCGAGGTGCTTCTTGGCGCCCCGGTCGAGGGTGAAGCTGGCGTAGTACTCCTCGGCGATGTCCGAGGCGACCTCGACCCACACCGTCTCCACCACGTGGCCCTTGATGTCCATGCCGAGGATGTTGCCGGCGTGGGTGCGGACCTCGTCAGCCGAGTCGGCCAGCTTGATGCCGCCCGCCTTGCCACGACCGCCCACCTGGACCTGGGCCTTGACCACCACCGGGTAGCCCACCCGGTCGGCGACGGCGACGGCATCGTCCACCGTCGTGACCGCATCGCCCGCCGAGACGGGGATGCCGAACGAGGCGAAGAACTGCTTGCCCTGGTACTCGTACAGGTCCACTGCGGTGGTGCTCCTCAGGTCGTGGGACGGTCGGGGTGGTGCAGGGGGCGACGGTGCGGCGCGATCGAGGCCACCGGACGCGCGGGGTGCTCACGTGCCCACGGCGGGCGACGAGGGCTCACCCGGCAGGTGCGGCGTCGCGCTCGGCGAGGGCGGCGGTGAGCCAGTCGGTCACCGACACCATGGTGGCGCCGGGCGTGAAGATCTCGGCGACGCCCATGGCCTTCAGCTTGGCGATGTCGTCTCCGGGGATGATGCCGCCCCCGAACACGAGCACGTCATCGAGCCCACGGCTGCGCAGCTCCTCGAGCACCCGGGGGAACAGCGTCATGTGGGCGCCGGAGAGGAGCGACAGGCCCACGCCGTCGGCGTCCTCCTGGAGCACGGCCTCGGCCACCTGCTCGGGCGTCTGGCGCAACCCGGTGTAGATCACCTCGAAGCCGGCGTCGCGCAGGGCCCGTGCGATGACCTTGGCCCCCCGGTCGTGCCCGTCGAGCCCGGGCTTGGCGACCACGATGCGGTAGTGGCGCTCCACGAGTGGATACTAGGCACGTGCCCGCCAGCCCCTCCCAACCGGCCCGGCGCCCGCGTGCCCGGCAACGTCCCTCCTCGACCCGTCGAGCCGTGGTGACGGGCATCTTCGCCGTCGTGGTCGGCTTGGGCGCGCTGCTCGCGGTGAGCGTCCTCTCGAGCCGGGGCGACGTCGACATCCGCCTCGGTGATGACCGCTTCCTCGTCGGCCAGACCGAGCGGCTGGCGGACCGCATCGCCACCGACCGCCGTCCCTTCCTCTTCTCCGACGTCTCGGGGCGCGGCACGCGCGACATCTACGTGCAGCACGTCGGCGAGACCCCCGAGGTCGGCTGGCTCGCCTTCGCTGCACGCGCTCCAGGCCAGACCGATCGCAGCTGCGTCCTTCGCTGGGACGTCGACGCGCAGGAGCTCGTCGACCCCTGCACCGAGGATCGCTACCCCGCCGACGGGTCGGGCCTCACCCGCTACCCCGTCGAGGTCTCCGCCGGCCAGCTGTTCGCCGACCTCCGTCCCGGCCAGACGTCCACCGGCCAGACCTCGACCTCGGCGCCGTAGCCGGCCCCGGCTCACGGCGACGCGGGCACCTCCGCCGCCCCCGGCAGCTCGAGGCGGACGAGGGTGCCGCCGCCGGGGGCGACGCCCAGCGTGACCCGACCACCATGGGCCTCGACGACCTGGTGCACGATGGCGAGGCCGAGTCCCGATCCCGGCAGCGATCGGGCCGCCGGCGACCGGAAGAAGCGATCGAAGACGTAGGGCCGGTCCACCTCGGGCACGCCCGGGCCGTGGTCCCGCACCTCGACCGTGCCTGCCGCCACCCGGACCTCGATCGGCGCCCCGGCGGGGCTCCACTTCACGGCGTTGTCCAACACGTTGCCCACGGCCCGAGCAAGCGTGGCCGGCTGGCCGGTGACGGTGCACGGGGCAAGCGCCAGGGCGAACGGCTCGTGGCTGGTGAGGCGCCGGCACCGCTCGACGGCCGCTGCGACGAGCTCGTCGAGACGGAGCACGCGAGGCGCCTCGGCCGGCTGCGGTTCGTCGCGGGCGAGATCGACGAGGTCCCCGACGAGCGCGGTGAGCTCGTCGATCTGGGTGGTGACGTCGTGCACCACCTCGGCGCGCGCTGCGGGATCGGTGATCTCGCCCCGACCGAGCAGCTCGGTGTTGAGCCGGAGCGTGGCGAGCGGCGTGCGCAGCTCGTGGCTGGCGTCGGCCACGAGCTGGCGCTGGGCCTGGCGAGACGCGTCGAGGGCGCTGAGCATGGCGTTGAAGCTGGCGGCGAGCCGGCCGACCTCGTCGCTCCCCGTCACCTCGATGGAGGCCCCGAGGTCCTGGGTGGCTGCGACGTGCTCGGCCGCCTCGGTCAGCCGGGCGACGGGGAGGAGCGCCGTGCTCGCAACCCCGAGGCCGAGCACGGTGGCGGTGGCCACGCCGGCCACGACCACCACGACGAGGACGAACCGGAGGCGGTCGAGCGTGGCGTCGATGTCGGCGACGGGGAGCCCGAGCTGGAGGGCGATGCCCGGTCGGACCGAGCGGGTGAGGACGCGGACCCGCTCCTGGCCGACGTCCACGGTCTGGAACGTCGGTGCGACGCGGCGGGTGGCGGCGTCCACCGCCTCGGCCGTGACGGGCAGGTCGCCCGGCCTGCTCGGCGAGCGCACGACGGTCCCGTCGCTCCCCACGAGCTGGAGGTACACGACCTGGTCGGGCAGCGCAGACCGTGCCGCACGACGACCGACGAGCTGTTCGAGCAGGTCTCGGCCGGCGACGTCGTCGGCCTGGCCGATGAGCTGGACGTCGAGCTGGGCCCTGAGCTGGCGGGCGGTGGCCACGTAGGCGGCGCCGGCGGCGAGCACCACCGCGACCGCCACCGCAGCGGCGGCAGCGACGGCGAGGCGGGCGCGCAGGCTCACTGGTCCCGCAGCACGTAGCCGACGCCTCGGATCGTGTGGACGAGCCTCGCCTCGCCACCGGCTTCGAGCTTGCGGCGGAGGTAGCCGATGTAGACGTCGAGGCTGTTGGAGCTGGTGGGGAAGTCGTAGCCCCAGACCCGCTCCAGGAGGAGCTCGCGCGTCAGCACCTGGCGGGGGTGGCGCAGGAGCAGCTCCAGCAGCTGGTGCTCCGTCCTGGTCAGCTCGATCCGCCGATCGCCGCGGGCCACCTCGTAGGTCACGGGATCGAGGCGCAGGTCGGCGAAGACCAGTGCCGACGCTGCGGCATCGGCCGCCGGTCCTCCCCGACGCAGGAGCGCTCGCACCCGAGCCAGCAGCTCCTCCAGGGCGAACGGCTTCACGAGGTAGTCATCGGCTCCGGCCTCGAGTCCCGCCACCCGCTCGCCGACGGCCGCCCTGGCCGTGAGCATGAGGATGGGGGTGACGTCACCGTCGTTGCGCAGCAGCTTCGTGAGGTCCATGCCGGTCAGCCGCGGCATAGAGACGTCGAGGACGACCACGTCGACGGGGTCGCGACGAAGCGATTCGAGTGCTTCCAGCCCGTCGCTCGCGAGGCGGACGACGTGACCATCGCCGGCGAGGGCTCGCTGCACCGCCCGACGCAGCGCCGGCTCGTCATCGACCACGAGGACGGAGGCCACGCAGCCAGTTGACCACGCCGCGCACGCCACGCAGGGCTTCCTCACCAGATCCTTAGGCGGTCCCCAGCCGCTCCTCACGGGCACCGGCTGCACTCGCCTCCATGACCGATGACCATCCCTTCGGCCCCTTCGTGGGACACCCGACCGGCGTCGTCGAGGCGCCGCCCCGATCGCCTGCGCCCGACGATCCGCCACCACGCCCGACGGCGGCACCGCTCGCCGCACCCCGGTCGAGGAACAGGAGCTGGTTGGGCGCAGCGGTCGTCGGCGCCGTCGTCGGCGCGTCGGTCTCCGCCGGGGTCCTCGTCGCGACCGACGACGATGCCACCACCCCTGCCAGCTCGGTGCCGGTGGTGCGCACCGCCCTCGCCGGCGAGGGCACGAGCGTGGAGCAGGTGCTCGCGGTGGTCGAGCCGGCGACGGTGGTCGTCAGCTCCCAGGGCTTCGCCGCGGGGCCCTTCGGCCGGGCGGTCGAGACCGGAGGGGCGGGGACGGGGATGGTCCTCCAGGCCGACGGCCTCATCGTCACGAACGCCCACGTCGTGGCCGGCGCCGACCGCATCCAGGTTCGCTTCGCCGACGGCTCGGTCCACGACGCCGCGGTGGTCGGTACCGACACCCCGAGCGACGTGGCGGTCATCCAGGCCGACAGCGTCGACGGGGCGGCGACGGTGGACCTCGCCACCACCGACCTGCGCGTCGGTCAGACCGTGATCGCCATCGGCAACGCCCTCGACCTCGAGGGCGGGCCGACCGTGACCCGGGGGATCATCTCCGCGCTCGACCGGTCCATCGAGACGTCCGACGCCACCCTCCGGGGGCTCGTCCAGACGGACGCCGCCATCAACCCCGGCAACTCGGGCGGACCGCTCGTCGATGCTGCAGGACGGGTGGTCGGCATGAACACCGCCGTCGCCGGCGCGGCGCAGAACATCGGCTTCGCCATCCCCGCCGACGGGATCCGGAGCGCCGTCGCCGACATCCAGGCCGGCGACGCCGACCCGGCCCCCGGTCCGGTCAGCGGTGACACCTACCTCGGGGTCGCCGTCACCGACGCGCCTGGCGGCTCGGCGAGAGTGGGCGCCGCCGAACCCGGCTCACCCGCAGCCGATGCCGGACTCGTGGCAGGCGACGTCATCCTCGAGGTCGACGGTGCCGCCGTGGCCGACGGCGCAGCGCTCGTGCGAGCGATCCGCAGGCTCGAGGCCGACGACGTCGTGACCCTCTCGGTGCGACGAGGCGGCGTCACCCGAGCGATCCGGGTCGAGCTCGGCAGCCGGGATGACGGGGACCGGTGAGCGGGCGCCTCAGACGAGCTCGAACCACACCGTCTTGCCCTCCGGCGCCCGCTCGACGCCCCAGGCACTCGCTTGGTGGTCGACCAGCCAGATGCCCCGGCCGTCCCGGTCCCCCACCGAAGGCCGCCGGTGGACGGGGACGGCAGGGGATGCGTCGGTGATCGAGACCCGCAGCCGGTGCTCGTCCCAGTCGACGGTGACGGTGATCGGGGGCTCACCGTGCTCGAGGGCGTTGGCCAGCACCTCGCTCACGAGCAGGGCGAGCACGCTCTCGTCGATCGGCGCCCCCCATGCGCCAGCGCGAGCGACGACGGCGCTGCGGACCGAGGCGAGCTGCGCGAGGCCGCCGTCGACGTCGATCACCGACCGCTCCACGACCACCCCTCCTGCTCGCTGACCCCCTGTGCGTCGCAACACCATCGCAACACCAGACATGCCCACCTCGCCTGCCCTGCACGCTCCGGAGACCAAAGGTGACGTTCAGGTGAAGAGCGGGAGGAGCTGCGCCTTCTGCACCTTCGTCGTACCGGTGCGGGGGAGGTCGTCGACCACGACGACGCGCCGAGGCGCCTTGTACGAGGCCAGGACACCCGCCGCCCAGGCCACGAGCTCGTCGCCTGTGGTGGCGGCACCATCGCGCAGGCGGACTGCGGCCACAGGGACCTCCCCCCGTCGCTCGTCGGCCAGCCCGACGACTGCGGCCTCCACGACATCGGGGTGCTCCTCGAGCGCAGCCTCGACCTCGACGGCGTAGACGGAGTAGCCGCCGTTCTTGATCACGTCCTTCTTCCGCCCGGCGAAGACGAGCAGGCCGAGCGGGCCCCGGCGAGCGAGGTCACCGGTTCGCAGCCAACCATCGTCGGTCACCGCAGCAGCGGTCGCGACCGGGTCTCCGTGGTAGCCGTCGAGCACACCTGGTCCCTGGACCCACAGCTCGCCGACGGCACCGCCGCGCACATCGCCTCCGGCGTCGTCGACGACGCGCGTCCGGTAGCCGGGGAGCGTGATGCCGAGGGCGTCGCCGAAAGGCAAGGGCAGGTAGGGCGGCGACACCCGGGTCGCCACGGCCCCGCCGACCTCGACCATCCCGTAGCCCTCGACGAACAGGGCCTGGCCGACGCTGCGCCCGGTGCCGGGCACCGAGAAGCTCGCACCCATGCGCTGGAACGTGCGCGCCAGCTCGCTGGGCATGACGTCGGCGCCCGACGCCCACACCCGCACCGATCGCAGGTCGCGCTGCGGCGCGCCTGCCTCGAGCAGCATCCGGTACATGGCGGGCACGCCGATGAACATCGTCGACCGACGCCCCTCGATGGCGTCGAGCACGTCGTCGGGGTCGAACCGGGGCAGGAAGCAGACGGGGATCCCCGCCACGGCGAGTCCGGCCAGCGCGGCGAAGCCCATGATGTGGGCGACCGGCAGCGCGACGACGGCATCGTCGCGCCGCATGCGCGACGGCCAGAGGGCCCCACCGCCGAGCTGGCCGACCAGGGCCCTGTTCGTGAGGCGGGCACCCTTCGGCTTGCCGGTGGTGCCCGATGTGTAGAACAGCGCAGCCACGTCGCCCGACGCTGCGGGTGCTGCGGCCCTTCCACCCGAGCCACCTTCCAGGTCGGCCAGCTCCCGGATCACGACCTCGGCACCGGAGTCTGAGATCACGTGGTCGATCTCGTCGGGTCGCATCCGGTCGTTCACCGGCACGGGGATCGCACCTGCCCGGGCGACGGCAGCGCAGGCGAGGAGCACGCGGTACGAGCTCGGCAGGGCGACGACCACCCTGTCACCCGGCGAGGTGCGGCGACCGACGGCGTCCGACCAGCGGCTGACGAGTGCAGCAGCCTGGTCGTGGGACAGCTCGAGGGGCGCCTCACCGAGCTCCTCCACGAGTGGCTCCCCACCATGGATCTCGGCGAGGCGCTCGAAGAGCGTGCCGAGCGTGAGGTCCTTGTCCCGCGCGAGGCGGGCGCGGGCGAACAGGGGCGACAGGGCGTTCACAGCTTCTCCAGGGGTGACCACGACAGGAGCAGGCGCTTCTCGCCCTTCTCACGGAACTGCACGACGGCCTCGGCCTTGTCGCCCTCCCCGACCAGGTCGGTGATCACGCCTTCGCCGAAGCTGCCGTGACGGACGTCGTCACCCACCCGGAGCCCGAGCGCCTCGGCGCCGGTCGTGGGTGGCGGCGTCGGTCCGCCGCGGATGGCGGACTCGACGATGCGGGAACGAGCACCGAAGATGCGTCCGTCGGTGTCGCTGCCCGACCGGCGCCGACGATCGCTGTCCCGGTCGTCGTCGATGCTGCGCCACCCCGATCCGGCCTGGCCGCGCTTCTCACCGCCCACCTCGGTCACGAGCTCGGCGGGGATCTCGTCGAGGAAGCGGCTCGGCGGGTTGTACTGGGTCGAGCCGAACAGGGTGCGGCTCCACGCAGACGTCAGGTAGAGGCGCTCCCGAGCCCTGGTGATGCCGACGTAGGCGAGGCGGCGCTCCTCCTCCAGCTCGTCGGGCTCGCCGAGGGAGCGCAGGTGCGGGAACACGCCGTCCTCCATGCCGATGAGGAACACCACCGGGAACTCGAGGCCCTTGGCCGAGTGCAGGGTCATGAGGGTGACCGTGGACTCGTCGGGGTCGAGGGCATCGACGTCGGCCACCAGGCTGACCGACTCGAGGAAGGCGTCGACGCCGTCGACCTCGCGTGCCACGCCCACCAGCTCGGCCAGGTTCTCGATGCGACCCTGGGCCTCGACGGTGTGCTCGGCCTCGAGCTCGGCCAGGTAGCCGCTGGTCCCGATCGCCGCCTCGATCAGGGCCGCCGGTCCGTCGTCGACCTTGGCGGTGAGGTCGTCGAGCAGCGTGAGGAACTGCTCGATCCCCTTGAGGGCCGGGCCCTTCACCCCTGCGTCCTCCGCGGCGCGGAGTGCATCGACGAAGGCGATCCCGTGGGCGCCGGCCCAGGCGTCGAGGCGACCGACGGTGGTGTCGCCGATCCCCCGCTTCGGCAGGTTGAGCACGCGCTTCACCGACACCTCGTCGACGGGGTTCACCGCAGCGCGCACGTAGGCGAGCGCGTCTTTGACCTCTCGACGGTCGTAGAACCGGGTGCCCCCGATGACCCGGTAGGGCACACCGGCACGGACGAGCGTCTCCTCGAGCACGCGGCTCTGGGCGTTGGTCCGGTAGAAGACGGCGACGTCGCCCCAGCGGTGCGTGCCGCCGTCGTGCAGGCGGGCCATCTCCCGGGAGATCCAGCCCGCCTCCTCGTGCTCGTCGTCGGCCCGGTACCTGGTGATGCGGTCGCCACCACCCGTGTCGGTCCAGAGGGCCTTGGGCGTGCGGCCGAGGTTGTTGGCGATGACGGCGTTGGCGGCGTCGAGGATGGTCTGGGTCGACCGGTAGTTCTGGTCGAGCACCACGACCGTGGCGTCGGGGAACGCCCGCTCGAACTCGAGGATGTTGCGCACGTCCGCCCCCCGGAAGCGGTAGATCGACTGGTCCGAATCACCGACGACGCAGACGTTGCGGTGGGTGCCGGCGAGCAGCGTGACGAGCTCGTTCTGGGCGGTGTTGGTGTCCTGGTACTCGTCGACGAGGACGTGCTTGAAGCGGGTGCGGTAGTGCTCGAGCACATCGGGCTGGGTCTGGAGGAGGCGGACGGCCTGGCCGAGCAGGTCGTCGAAGTCCATGGCTCCCGCCTTGACGAGGCGGGACTGGTACTCGGTGTAGACGTCGGCGATGCGCCGCTCGTAGATCCCCGTGGCAGACGCGGCGTAGGTGGCGGGGTCGACGAGGTCGTTCTTCTGCGCGCTGATGGTGGCGTGGACGGCCCGTGGCGCGAAGCGCTTGGTGTCGACGTTGAGGTCGCGCAGCACGTAGCCGGTGAGGCGCACGGCATCGGCCTGGTCGTAGATCGTGAAGCTCGACGGGTAGCCGAGTCGGCTGCCGTCTCGACGGAGGATGCGGACGCAGGCGGCGTGGAACGTGCTGACCCACATGCGCTCGGCGACCGGGCCGACGAGGGCGGCGACGCGCTCCTTCATCTCCCCCGCCGCCTTGTTCGTGAAGGTGATGGCGAGGATCTCGAACGGCGAGATGCCGCGGTCGCCGATGAGGTGGGCGATCCGGTGGGTCAGGACCCGGGTCTTCCCCGACCCGGCGCCGGCCACGACGAGCAGCGGGCCGTCCCCGTGGCTGACCGCCTCGGCCTGGTCGGGGTTGAGCCCCGCCAGCAGCTCGTGGGCCTTGCGGTGCTCCCGCCGTGACCCTGCACCACCGGGGAGGTCGGGTTCGGCGGCGCTCGACATGGCCAGGCAACCCTACCGGCGCGCTGTGACGGCTCCCGGAGGCCTGCGGGGCGCTCAGACGTCGAGGAGGCGGGTCCTGAAGTGGTCGAGGACGAGCTCGAGGGCGTCGTTCGTGGGATGGCCCGGCTCGTCGCTCAGCTCCTCGGTCAGCACCGAGTGGGCGGTCTTCTTGAAGCCGTGGGGGTTGCCCTCCGACGAGTCGATCTCGACGGCGACGAAGCCGTCACCGAGCGCTCGGCGCAGGGTCTCGAACCGTTCTGCGGGGACGAGCTTGTCGCCGGTGAACCGGAGCCCGATCGTGCGGAGGCCCTCGTCGCGCGTGCGCTTCACCACGGTGGCCAGGTCCTCGGCCGTGACGCCGACATCGGCCCTGTGCCGCTTCGAGAGCGCGAACGGCAGCGACGGCTGGCTGAGCACGGGCGCCACCACGGTCGGGTCGACCGCCATGGCGAGGGCGAACCCGCCCGTGAGGCACATGCCGACGGCACCGACACCAGGTCCCCCGCACCGCTCGTGCTCGGCCTTGGCCAGCGCCCGGAGCCACACGGTGGCGGGCGACGTCTTCCCCGTCGCCCAGGTGGCGAACTCCTTGGAGACGCACCCGTGCGCCATGCTCTGGATGACGTAGGGGATGGCGATCGCCTTGCCCGGCGTCCCGAACAGCGACGGCAGCACGGCCGTGCACCCGATCGCCGCGACCCGCCGCCCGAAGGCAGCCACCTCCGGCGTCACGCCCGGCACCTCGTGGATGACGATGACCGCGGGCCCCGACCCCGTGCGGAACACGTCGTGGGTTGTCCCGGCATCGGTGAACGTGGCTTGCTCGAACCCTTCCAGCATCAGGCGAACGTAGTCCCCCGCCGATGGTCGTCGTCGGCGAGGCGCTCGTGGCGCGGTCGCAGGTGATCAGGCGTGGAGGGCACTGGGAGCTCCGTCGTCGAGGAGAGGAGATGGCGCTGCCGCAGCGTTCGACGCAGACAGCGGTCCGACCTGCGTGTCGGCGGCCTACGTCAAGGTCTGGGCGATCTCCCAGAGGTTGCCGTCGGGGTCGGCGAAGCACGCCGTGCGCTGGCCCCAGGCACGGTCCATCGGGCCGTTGACGAGCTGCACGCCGCGATCGGCGAGCGTGGCGCACGTCGCGTCGGCGTCGTCGACCCAGATCGTGAGCTGGAACGTCGCCCCTGCCCCGCCGGGTGCGACGGCGCTCGGCGCGACCAGCTCGTGCGATGCCGAGCGCCTCAGCAGGTTGACGATCGTGTTCTCGAGCTGGAGGACCGAGGAGTCGTCGTCCTCGTAGATGACGGGGAGCTCGAAGGTGCGCTGGTACCACGCCTTCGAGCGTGCAAGGTCGTCCACGAAGAGGGTGACCGCCCCGATCTTGCTCAGTGCGGGCACAGCATCCTCCGAGGTGGTGCGACGGTCAGGGGTCAGCGCGACGGCGCCCAGCGTAGGGTCCCGCAGGTCAGCCCCCCGGAGCGCATGCGGAGAGCGGGCCTCCTACGATCGAGCGCCATGCGCCTCCCCCAGCACGGCATGTCGAAGGACGAGATCGTCGACGCCCTCCAGGGGGCTCGTGCCGGCGACGCTCGCTGGCAGGAGGGCCGGACCTTCGGGATGGTCTACGACGCCGGGCCGGAGGCGCACGCCGTCGCCGAGGCGGCCGCCCTCATGTTCCTCCACGACAACGCTCTCAACACCAAGGCGTTCCCGAGCCTGGCCAAGATCCAGGCCGACGTGGTCGGCATCACCGCGGATCTCCTCCACGCGCCGGAGGGCGCCGGCGGGTTCATGACCTCGGGCGGGACCGAGAGCATCCTCATGGGGGTCAAGGCGGCCAAGGAGCGGGGGCTGGCCGAGCGGGGCATCACCGAGCCCGAGATGGTCGTTGCCAACAGCGCCCACGCCGCCTTCCACAAGGCGGCGCACGACTTCGGGATCCGCCTCCACAACGTCCCCGTGCGTGAGGACTACCGGGCCGACGTCGAAGCCATGCGGGCGGTCGTCAACGACCGGACCGTCCTCGTGGTCGGCTCGGCACCCCAGTACCCCCAGGGGGTGATCGACCCGATCCCCGAGCTCGCCGACGTGGCGGCGGCGACCGGCGCCAACCTCCACGTCGACGCCTGCATGGGGGGCTACGTCCTGCCCTTCATGGAGCGCCTCGGTCACGACATCCCACCGTGGGACTTCCGGGTGGAGGGTGTCACCTCGATCTCCGCCGACCTCCACAAGCTCGGCTACGCACCGAAGGGGGCGTCGGTCATCCTGCACCGGACGAAGGCGCTGCGGGCCTACCAGACGTTCGTGTTCGACGACTGGCTCGGCGGCCTCTACGCCTCACCCGCCATGCAGGGCACCCGTCCTGCACTGCCGATGGCGACGGCGTGGGCCACCCTCCACCACCTCGGCATCGACGGCTACGAGCGGCTCACGGCGGCGACCATCGCCGCCCACCAGCGCCTCGTCGAAGGCATTCGGGCGATCGACGGCGTCGCCGTCGTCGGTGAGCCCGAGGCCCACCTCGTCGCCATGAGCGCAGCACCGGGCAGCGGCGTCGACATCTTCGCCGTGGGCGACCTGCTCCAGCAGCGGGGCTGGTTCCACGACCGGCAGGGCCCGCCCGAGTCGCTCCACTCGACCGTCAGCGCCGGCAACGCACCGGTGATCGAGGACTACCTCACCGACCTCGCTGACTGCGTGAAGACCGCGACCCGCACCGACGACCGGTCCACGAGCTACGCCACGCTCGAGTAGGAGCCAGTCAGGGAGCAGCCAGTCAGGGAGCGGCCGATCAGGCGGTGGCGGACTCACCGAGGAGCGCGGAGAGCCGTGACTCGCAGCGCCCGTACTTCTTGCGGTAGCCGCCCTGGCGGTAGGCCGGGTCGAAGACCTCGCCCACGGGGCAGCCCGACGCCATGAGCGCCACCCCCGAGTCGTAGACCTCGTCGACGAGGGCGACGAACAGCAGCGCCGTTCCCTGGTTGGCGATCGGGCGCAGGCGGCGGAGGACCACGGCGTCGAGCCCGTCGAGCAGCGCACCGAGCTGCGCCGGCGGGACGACCCGGAGGTGGGCGAGGAGGGCGTCGGCGTCGTCCACGCTGGTCGTCGTGCCGGCGCCCGCGACCAGGGCGTCCAGGCGGTCGTCGTCGACGGGATCGACGACCACGCCGCTGCGCTTGCGGTAGTCCTCACCGTCGATGCGCACGGGCTCGAAGTGGCCGGCGATGGCAGCGATCTCCCGGGTGAAGTCGTCGGCGTTGAAGCGGCCCTCGCCGAGCCGGTCGGGCACTGCGTTCGACGTCGTGGCGACGGCGACCCCGGCGGCGATGACCCCCCGCAGGAACGTGACCAGCATGAGCGTGTTCGCCACGTCGTCGAGCTCGAACTCGTCGATGCACACGAGCCGGAACCGTGCGAACGCCTCGACCGCCTTCGCCATGCCGAGGAAGCCGACGAGCGCGGTCAGCTCGCCGAAGCTGAGGTACGCCGCAGGTGCAGGCTGCACCGCGTGCCAGGTGGCCGCCAAGAGGTGGGTCTTACCGACCCCGTAGCCCCCGTCGAGGTAGCGACCCGGACGTCCGGCGACGGGGTCGGCGCCGCGACGGAACAAGCCCCGGCGGCGCAGCGGCGGCACGCTGCGCCCGATGCCGTCGGCGAACCGCTCGAGCTCGGCCCGGGCTGCCGCCTGCGAGGGGTGGGCGGCATCGGGCAGGTAGGTGTCGAAGCGCGCGCCGGCGAAGCGGGCTGGTGGGTGCAGCCGCCGCAGCAGCTCGTCGGCCCCGAGGTCGGGCCGCCGGTCCACGAGCCGCGCCGTCATGTCCTCGCGCTGGCCTGCCCGGTCGACGACCGCCGGCGCCGGTTCGCCCGTTGCCGGTCGACGAGGGCGGACACGGTTCGAGGAGGGGTGCCGCTCACTCCCACTCGATGGTGCCGGGGGGCTTCGACGTGATGTCGTAGGCCACCCGGTTCACCCCCGCCACCTCGTTGATGATGCGGCTCGACAGCTTCTCGAGCAGGTCGTGGGGTAGGCGCGCCCAGTCAGCGGTCATGGCGTCGTCGCTCGTGACGGCTCGGATGATGATCGGGTGGCCGTAGGTGCGCTCGTCGCCCTGCACGCCCACCGACCGCACGTCGGCGAGGAGCACGGCGAAGTACTGCCAGATGTCTCGCTCGAGGCCGGCCGCGCGCACCTCCTCCCGCACGATGGCGTCGGCCAGGCGGAGCAGATCGGCCCGCTCGGGCGTGACCTCGCCGACGATGCGCACCCCGAGGCCGGGGCCGGGGAAGGGCTGGCGCCACACGATCTCGTCAGGGAGCCCGAGCTCGGTGCCGACCTTGCGCACCTCGTCCTTGAAGAGCGCTCGGAGCGGCTCGACGAGCTCGAAGTCCATGTCCTCGGGGAGGCCGCCGACGTTGTGGTGCGACTTGATCTTGGCGGCGTCGGGCGTGCCCGACTCGATGACGTCGGGGTAGAGCGTGCCCTGCACGAGGAACGCAGCATCGTCGAGGCCCTGCGCTGCGACCTCGAACTCTCGGATGAAGCGCTCGCCGATCGCCTTGCGCTTGTCCTCGGGGTCGACCACGTCGGCGAGCACCTCGAAGAACCGGTCGGCGGCCCGGACGTGCTGGAGCTCGATGCCCTGGTTGCGCTGGAAGGTCTCGACGACCTGGTCGGACTCACCGGTGCGCATGAGGCCGGTGTCGACGTAGACGCACGTGAGCTGGGACCCGATGGCCTTGTGCACCAGCGCAGCCGCGACCGCGGAGTCGACGCCGCCGGAGAGGGCGCAGATGACCCGCGAAGCGCCCACCTGGGCCCGGATGGCCTCGACCTGGGTGTCGATGACCGACGTCATGGTCCACGTCGGCCGAGCGCCGCAGACCTCGTGGAGGAAGCGCACGAGCATGGCCTGGCCGTCGGGGGTGTGGACCACCTCGGGGTGGAACTGCACGCCGTAGATGCGCCGCTCGTCGGACTCGAGCACCGCCACCGGCGCGTCGACCGTGCTCGCCACCGCCGTGAAGCCCTCGGGCGCACGGATGATGGAGTCGAAGTGGCTCATCCACACGTCGCTGCTGGCAGCGGGCGCAGGGCCGAGCAGCGTGGAGCCGCCGTGGGTGGTGAGGGTGGTGCGGCCGTACTCACCCCGCCCGGTGCGGTCGACCTCGCCCCCGAGCTGGCTGGCGACGAGCTGGGCGCCGTAGCAGATGCCGAGCACCGGGACCCCGAGGTCGTACACCCCGGGATCGATCACCGGAGCGCCCTCGACGTGCACCGACTTCGGCCCGCCGCTGAAGATGACGCCCACGGGCGCCCGCTCGGCGATCTCCGCTGCGGTGATCGTGTGGGGCACGATCTCGCTGTAGACGTTGGCCTCGCGCACCCGGCGAGCGATCAGCTGGGCGTACTGGGCGCCGAAGTCGACGACGAGGACGGTGTCGAAGTCGGCGCTCACTGCCATGCCGAAGGGTACCGCTGCCCCGTCGGGCCTCGATCACGACCTGCGCCGACCGTGCCCGCGGGCGTCGAACCGGCCGACCGCGCGTTCCGACGGTGATCGACCCCGCTCAGCGGGGTGGTGCACCGACAGAACGGTCGGGGGTGGCGTCAGGCGCCCATGCCGATGCCCTGGGCCCGCTGGAGGGCCTTGCCCTCGGTCTGGAGGGCGGGGGCGACCATGACCTCGGCCTTCTGGAACTCCTTGACCGTCTCGTAGCCGCACGTGGCCATCGAGGTCCGCAGCGCACCGAACAGGTTGACCCGTCCGTCGTTCTCCCGTGCCGGGCCGACGAGGATCTCCTCGAGCGTGCCCCGGGTGCCGCTCTTGACTCGTGCGCCTCGCGGGAGCGTGGGGTGGAACGTGGCCATGCCCCAGTGGTAGCCACGGCCCGGCGCCTCCTGGGCGGCGGCGAGGGGGGAGCCGATCATCACGGCGTCGGCGCCGCAGGCGATGGCCTTGGCGATGTCACCGCCGGTGCTCATGCCGCCGTCGGCGATGACGTGGCAGTAGACGCCGGTCTCGTCGAGGTGGCGCATGCGCGCGCCCTTGGCGTCGGCGATGGCGGTGGCCTGGGGGACGCCGATGCCGAGCACGCCGCGGCTGGTGCAGGCGTTGCCGGGCCCGACGCCGACGAGCACGCCGGCGGCACCGGTGCGCATGAGGTGCAGCGCCGCCTGGTAGCTGGCACAGCCGCCGACGATCACGGGGATGTCGAGCTCGCGCACGAAGCGCTTGAGGTTGAGCGGCTCGACGGTCTTCGACACGTGCTCGGCGGAGACGACGGTGCCCTGGATGACGAGCAGGTCCAGCTCGGAGGCGAGGATCTCCTTCGCCCACGCGGCCGTGCGCTGGGGCGTGACGCTGGCGCAGGAGACGACGCCGGCCTCCTTGATCTGGCGGATCCGGGGGGCGATGAGCTCCGGCTTGAGCGGCTCGAGGTAGATCTCCTGCATGCGCAGCGTGGCCTTCTCGGCCGGCAGCTCGGCGATCTCCTCGAGGAGGGGCTCGGGGTCCTCGTAGCGGCACCACAGACCCTCGAGGTTGAGCACGCCGACACCGCCGAGGCGACCGATCTCGATGGCGGTGGCGGGGCTGATGACACCGTCCATCGCCGATCCCATCAGCGGGAGCTCGAAGCGGAAGGCGTCGATCTCCCAGGAGATGTCCACGTCCTCGGGGTCGCGCGTCCGGCGGCTGGGGACGATGGCGATGTCGTCGAAGCCGTAGGCCCGTCGTCCCGACTTCCCGATCCCGATCTCGACCTCGGCCATGTGCTGTCCCCTCGCTGCGCCCCGTGGAGGGGTCAGCCTACCGCGAGGGTCGTTGCGGGCGGCTCACCGGGGCGGCGTCCGCAACGACTTCAGCAGCTGCTTGGCCACGGCTGCGCTCATCTGCCACATGACCGCGCTGGTCGCATCCTCCGCACGCTGGACGACGCCTCCGCCGGTGAGCTGCTCGAGCGAGTCGAGGCCGGCGACCACCGCATCACGGGTCTGGTCGGTGGCCTTGTAGCCCATGGTCGTGAGGGTCTTGATGACCTCGCTCGACGCCATGGGCGCAGGCGCTGCGGCGGCGAGCACCCGCAGCGCATCCTTCGTGAGCTCTGCACCCCGCTCGACCGCTTCGACCGGGGAGAGCCGTGCATCGGGTCCGCCACCCTCCGCCGACTGCAGCCAGCGCTTGACCTTCAAGACGATCTCGTCGTGCGTCTCGCCGTCGAAGCTCAGGCTGGCCATGGCTGGAGGGTACCGACCGCCGTTCCTCCTGGCCGGTACCCGCCTGGTGTCCCTAGAAGATGAGGATCAGGAGGATGATCACGATGACGAGGGTTCCGAGTCCGATGTACATGAGGCTGCTCTCCTTGTGGGTCGGTCTCCCGGAGTGGGGTTCCGGGACCTCCGTCCTGTACCCCCCTCGCTGCGACGCGCACACCTCTCTGCGTGGCGATCGGCGGCTCACGCAGGCGGTCGACCCACGAGATCGCCACAGAAGGTGCGGATCGCCCCGACAAGTGGGCCGGGCGACTCCCACGGCACGAAGTGGCCGCAGTCGCGCAGCAGGAACGGTCCGACGTGGCGGGGGAAGACCTCGGCCGCCATGCGGTCGAAGTCCGGGTAGAGGACGTGGTCGGACGGTCCGAACAGCAGGCAGGCCGGCGTGTCGGGGTTGCGGGCGAGGATCGAGGGCTCCGAGCGCGCCGCTTCGGAGAACGCCGACTCGTAGGCGCCGAACGATGCCCGCAGCGTTGCTCCGTCGGCGAAGGGCTCGGTGTGGAAGTCGAGCTCTTCGGTGCCGCCCCCGCCGAGGAAGGCGCCCGGATGGGCCCAGAAGCGCGACGTGTAGAAGGTGGCGATGTAGCGGCGCCGCTCCGCCGGGGTGCGCAGCTCGGCCGCGAGCCCGTCGGGGTCGAGGCCCTGGCGGACGAAGTAGTCCGCCGCCTCGCGAGCAGGGCGGGTCTGCATGCCAGCCATGCGCTCGCGGTCGTAGGGCAGCGGCGAGTTGAAGAGCACGAGCCGATCGACGAAACCGGGGAACCGCAGGGCCAGGTCCTGCACGACCGGGCCACCGAGATCCCCGCCGACGGCGACGACCCGCTCGTGGCCGAGCTCGGCGCACAGCGCCTGCAGGTCACGACTGTGGGCCGGCACGTCGTGGAAGCCGTCAGGGCCGACGTCTGAGTCGCCGAAGCCACGGAGGTCGGGGGCGATGACCTCGAAGCCGGCCTCGACCAAGGGGCCGATCACCTTCCAGAAGATGCGGCGGGACTCGGGCCACCCGTGCACGAGGAGCAGCGGGACCCCGCCCTTCCCGGCGTGGGTGAACACCTGGCGGAACTCCCGCACGGTCGTGGTCGCGACCGGGAAGGCGCTCGGGTCGAGGTGCGGGCTCACCACGCCGGGACCCTAACGGGAGCGGCCCACCCCCACCCCTCCGCCGCACTGGCGGTCAGCACCGACACGCCCGGGGGCATCCAACCGCCAGGTCGGCGGGGGGCCCGACCGGCGCCGGTAGCGTGCGCCGGTGCGCGGGCTCGGGACGCTGGTGAACGTGCTCACGGTGATCGCGGGCACCGGGGTCGGCCTCGCCCTCGGTCCCCGGCTCCCCGAACGGGTCCGCTCCACCGTGCTCTCTGGCCTCGGCCTCATCGTGCTCGCGGTGGGCGTGACCAGCTTCCTCGAGACCCGCAACGCCGTGTTCCCGGTCGTGGCGATCGTGGCTGGCGGGCTCGTCGGCGAGCTGCTGCGCATCGAGGACCGGCTCGAGGACCTCGGCGAGTGGATCCGGCGTCGAGCGGAGGGCGGCAGGGCTGACACCTCGCCACGGCCGGCCACCTTTGCCGAACGCGGCCCCGACGAGCTCGCCCTCGAGGCGGTGCCGGGGGCGCCGCCATCGACGTTCGTCGACGGCTTCGTGACCGCCAGCCTCACGTTCTGCGTCGGGGCACTCGTGATCGTCGGCTCGCTCCAGGACGGCATCAGCGGGGACGCCCAGCTGCTGCTGA
Organism: Acidimicrobiales bacterium; assembly: GCA_038255685.1. Taxonomy (GTDB): domain Bacteria; phylum Actinomycetota; class Acidimicrobiia; order Acidimicrobiales; family CADCSY01; genus CADCSY01. Next base: position 7,413 of record JBBSLC010000019.1, on the reverse strand, counting down.
TCAAGGCGTCGCTCGACGGACTCGCTGCGGTGGTGTTCGCATCGGTGTTCGGGTGGGGCGTGGGGTTCTCGGCGGTGAGCATCCTCGTCCTGCAGGGCGGCATCACCCTGCTCGGGGCGAGCGTGGGTGACGCGCTCCTGACCGAGCGGATGGTGGCGGAGCTGGAGGCGACCGGCGGGCCGATGATCATCGGGATCGGGTTGCGCCTGCTCGACATCAAGAAGATCCCGGTCGGCTCCTTCCTGCCCGGTCTCGCCATCGCCCCGGTCCTCGTCGCGCTGTTCGCCACCTAGGAGGCCGCGCCCCGCGGACCCGTCAGTCGGGGTGCACGCCGAGGACGAGTGCGAGCAGCCGGCGCAGCATCGACGCCGTCGCTCCCCAGACGGTGTCGCCGTCGAGCTCGAAGAAGAAGATCGGTCGCTCCGCCTCACCGAAGGACCACACCTCCTCCCGGTAGACCTCCTCCGCCAGCAGCTCGGCGAGGGGGACGTGGAGGATGTGCGCGACCTCGTCCGGGTTGGCGACGAGGGCCGTGGGTCGGGCCGAGAGGACGCCGACGTAGGGAACGATGAACGAACCGCTCGTGACGGTGGCGAGGTGGTCGAGCTCGCCGACGACCTCGACGGTGGCCGGGTCGAGCCCGATCTCCTCCTCGGCCTCCCGGAGGGCCGTGGTGACGAGGTCCTCGTCCCCGTCCCTGCCCCCGCCGGGGAAGCTGACCTCGCCCTGGTGGGCGCGGAGGTGGGCGGCCCGCCGGGTGAGCACGACCCACACCTGCCCGTCGTGCTCGTAGAGGGGGACGAGCACCGCCGACGCCCGGGCACCTTCGGCCTCGGCGGGCGCCCGGCGGGGCGCACCCGCCGCGGCCAGCGCAGCGCGCACCTGCTCGAGGCTCGGTCCCTCGGCGAGGCCCGTCGTGCGATGCCACGGCGCCGGTGCTCCTGGACGGTTGCCCTCCGGCCGGGGGATCCGCTGGGGCCCTCCTCGACGACGGGTCACAGGCGCAGGGATCCCTTTCCCTGCAGGGAGCGACCCCGTATGCTCGGCGGTGCTGGGGCCATCCGGAGCAGGGGGGCCACATGGGGATCTTCACCAGGAAGGGGGTCGATCCGTCGATCGACCTCACCCATCGCGAGGCGACGTGGGGCAAGCCCACGTCCTGTCCGTCGTGCGGTGGCGCCGGCTACCTCGACCGAGTCGACCTCGTCGACCGGGAGATGTGGCAGCACTGCCCAGCGTGCCGTGCGACGTGGCGCACGAGCGAGTCCGACTGCGCGCCCGCTCGGGGAGCCCAGCACCACTGATCTCAGCCCGGGGTGGTCGCGCCCGCCGCCTCGGCGTGGGCGGTGGCGAGCGCCTCGAGGAGCTCGCGCATCCCGGACGTCTTGAGGTTGGCCATGACCCGGCCAGGCGTCTCCTCGCCCTTCTCCCACGCCATCCACTGGCTGAGGAGCTTGGACGGGTCAGCGGGGGGACGGGGCTCCATGCACCGAGGCTACCGCCCGCTCCGAGCGACCCGGCTGGCGTGGCCCGCCCGACGCGGGTCCGTGCATGCCAGAGGCCGGCCCCAGCGGGGCCGGCCTCCGGTTCGAACGTGCTGCTGCGGAGCGGCGGGGCTCCGGCTGGGCCTAGAAGCCCATGCCCCCCATGCCGCCCATGCCACCCATGCCGCCCCCAGGGGGACCGGCCGGTGCGGCGGAGACGGGCTCGGGCTTGTCGGCCACGAGCGCCTCGGTGGTGAGCAGGAGGCTTGCGATCGACGCTGCGTTCTGCAGCGCAGCGCGGGTCACCTTGGCAGGGTCGATGACGCCGGCCTTGACCAGGTCCTCGAACTCGCCGGTCGCGGCGTTGAGGCCGATGGCCCCCGTCTCGCGCTCGACCTGCTGGATGGCGACGTTGCCCTCGATGCCGGCGTTCTGCGCGATCCAGTACGCCGGGGCCGCGAGCGCCTTCCACACGGCGCGTGCGCCGGTGGCCTCGTCACCCTCGAGCTTGAGCGCGTCGACTGCGGAACGGGCCCGCAGCAGTGCGGTGCCACCACCGGGGACGACGCCCTCTTCGATGGCCGCCCGGGTCGCCGAGAGGGCGTCCTCGATGCGGTGCTTCTTCTCCTTGAGCTCCACCTCGGTGGCTGCGCCGACCTTGACGACGGCGACGCCGCCGGCCAGCTTGGCCAGCCGCTCCTGGAGCTTCTCGCTGTCCCAGTCCGAGTCGGTGTTCTCGATCTCGGCCTTGATCTGGTTGATCCGGCCCTTGACGTCGTCCTCGGAGCCGCCACCGTCGACGATGGTGGTGTTGTCCTTGGTGATGACGACCTTGCGGGCGGTGCCGAGCAGGTCGAGGGTGGTGTTCTCGAGCTTGAGCCCGACCTCTTCGGCGATGACCTGGCCACCGGTGAGGATGGCCATGTCCTGCAGCATCGCCTTGCGGCGCTCGCCGAAGCCGGGCGCCTTGACGGCGGCGGCGGTGAACGTGCCACGGATCTTGTTGACGACGAGCACGGCGAGGGCCTCGCCCTCGACGTCCTCGGCGACGATCAGCAGCTGCTTGTTGGTCGCCATGACCTTCTCGAGGACGGGCACGAGGTCGTGCACGGCGCCGACCTTGCCGTTGACGAGGAGGATGTAGGGGTCCTCGAGGACCGTCTCCTGGCGCTCGGCATCGGTGACGAAGTAGGGCGAGAGGTAGCCCTTGTCGAACTGCATGCCCTCGGTGAACTCGAGCTCCATGCCGAAGGTGTTCGACTCCTCGACGGTGACGACGCCGTCCTTGCCGACCTTGTCGATGGCGTCGGCGATGACGCTGCCGATGGCCGGGTCGGCGGCGGAGATCGAGGCGACCTGGGCGATCTCGCTCTTGTCGTCGACCTCCTTGGCCAGGTCGGAGATGGACTGCACGGCAGCGGCGACGGCCTTGTCGATGCCCTTCTTCAGGCCCATCGGGTTGGCGCCGGCAGCGACGTTGCGCAGGCCCTCCTTGATGATGGCCTGGGCGAGCACCGTGGCGGTGGTGGTGCCGTCACCAGCGATGTCGTTGGTCTTGGTGGCCACCTCCTTCACGAGCTGCGCGCCCATGTTCTCGAAGACGTCTTCGAGCTCGACCTCGCGAGCGATGCTCACGCCGTCGTTGGTGATGGTGGGGGCGCCGAACTTCTTCTCGAGCACCACGTTGCGGCCACGCGGACCGAGGGTGACCTTGACGGCGTTGGCGAGGCGGTCGACGCCGGCCTCGAGGGCCTGGCGCGCCTCTGCGTCGAACTTCAGGATCTTGGACATGTGGGCCTTCCCTACTTCTGCACGATGGCGAGCACGTCGCGGCTGGTGAGGATCAAGAGGTCCTCGCCGTCGATCGTGATCTCGGTGCCGCCGTACTTCGAGTACACGACGGTGTCGCCGACCTTGACGTCGAGGGGGATGATGTCGCCGGTCTGCTCGCTGCGGCGGCCGGGGCCGGCGGCGAGGACCTCGCCCTGCTGGGGCTTCTCCTTGGCGGTGTCGGGGATCACGAGGCCGGAGGCGGTGGTGGCCTCGGACTCGTTGGCACGCACGACGATGCGGTCGTCGAGGGGCTGGAGCTTCATGTAGGGCCTCCGTTAGGGCGCTGGCTGGAAGGTGGCCGGAGCGTTAGCACTCTCCGACGTCGAGTGCTAACGATAGGGCGGCCGAGCGCAAGAGGCAACACGCGGACGGAGAGGCAGCGAGCTCAGCTCCCGGTGAGCGTGGGCAGGCGCAGGTTCGGGTCGGCGCCGACGGAGAGATCGGTCGGGCCGTCGGCGTCGAGGCGGAACCACCCGGCCGCAGCGACCATCGCCGCATTGTCCGTGCACATCGACCGGGACGGCAGGAACGCCTGCAGGCCGTCGGCCACGCATGCGTCGAGCATGCGCTCGCGCAGGAGCGAGTTCGCGGCCACGCCGCCGCCGAGGCACAGCGCCGTCGCCCCGATCGCCTGCGCTGCGCGGCGGGCCTTCTCGACGAGCACGTCGACGACCGCTGCCTGGAAGCTCGCAGCGACGTCCTCAGTGCGGACCTCGGGGTGCTTGCGCACGTGGTTGACGACCGAGGTCTTGATCCCCGAGAAGCTGAAGTCGTAGCCGTCGCCGCGCATCGCCCGGGGGAAGGCGATGGCCTCGGGGTCACCCTCCATCGCGACCCGGTCGATGGCGGGACCACCCGGGTAGCCGAGGCCGAGGTAGCGAGCGACCTTGTCGAACGCCTCGCCCGCAGCGTCGTCGATCGTCGTGCCGAGCAGCTCGTAGCGGCCGTGGCCGTGGAAGGCGACGAGCAAGGTGTGCCCCCCGGAGACGAGCAGCACCACCATCGGCGGCTCCAGCGTCGGGTCTTCCAGGAACGCTGCGTAGATGTGCGCCTCGAGGTGGTTCACGCCGACGAAGGGCACATCCCACACGAGCGCCATCGCCTTGGCCGCACTGACCCCGACGAGCAGCGACCCGACCAGGCCAGGACCCACCGTCGCCGCCACTGCGCCGATCTCGGTGTCGCCGACGCCGGCCTCGACCATGGCCTGGGCGACCACCGGGGTCAACAGCTCGACGTGGGCGCGGCTGGCGATCTCGGGGACGACGCCGCCGTAGCGGGCGTGGATGTCGACCTGGCTCGACACCACCGAGGAGAGCACGTCGTGGCCACCGGCCACGACCGCGGCCGCCGTCTCGTCACAGCTCGTCTCGATGCCGAGGACCTTCAGCCCCGGCGCCGCACGTCCACTCGACCCCGAGCTCGTCGCCTCGAACGCTGTCACAGCTCTCCCTCCAGCACCGTGGTACCCGCCAGCGTGGCCTCGATCGCATCGAGGCGCTCCACGTACCCGGGCAGATCCACATCGTGGGCCCACATGACGAGCGCGTCCTCGCCGGTCTCCTGGTAGTAGCCCTTCCGGATCCCTGCGGGCACGAACCCGAAGCGACGGTACAGGTCCTGCGCACCAGTGTTGCCGACGCGGACCTCGAGCGTGAGGCTCGTGCAGCCGCGGGCGACGCCGGCCCGAGCGAGGGCGACGAGCATGCGGCTGGCGATCCCGTGGCGGTGCCAGACGGGGTCGACGGCGACCGTGGTGATGTGACCGTCGCCCGCCGCCAACAGGAGCCCGGCGTAGCCGACGACACCCGGGCCGACCCGTGCGACGACGTAGGCTCGGGTGCTCCGGAGACCGAGCTCGGAGAGGAACAGCCCGAGCGACCACGGGCGGGGGTACACGAGCGCCTCGATCCGCAGGACCGATCGCAGGTGGCGGCGACGCATGGCGGTGAGGTGGATCGTCAGCCCCTCGGCGCCAGGCACCGCAGCAGCAGCGCTCATCAGCTCCCCTGCCGCCCGCCACCACCGGGCTCGCCCGGGCGCTCCCGCACCTGCCAGTTGATCTCGGCGTCGGCCTTGCGGAGGTAGACGGGCTCGAGCTCGCTCGGCTGGACGAACTCCTCGCGGAGCGCCTTGGCGTGCGCGAGCTCGACGAGCGAACCCGGCGAGGGGAAGGCGAGCGCGCCATCACCGATCTCGACCCTCGTGAGCTCCTCGAGCGCGGCCCGGTAGCGGATGGCACCGTCACCGACTGCCAGCACCTCGCCGCCGACGGCTTGGATCTCCGAGCAGAGCTCTTCGGGGGATCCGACCCGGTGCGGCGACAGGCGCTGCACGCCACCGGGGACCTGCCGGTAGAAGCTGAAGAACACCTCGCCGCGACGCGCATCGACCACCGACACGATCCGCCGGTCGGACCACCGCACGGGGAACGCCAGCAGGTCGAGGCTGGTGACGCCGACCATCGGGATCCGCAGCGTCGACGCCAGCGCCTTGGCGGTGGCGACCCCGACTCGAAGGCCCGTGAAGAGTCCGGGCCCGACGTCGACGGCGATGGCCGAGATCTCCCGCAGCGGGACGCGCGCCTGGGAGGTCAGGAACTCGATCGCCGGCGTCAGGGTCTCGGCGTGGCGCCGCCCCTTTGACGACTGGAACGAGGCGATGATCCCCTCGTGGCCACCGATGGCGCAGCCCACCTGGGCGGTCGCCGTGCTGATCCCGAGCACGAGCATCAGCGACCTCCGGCCCAGGGCGCGAGCGCCTCGGTCAGCGCGTCGACGCGCGCCCACCACTCGACGCCGACGGGCACGAGCTCGACGGTCCGGTCGTCGTCACCCTCGCCGTAGGAGAGGCGCACCTCGAGGTAGTCGGGCGGCAGGGTCGGGATCACGACCTCGCCCCACTCGATCAGCGTCACGCCGCCGTCGTCGGTGAGCTCGGCGAGGCCGAGGTCGATCGCCTCCTGGAGGTGGTCGAGCCGGTAGACGTCGAGGTGGTGGAGGCGGAGGCGACCGTCGTAGTCGCGGGCGATCGTGAACGTGGGGCTCACGACCCGCTCCGTCACGCCGAGACCGATGGCGAAGCCCTGGGTGAAGGCCGTCTTGCCAGCGCCGAGCTCCCCCGACAGCAGGACGATGTCGCGCGGTCGGGCGGCCTCGGCCAGGGCGGCACCGAGGCCGCGGGTCTCCTGCACCGAGGACGTCGTGGCGAGGAGGCGCTCGCTCACCCCACCGCCCCCAACACCCGTGTCGCGCGCACGTCGCCGATGCTAGAGGTGGCGGCGGTCGCCGACCTCGCCACGAACGACCGCAGCCGGCGGCGCACCCCGCCGAGGCGCCACCGGCCGTGCGGGGTCAGTCGTCCACGGACCCACTGTCGTCGGACGAACCGTCCTCGGACCCACTGTCGTCGGACGAACCGTCCTCGGACCCACTGTCGTCGGACGAACCGTCATCGGACGAACCGTCCTCGGACGAACCGTCATCGGACGAACCGTCATCGGACGAACCGTCATCGGACGAACCGTCCTCGGACGAACCGTCATCGGACGAGTCGGTGCCGACCTCGGCATCCTCGACGTGAGCATCGTCGTCATCGTCCGCGCTGGACCCGTCATCATCGGCGGCGTCCTCGGTCCCAGCGACGTCGGACTCGTCGTCGCCCTCGTCATCGCCGAGCTCGTCCTCGTCGGACTCCATTGCGTCGTCGTCGATCCCGTCGTCGGACGGGTCGGCTTCAAGCACATCGAGGTCGTCGTCACCCTCCTCGGCAGCGTCGAGCGCCTCTTCACAGGCGTCCTCAGCAGCCTCGTCCTCAAGGTCGTCGCACTCGTCGTCGTCGCCCTCAGCCGCCTCGAGCGCCTCTTCACACTCGTCCTCAGCAGCCTCGTCCTCGAGGTCGTCGCACTCGTCGTCGTCGCCCTCAGCCGCCTCGAGCGCCTCTTCACACTCGTCCTCAGCAGCCTCGTCCTCAAGGTCGTCGCACTCGTCGTCGTCGCCCTCAGCCGCCTCGAGCGCCTCTTCACACTCGTCCTCAGCAGCCTCGTCCTCGAGGTCGTCACACTCGTCGTCGCCCTCAGCCGCCTCGAGCGCCTCTT
>JBBSLC010000018.1:0-29124 GCA_038255685.1 Acidimicrobiales bacterium | reverse complement strand
TCCTCGCGAACCAGGGCTGCATTCCTCCGTTGCTCCTTCACGGCCCGTCGATCGTGCTCGCGCCGTGCAGAGGCACCCGCCGTCCCAGGGACGAGGTCGTCGCCGTCGGAAGCGGGCTGATCCCCCTGCGAGGTGGCCGGTGAGGGACAGGCGGTGCACGTCGCCGTCTTCGCCTCCCGGTCCCAGATGGCGGACGATCCGCGCGGCAGCCGCTCGTCGCAGCGGGCACAGGTACCGGGGAAGCGGAGGACGATCGGCGCGCCGGGCACCTGCCGGTGATCGGGCTCGCCGAGCGTGCACTTGAGCGACCAAGAGGCGGCGGGACGAGTGAGCGACGCCGTGCGCGGGGTCGGCGGTCAGCCGCCGGGGGGTGGCTCCGACTCGCCCACCTGGCCGTCGCGCTCGCCGAGGAAGGCCTCGATGTTGCGACGCAGGTCGGGCGGGGGGTCAGCGGCGAGCGCTTCCTCGAGGGTTGCGATGGCGGCCTCGCCGTCGCCCTCGAGTCGCTGGATGAGCCCGAGGTAGAACAGCGAACGAGGGTTGCCAGGGTCGACCTCGAGGGCCCGTTCGACCGAGGCGCGACCCGTCGGGAGCAGGTCGGGCAGGTCGGCGGCGTCGCTGAGCGAGGCGAGGAGCAGCCCTCGCTCGGAGAGCGCCTCGACGTTGTCGGGGTCGTCCTCGAGCACGCCGTCGTAGAGCGCGAGCGCGCCCTGCACGTCACCGGCGCGCGCCAGGGCCGTCGCCTCCGTGAGGCGCTCGTCGAGGAGCTGGCGGATCTCCCCGCTCCCGGTCTCGCCGGCTTCACGCGTCCCCGATGCGCTGGCCACGGCGAGCCCGGCGGCCACAGCGACGATGACGACTGCGAGACCACCGACGAGGACTCGGCCCCGCTTGGGACCGGGTCGCTCGGCGATCTCCACACGCCCGGTCTCCACCGCCCGCACGAGCTCGGCAGCACGCCGGGTCGTCTCGTCACGGAGTGCCTCGTAGTCGGCGTCGCCGAGGTCACCGGCGGCGTGCTCGCGCTCGAGGTCGTCGAGGGATCGGAGCAGCACGTCCCGCTGCTCCTCGAGGTCGGCGAGCGCGTCGGGGTCCAGCCTCCGCCGGCGAGTCGGAGGGCGAGGCGTGCGCTCGCGCGCGACATCGGTGGAACGGCCTGGGTCGGTCATCGCCAGGGCCTCGTCAACAGACCGGATCGCAGCCCCGCCCCATCGGCGCCGACACTCGGCGAGGCCAAGGTGGGTGGACGTCGCCGTCCGGGGTCCTGCTGGAGCGCCACGATCAGCGCTCGTGCGATCGGGACTCGAGCTCGCGCCTGGCCTCGGCGACGAGGAGCCGGTCAGCCGCAGAGGCCGGGGCCGCTGCGTCCGGCCGCCAGCGCCGGAACGCAACGAAGAGGACGGCGAGCGCCAGCACGAGGCCGGCGACGGGCAGGATCCACACGAGCCCTGCCACGCCGGAAGACGGGGGGGTGAGCAGGATGCCGTCTCCGTATGCGCCGACGAGAGCCGCCTCGATCTCGTCGTCGGACTCGCCCGCTGCGACCCGGCGGTCGACCTCCGCCCTGATCTGGGCGGCGGCAGGCGCGTCGGAGCTGGCGATCGACTGCCCGGCGCAGGTCGGGCACCGGACGCTCCCGGCGATCGCCTGGGACCGCTCGGCGTCGGTGCGCGGACCGTCGGATCCCGACGCACCGACAGCGAGGGCGACGAGGACGACCAGGATCGGGACAGCGACGCGCAGCGCTCGCTTCACGATCCGGAAGCCTCCGCCTCGGCGCCCTGTGGGCCCGCCTGGGCCCTGACCAGCAGGTCCTCGAGCCCCTCCGCGGTGACGCCGCCGAGGATCTTGGCGACGACGACGCCGTTCGGGTCGACGAGGAACGACTCAGGCACGCCGGTCACGCCCCACGCCGGGACGATCCCCGTCGTGTCGTCGATGACGGCCCAGTCGCCACCGCGCTCGTCGAAGAAGCGCTCGACGTCTGCGGGCTGATCGCTGAACACCACGCTCACGACCCTGGCGTCGTCAGGCGCTTCGTGGGCGGCGGCGAAGCGGACGAGGTCGGGGTGCTCGGCCTTGCACGGCTCGCACCACGTGGCGAAGAAGTTCACCACGACCCAACGGCCCCGCTCGTCGGCGAGGTCGAACGCCTCACCCGAGAGCAGGGAGGTCCCCTCGATCACCGGTGCCCGCCGGCCGAGGAGGGGGCTGTCGGCGAGGCGGGAGCTGGCCGGGTCGCTGGTGGCCAGGACGGCGACGAGCGCGACGAGGACGACCCCGACGGCAGCTGCGGTGAACAGCGCCGTGCGCCCACGACGGGGGGCGAGGAGCTCCTCGTCGTCGTCGCCGGGAGCAGCGTCATCCCGCCCCAGCTCGGCGCGCTCGCCGGGGCGCCGGACCACCTCTGCAGGATCGTTCGGGGCACCGCCGCCTGGCGCCATGTCAGTGCACCCCCGTCGGCACCCGTTCGACGTCGTCGGCCGCCCGTTCCCCGACCTCATCAGGCGCACCCGCGTCGGTCGCGACGGGGTCCTGCGTCCGGCGCCTGCGCGCCGGAGGGACGGCGGCGAGCAGCGTGCCGAACCCCATGATCCCGCCGCCGACCCAGAGCCACGAGGCGAGCGGCTCGATGATCACACCGAGCACGACCGGGCCGCCGGTGCGCTCGGGCACGGCGACGAGGGTGAGGTACACGTCCTCGACCGCGCCGACGCGGACCGACGGGGTGCCGATGGTCTGGGTCGCCTGGGGGAACTGGTTCAGGGCGGGCTCGTAGATGCCGTCGCCGTCCACGCGGATGCGGGCGCTGAGCTGACGGCGCTGCGGGGTGACGTCGGGCGGGTTCATGCCCTCGTAGGTGACGGTGTGGCCGGCGATGGTGGCCGACGAGCCCTCGGTGAGGGTGAAGGTGGCGCTCGTCGTGTACGAGGAGGCGGCCGTGAACGCCACCGCCACGACGACGACGCCGACGTGGACGATCATCCCGCCGTTCGAGCGGCCCACGAACGCCCGGAAGACCGATGCGCCCTGCCGACGAGCGGCGACGGTGGCCATCGAGAGGTGGCGCACCGCGCCTGCGGCGGCGAAGCCCCCGAGACCGAAGGCGAGCAGCGGCGAGACGCCCCGTGCGCCGACGGCGACGGCGAACACCAGGCAGGCGACGCCGAACCACGTCGGCACCTTCAACCGGTCCCACAGGAGCTCGCCCGACGCCTTGCGCCACGGGAGCGCAGGTGCGACGGCCATGAGGAAGAGCAGCGCCAGGCCGATGGGCGCGGTCATCCGGTTGAAGTACGGGGTGCCGACCGAGATCCGCTCGTCGTTGACCGCCTCGACGACGAGGGGGAACACGGTGCCGAGCAGCACGACGAAGGCGAACGCTGCGAAGAGCACGTTGTTGAGCAGGAACGCACCCTCTCTCGACACCGGTGAGTCGATGCTCCCGGGCGAGCGCAGGCGGTCACCCCGCCAGCCGATCAGCCCAACGGTGACCACCACGGTCGCTGCGAAGGCGCACAGCAACCACACGCCGATGGGCGACTCGGTGAAGCTGTGGACGCTGTCGAGCACCCCGGAGCGGGTGAGGAACGTCCCGAGGATCGTCAGGCTGAAGGTGGCCAGCAGCAGCGACAGGTTCCAGACGCGCAACATGCCGCGCCGCTCCTGGACCATGACGGAGTGCAGGTAGGCGGTGCCGGTCAGCCACGGCAGGAACGAGGCGTTCTCGACCGGGTCCCACGCCCAGAACCCACCCCAGCCGAGGACCTCGTAGGACCACCACGAACCGAGACCGATCCCGATGGTCAAGAAGCCCCACGCCAGCAGCGTCCATCGCCGCGTCGCCGCCAACCACCCCTCACCGAGGCGCCCGGTGACGAGCGCCGCCACGGCAAAGGCGAACGGCACGGTGAAGCCGACGTAGCCGAGGTACAGCATCGGCGGGTGGATCGCCATGAGGGGGTGGTTCTGCAGCAGCGGGTTCGGCCCGGGGCCCGAGGTGGGGATCGCTCCGGCCACCCGGGTGAAGGGGTTGGCCGGCCCGACCATCAGCAGGAAGAAGAACCCACAGACCACGAGCATGACGAGTGTCGCCCACCCGACGAGGGGGTCGGTGAGGCGAGCCCGGAACTTCACGACCACCCCGACGGTGAACCCTGCGAGCACGAGGGACCAGAGGATGATCGAGCCTTCGAGGGCACCCCACAGCGTGGCCACGTTGTAGAGCGCCGGGGTGGCGGCGCTGCCGTTGTTGGCGACGTACGACAGCGAGAAGTCGCGCGTGATGAGGGCCCGTTCCATGGCTGCGGTGGCGAGCACGGCGCCCACGAGGACGAGCCAGGCGTAGGAGCGCCCGAGTCGCAGGAGCGCCGGCCGCTTCGACCGGAGCCCGACCGCCAGGGTGAGGATCCCGAGGAGGGAGGCGGCCAGACCGAGCGCCACGCCAGCGGTGCCGACGGCTGCGTTCACGAGTCCACCGCCGCCGACGGGCACTGCTCCTCGTTCGCCAGCGCGAGCCGGTCGGACTCCTCCGTGCGGTACTCCGAGGTGTGCCGCACGAGGATCCGGTCGCTGGCGTAGACCTCGTCGCCGCTGCTGTAGGCGCCCTCGAGGACGACGGGGATCCCCTCCTTGAACAGCTCGGGCGGATCGCCCTGGTGGCGGACGGGGACGAAGGCGCAGTCGTAGGCGACCTGGAACACGACGGCCTCGCCGTCTCGGCGGACCGAGCCCTCGACGACGGTGCCCTGGAGCCGGAACCGGTCGTCGCCGAGCTCGGCGCGCTGGGCGATCGCCTCGTCGGCGTTGCGGAAGTAGGTCGTCGCCGACCCCAGTCCCTGGAGGAGCAGGAACGCGATCGCCCCGGCGATGGCGGCGACGACGAGGCCGAGCCGCAGCCGGTTGCGCTCGAAGGTCCGGCCCGCACGCTTCGGCCGACCCGCCTCGGCGAAGGGCCGGATGTCGTCGTCGTCGCGCTCGAGGTCGTCGCGCTCGAGGTCCGTGCCCTCGACGCCGGGCCCGCTCATCGAGGACCTCCGGCGCCCACGCGGCGGCGCAGCACCCGCGCTCGGCGGAGGACGTAGAAGGCGTAGCCGGCCAGGCCCACGAGGGTGCTGGCGTAGCCGGCGGCGACGTAGCCGTTCACCGTGCTGCCTCGGCGCGCCGCTCGACGATCGCCACCTGGAGGGAGGCCTCGGCGTCGGCGTCCTCGAGGCGGGCGACGCGCACCCGGTGGACGGTCAACCAGGCGTAGACGAGCGTCATGGCGAGGAACCCGACCGCCATGGCACCGATGAAGCTGGCGTCGAGGTCGTTCTCCGGGGTGAGCTGGGCGAGCGAGCGACCCTGGTGCAGGGTGCGCCACCACTGCACGGCGAAGTGGTTGATCGGGATGATCAGGACGGCGCCGAGCGCGACCACGGCGGCCCGGCTCGCCCGCACCTCGGGATCGGAGGGGACCCGGCGCAGCGCCAGGTAGCCGAGGTAGATGGCCAGCATCAGCGCCGAGAGCGTGAGCCGGGCGTCCCACACCCACCACACGCCCCACGTCGGCCGGCCCCAGATCGAGCCGGTCAGCAGGGTGAGCCCGGTGAAGACCACCCCGACCTCGGCCGAGGCACCAGCGAGGTGGTCCCACGAGATCCGACGCGTGCGGGGCACGAGCCACGCTGCGCTGGCGAGGGCGGTGACCCCGAAAGCCACGTACGACGCCCAGGCGAGCCCCGGGTGGATCGCGATCAGGCGCGCGTAGCCGCCCTGCTCGACGGTGTCGGGCAGGGCGAGGCCGAGGGCGTAGGTGGCGGCGAGGGCCAGGAGGGCGGCGATGCCGAGGGCGAGGGTGAGCGCACTGCCCAGCGGTCCCTGGGCGGCGACGGGGTCGGGCGGGTCCGTGGTGGCCTCGACCGGTGCGGTGGTTGTCATGCATCCTCCAGCAGTGGGCCGAAGGCGACCACACCGAAACCCAGGTAGACCATCGCGAACGTGACCAGCAGGGCCAGCCAGCTCCCGGCGGGGACACCGGACGACACCCCGGACAGAGCCGTCTCCGATGCCCGGGTGGCGGCGATCAGGACGGGGGCGAGCACCGGCAGGAGGAGCAGGGGCAGGAGCGTCTCCCGAACCCGCAGGCCTGCGGCGATGACCCCGTAGAGCGTACCGGCGGCCGCCAGCCCGGCGGTCGCGGCCAGCGCCGTGACCACGAGCAGGCCGAGGCCGGCGGGCGCGACGCCGTAGAGCACGACGACGCCCACCCCGAGCAGCGCCTCCAGCACCAGCAGCTGCAGCGCGACCGCGCCGGCCTTGCCGAGGAACACCCCGGCGGGATCGAGGCCGGAGAGACGGAGGGCGTCCGCCGTGCCGTCACCGGACTCCACCGCCTGCGAGCGCTGCACGGCGAGCAGGGCCGAGAACAGCACCGCCACCCAGTAGAGGCCAGCCGCAGCACGCTCGAGCACGCCCCGGTCGGGGTCGAGGGCGAAGGCGAAGAGGACGAGGACGAGGACGGCGAAGGGCAGCACCTGGTTGAGGGCGACGCGAGATCGTCCCTCGATCCGGAGGTCCTTGCCGGCGACGAGCAGGGCGTCACGCCACACCGGCGGCCTCCTGGTCGGAGGGTCGGGGCAGCGGGGCGGCAGGGGTCGCACCGAGCACGGTGCGCCCACCGACGATCGAGACGGTCCTCACCGACAGCGCCGCTGCCCGCTCGAGCTCGTGGCTGACGAGCACGACCGTCGCCCCCCGCCTCGCCGCTCCGAGGACGAGGGCGTCCACCAGGTCGCGCCCGGCTGCGTCGAGCCCAGCATGGGGCTCGTCGAGCAGCCAGAGCTCGCTGTCGCGGGTGACGAGGGCAGCGAGCGCGACACGTCGGCGCTGCCCGGTGGAGAGGCGCCCGGCGGCCACGTCGGCCAAGCGACCGTCGAGGCCGAGCTCGGCCATTGCCTCCTCGACCGCCGCCATCGACCGCCCGGCCGCACGAGCCCAGAAGCGGAGGTTGTCGGCGACGGTCAGCTCGTCGTAGAGCCCGCCGGCCTGGCTGAGCAGCGCCACCCTGGGGCGCACCTTGCGACGAGCGGTGCGCAGGTCGACGCCGAGGACCTCGGCGACGCCACCGGTGACCGGCACGAGACCTGCGAGGGCGCGGAGCAGCGTGGTCTTGCCCGCGCCGTTCGGTCCCTCCACAGCGACGACCTCGCCACGGCGGACGTCGAGGTCGATGCCGGACAGGGCGGGGAAGCGGCCGAGGAGGCAGACCGCGGAGCGGAGTCGGACAGCGGGGTCCATGGGGCACCTTCACGGTACCGGTGACCTTCCAGGTGGGCCAAGGCGCCCGCGTCGCTGCCGCCAGGGCGTCGAACGGTAGGTTGCGGCGATGCCCGTGGCTCGGATCGTCGGTGCGATCGGGCGCACGCTGATCGCCGTCGGGCTCCTGCTGCTGCTCTTCGTCGCCTACCAGCTCTACGGCACCGGCCTCGCCGAGGCGCAGGCACAGGACGACCTCAGGGAGGAGTTCGCAGCATCGCTCGCCGCAGCGCCGAGCACCACGACGACCGAGCCACCGAGGACCTCGACGACCGAGGGCGATCGGGCTCCCACGACAACAGCGACCACCGCAGCGCCGACCACCGTCCCGCCGGCCGCCGTCGAGGGGGAGGCCATCGCCGTCATCCGGATCCCCGCCATCGGCGTGGACAAGGCGGTGGTCGAGGGCGTCAGCGTCGGGGACCTGCAGAAGGGCCCCGGGCACTACCCGGGCACGCCGCTGCCCGGCCAGCCGGGCAACGCGGCGATCGCCGGGCACCGCACCACCTACGGCGCACCCTTCGGCGACCTCGGCGAGCTGGCCGAGGGTGACGAGATCCTCGTGACCACGCGCCAGGGCGAGTTCCGCTACCTCGTCGACCGCATCACGATCGTCTCCCCGAGCCAGGTCGATGTCCTCGACCCCTCGGAGGAGGCGAGGATCACCCTCACCACGTGCCACCCGAAGTACAGCGCCCGCCAGCGCCTCATCGTGTCCGGGGTCCTCACCGGGGAGCCGGCGCAGGCCCCACCCGCGACCACGCCCACCGACCCCGCCGAGGACGACCCCGCCGAGGACGACCCCGCCGAGGACGACCCCGCCGAGGACGACGCCGATGACGCGGACGACGAGGAGCCTGGTGACGACGGAGGAACGGGCGACGATGGGGAGACCGGCGACGACGACCCCGTGATCACCGAGTCCCCGGCGTCGCTCGACGACCCGAGCCTGGCCGGCGATCCCACCGCTCGGGGCCCGGCTGCGGGGTGGGGCGCCGCCACCGCCCTGATCGCTCTCGGCGCATGGCTCGTCGGCCAGCGCTGGCGGCGCTGGCCCGCCTACCTGCTCGGCCTCCCGCTCGGTGCCGTCACCCTCTTCCTCTGCTTCGAGCAGATCGCCCGGCTGCTGCCCGCCAACATCTGATGGCCCAGGAGGGGCACGGGGGCGAGATCGTCGCCCTGCCGCCCGACGCCCACTCGTTGCGCGTCGACGCGGTGGCCCCCCGCGCGAGCGACGCGAGCGCGATCTTCCTCGGTCCGCCGGCTGCCACGGGGAGCGAACGGCCCGGGTGGGCGGACTTCCGGCGGTTCTGGGCCGCCCACTCGGTGTCGACGTTCGGTGACCAGCTCAGCCTCGTCGCCCTGCCGCTCGCGACGTTCGCAGTGACCGACAGCGCCGTTGCGGTGGGCGTGGTGGCGTCGGCCGAGGCCGTGACGGCGATCACCTTCGGTCTCACCGCTGGGGCGCTCGCCGACCGCCTCCCCCACCGACGGGTCCTCGTCCGCACGGACCTCGCCCGGGCGGTCGTGCTCGGCCTGCTCGTGGTCGCGCTGCTCACGCCGGTGCCCGACCTCCCCGCTCTGCTCATCGCTGCGCTGGTCGTCGGCGGGCTCCGCGTGGCCCACGACGCATCGGCGAGCGCCGTGCTCCCGATCGTGCTCGAGCGGGAGGACCTCCTCAGGGCGAACGGTCGGATGCAGGCGTCGGAGTCCGCCTCGACCGCGACGGGACCTGCGCTGGCCGGCGGCCTCATCGCCATCGGCGGCCCTGCGCTCGCCTTCGTCGCCGACGCCCTGAGCTTCGTCGCCTCGTCGCTCGTCGTCAGGCGCATCTCCCGTCTCGAAGGCGTCGCGACGCCGGTCGCCGTCGGCACCCGCCCGCCGCCGGTCCGCAGCTCGATCTCCGAAGGGCTCCGTGCCCTCGCCGCCGACCGGCAGATGGTCCGCCTCATCCTCGTGGTCGCCGCCCTCAACGCCATGAGCGTCTGCCTGGAGGCTCAGTTCATCCCCTACGCCGAACGGGTCCTCGGCGTGGGCCCGTTCACGATCGGCATCTTCTTCGCCATCGGTGGCACCGCCGCCGTCATCACCTCCGCGATCATCTCGCGCCGTCGCTCCGCTCGAGGCGACGTCATCCTCCTCGCCGTAGCCCTGTACGCAGCGGGCGTGCTGCTCGCCGGGCTCGTGCCCTCGATCGCCACCGCCGCGCTCGCCTTCGTCATCGCCGGAGCGGGCAGCGCCGTGGTGGCGACCCACCTCGCTGCGCTCCGGCAGCGGCGCTTCCCCATCCACCTCCAGGGCCGGATCGCCATGGCGATCCGGACGATCGTCGTCGGCACCATGGTCCTCCCGCTCATCGGAGGCGGGTACCTGTCCAACGCTGCCGGGCCCGACGTCCTCTTCGTGGTCGCTGCGACGGTCGCCGTGCTCGCCGTCGCCGTCGCTCTCGTCGCCGGCGCAGGCGGGGTGCGAGAGGACTGACGGGCGCGAACAGCCAGACTGACGTGGTGGACCTGCTCGTGATCCTCCTCGGCCTCGTCATCAGCGGACTCGTGGTCGGTGCGCTCGGCCGGCTCGCCATCCCCGGCCCGAACCCGATGTCGCTCGGCACCACGATCCTCGTCGGCATCGGCGGCTCGCTGCTCGGCGGCCTCGTGGGCTGGCTGATCTTCCGGAACAACGGCGGCCTCCTCCTCTCCGTGCTCGGCGCTGCGCTCATCGTCTGGCTGCTGGAGCGCCGGCGGGCCGGGTCCGTGCAGCGGTAGCGTCCCGACCCTCGACGGACAGGGAGTGCCTTGGAGCTCGACGGTGCACACGTGGTCGTGACAGGGGCGTCGCGAGGGATCGGCGAGGGGTTGGCGACCTCCTTTGCCGCAGCCGGCGCGACCGTCGCGCTCGTGGCTCGCTCCGCCGGCCCGCTCGAGGCGTTGGCCGAGCGCCTCGGGGGTTCCGCCCACCCCTGTGACCTGGGGGATCCGTCGGCCAGGGCCGGGCTGATCGAGCGGATCGAGGCCGATGCCGGCCCGGTCGACGTCCTGGTGAACAACGCCGGCATCGAGATCGCTGCGCCGATCGACCGCCAGGCGGCGTCGGACGTCTCGGACCTCTACCAGCTCAACCTGCTCGCACCCGTCGAGCTCACCCGCCAGGTGCTGCCCGGCATGGTCGGCCGCCGACGGGGACACATCGTGAACGTCTCGTCCCAGGCAGGAGCGGTCGCGTTCCCCGGCATCGCCACCTACGCCTCGTCCAAGGCCGGCCTGTCGGCGTTCACCCGGGGTCTCGCCCTGGACCTGACGGGCACCGGCGTCGGGAGCACCATCGTCGAGATCGGCACGGTGGAGACCGACATGTTGGCCAGGCTCGACCAGCCCGGCGCCTACGGCCCGACCGTCGCCAGCTTCAACCGCAGCTACGCCCTGCGGCTGCAGCGACGCTTGACCGTCGAGGAGGTGGCGAGGGCGGTGGTGGCAGCCGTCACGACGGGCGCCGCTGCGGTGCGCCTGCCCCGCCGAGCGGCGGCGTTCTCGCTGCTCACCGCTGCACCCCAGCGCCTGGCCGGCATCGCCATGCTCGGGGTCGCCAAGCGCGACTGACGCGCCGGGCTGCGCCCGCTCTCGGGGGTGCGCCACCGGCCACGAGCCGGCCGCTACCGTTCCGCCGGTGGGCTACACGGCGATCGCCATCCTGATCGGCCTCGTCGCTGGCCTCCTCGCGGGAGGGCACCCCCGCAACGCCGCCGGACGCACCTTGCGATGGTGGCCCGTGCTGGCGGTCGGTGCTGCTGCGCAGTGGGTGCCCGAGGTCCTCGGCTTCGCCGAGTCCGCAGCCTTCCCGGCCGTGGTCGCCTCGTACGCCGCGCTCAGCGCCTTCGCCCTGGCCAACCTGCGCCTCGTCGGCATGCCGGTGGTGCTGCTCGGCCTCGCCCTGAACATCGCCGTCATCGTGCCGAACGGCGGCATGCCGGTCCGGTCGGGCGCGATCACGGCCGCCGGCATCGCTGACAGCCCCGAAGAGGTGGCTGCACTCGAGTTCGGTTCGAAGCGCCACGTCGAGGACGCAGACGACCGCTTCACGATCCTCGGAGACGTCATCCCCGTGGCCCCGCTGCGCGAGGTCCTGTCGTTCGGCGACCTGATCCTCGCCGCTGGCGTCGCCGACGTGGTGTTCCGCCTGCTGCGGCCGATCAGGCCTCGGCGCAGGAAGGCACTGCCAGACCCCGACACCATCTCGCTCGAGGAGCGCCTGGCCCCGTCGCTCGTGCGTCGCGACCAGGTGATCGATCTCGTCGGTGAGGAACGTCGCATCCTCTCCTCGCCGGGGACCTGAGCCCCGGACCTCGCAACGTCGTCCTCAAGTGACGCACGGTCGTGCCGATGGGCATGGGTCATCCGGCCCATTCACCGTCGCGCCTCTGGTCATCGAGGACTCGACGTTGTACTTTCGCCACAGCAGCAACAGGAGCAACCACGGCGGGTGATGTTTCTGCTCTGAACAGTTGATTTGTCCGCTTCTCGTCCGAAAGGGTGAAGGAGCGCGACCGCACCTTTGACAACCGAATCGAGGGAGAGACGGCGCAAGCGCGCCGGTCACCACCCAGCGGAGCGGAGCGACACCCCACCCACTAGCGGCGGCGGGGAGTCCACTCGCAAAGGGGGTGTTGCACATGAAGAAGTTCCAGATCCGTTTCGTCGCCATCGCCGCCAGCCTCGCTGGCTTCATCCTCACCGCAGGCGCCGGCTTCGGCGTCCGCTGAAGCCATGACCGCAACAGGCCAGTGCGCTTTCGCCGCCTCTCCCTCGCCTCGTTCGTCAGCCCGACCAACCTCCCCGTCCCCAGGTTGTGATGTGATCAAGCTCCGCCTCCTCCAGCTCGGACTCATCGCCACGTCCCTCGGACTGCTGGTCTTCGCGCTCCTCACCGCGCAGGAGCCGCTTCCGCTCTGGGTGTTCGCCTTCGCCGGTCTCATCGTGCTGGCAGAGAACACCGCGGTGCTCCTCCCCTCGTCCGCCAGCGTGAGCCCCAGCCTGCTGATCATCTTCGCGGCGATCGCCACGTTCGACCCAGGATCTGCCCTGCTCGCGAGCCTCGTCGTGGGAACGTCGGCGGGGGTCGTGTTCGAGACCCTCAGGGCTCGCCGCTTCGGCGTGGTGCTGCTCAACACCACCCAGTACGTGCTCGCCTCGGCGGCGTCTTCTGCCACGTTCCAGGTCCTCGACGGGGACTCACGCGTGGTGACGTTGGGTGCAGCAGGGGCGGCTGTGCTCGTCTTCGCCACGATCAACTGCGGTCTGGTCATCCCTTCGGTGGCTCTGATCCACGATGCTCGCTGGCGCGACGTGTGGCGTGACATGAGGCCGGCACTGCCGAACTTCATCGCCTTCGGTCTCGTCGGCATCGTCGTCGGCCTCCTCCTGAAGGAGGTCGGGCCGATCGCGATCGTGCTGCTGGTCATGCCCGTCGTGATCAGCCGGATCGCCTTCGCATCGTTCCAGCGGTCCAACGATGCACACGAGGCTGCCATCCGGGTGTTCGGGCGCCTCATCGAGGCGAAGGACCCCTACACCGCCGGCCACACCCAGCGCGTCGCCGGGTACTCGGCCTACGTGGCCGAGGAGCTCGGCCTCGGTCCGGTGCAGACAGACCACCTGCGCCACTCGGCACTCATGCACGACGTGGGCAAGCTCGCCGTGCCGAGCCAGCTGCTCAACAAGCCGGGCAAGCTCACGCCCGAGGAGTGGGAGCTGGTGCGGGCCCACAACGACGCCGGCATCGGGATCCTCACCCGCGTCGACTTCATGCGGAGCATGGCCGTCACCGCCTCTGACCGCCACGGCCACTTCGACCGCGGCGAGGACGACGGCACGCCGACGAACCTCGTGCTCGAAGCGCACATCGTCGCCGTCGCCGACGCCTTCGACGCGATGACCTCCACACGCTCCTACCGCCAGGCGCTGTCACAGGAGGTCGCGTTCACCGAGCTCAGGGACAAGGCCGGCACCCAGTTCAACCCGGAGTGCGTCGAAGCGCTGATCGTCGCCATCGAACGGCGAGGCGAGCACTACGGCCACGGCTTCGAGGTCGACGCCCACCAGTTCGCCGTCGCCCCACCCGAGGTCGGCGTCGGCTCTGCCGGGCTCGGCGACCTCGCCGACGGCACCAACCGGTGACCCCGGGAGACGTCGCCCGTCGCAACGGGCAGGGCAACGTCAGCATCGCCGTCCTCCTCGTCCTCACCGGCGTGGGAGCCGGCCTCGCACTCGCTTCGCTCGGCGGCAGCGAGACACCACGCCTCAGTGCGATGGCCCTCCTGCTCGCCGGCGCACTGCTGGTCCACATCCCGGTGCTCTGGGGCGGCAGCATCCCGATCGGCTACGCGCTCCTGATCGCGCTGCCGTCGATCGTGCCGCTCGACGAGGTCGCCCTGATCGCCGGCGCAGCGCTGCTCGTCGTCGCCGGGGTCACGCTCGCGAAGGAGGGCGTGCGCGCTGCGGTCGACCCGGTCGTGCGACTCGGCTCGTGCGCGATCGCCGCTGCCATCGGTGGCGTCGTGGCCGGCGCCCTCGTGGACGACCCGTTGTTCGAGGCCGTCGGCGCTGCCCTCCTACTCATCCCCGTCGAGCTCGCGCTCACGAGGCGCATCGAGGTCGACGGCGCCACGATCGACGTGCGCTCCGCCCTCCCGGTGCTGCTCACCGTCACCTGCGGCGCTGCGCTCATCACCGTCGCGAGGGCGGAGGTGGGCTGGGAGATGACGTTGGTGGCGGCCTTCCCCCTCCTCATCACCCGCTTCTCGTTCCGGCGGTCGGCCGAGGCCGAGCAGACGTTGCGCCAGACCGTCCAAGCGCTCGGCCTCGTGCCCGAGCTCGCCGGCCTGGCACCGATCGGTCGCAGCGAGCGCAGCGCCACCTACGCCCGGCGCGTCGCCCGCCAGCTCGGCTGCAGCCGTTCGGCAGAAGAGCGCATCGTCACCGCCTGCCGCTTGCAGCACCTCGGTGCGGTCCCCTACGACCCCCACCCCGTCGGCACCGCGCTCGCTGGCGCAGCCGATCAGGGCCCGACGACTGCGGAGATGGCGTTGCAGGGCGCGCACATCCTCGAGGAGGCAGGCTTCCCCGACGAGGTCGTGACCCTCCTGCGTCGAGCACGCGCCGGTTCCCTCGACGGCGTCGCCGCTGATCTCGAGGCTGCGGTCGTCCGGGTCGCCAGCGCCTTCGACCAGCTCGTCGGCGAGGACCTCCACATGGCGAGCCAGGCACTCGGCACCATCACCGCCCGAGCCGGCGACCCGCACACCCGACTTGCCGCCGCCGCCCTCGTCGAGCTCTCGGCGACGGAACCCGCCCTCGTCAGCAGCGCCATCGCCGCTGGAGCCACCTTCAGAGAGGCCGCCTCGGGACTCGATCTCGACGCGCTCTCGCCGGCACCGGGAGACCTCCTTCCCTTCGTCAGGAGACGCGCCTGATGGTGGGGAGATCCCCGATCGGGCTGCCGCGCCTCGGTACGCTCCGCACGTGAACGAGGAGCTGGCCGAGGTCGAGCGCGAGCTGTGCCGGATCCCTGAGGTCAGGGCAGCGCGCATCGTCGCCGACAGCAGTGGGAACCCCGTCGAGGTGCACGTCCTCGCGGTGCCGGGCAAGCACGCGAAGCAGATCGTCCGGGACGTCCAGTCGGTGGCGATGGCCACCGTGGGGATGGACATCGACCACCGGATCGTCAGCGTGGTCCAGCTCGAGGACGCCGTCGTCCCCGGCGTGGCCGCCAGCGCGAGCTCGGCCGCACCGCCGCAGCGCTCCGCCTCCACCGTCCCCGCAGCGAGCGCCGGCGAGCGGGCGGAGGACGGCGACGTCATCGTGCTCGACCCCCCGCTCGCCTCGCCAGATGGCGATGAGCCCTGGCAGGAGGACGCGCACACCCGGCACGACAACGGAGCACGACCCGACCCCGAGCACCGTGCTGCTCCGGACGTCGTGGCGCTCCCCGTGTCGACACGGATCGCCGTCGACCGCGTGCTCACGTTGCGACGCGGGCTCACGTGCACGGCCGAGGTCGTCCTCTCCCTGGGCGACGTGGTCGTCACCGGTGACGCCAGCGGGTCGGCAGCGGCGAGCGCGACCCTGCGCCTCGTGGCCGAGGCGACCCTCGACGCCCTGCGCCAGCTGCACCCTGCGGCGGAGCGGGTCGCTGTCGAGAGCGCCTCGCTCGCCCGCGTCGGGGACCGGAGCATCGCGCTGACCTCGATCGTGCTCGTCATCCCACCGAACGAGGAGCTCGTCACCGGCTCGGCCCCCGTGCGCGGCGCCGGCGAGCACGAGGCGATCGCCAGGTCCGTGCTCGACGCGGTCAACCGCCGCCTGCACGAGCAGCAGCGCCCGTCGCTGTAGTCGCTCTCCTGTCGTTCCGCCTCGGCGGCACCGACGGCGTCTCCGTCGTCGCCGCCAGCTGGTCGAGGGTGCTCGCCGCCGCCGGCCACCAGGTGGTCACCGTCGCAGGCGAGGGACCGGTCGACCGGCTCGTGGGGTCGCTGGCGTGGCCGAGCGACGGTGCGGCTCCGGGTCGACCACCGGCATCGGACGACGTCGCTGCCGCCGTGGCCGACGCCGACCTCGTCGTCGTCGAGAACGTCTGCTCGCTCCCGCTGCACCCTGGCGCCGCCGCGGTCGTGGCGAGCGTGCTCCGAGGCCGTCCTGCGATCCTCCACCACTACGACCTGCCGTGGCAGCGTGCGCGCTTCGGCGAGACCCCGGGCTGGCCACCCGATGACGCAGCGTGGGCGCACGTCACCATCAACGACCACAGCGGGGCGGAGCTCGCCGCCCGGGGCATCGACGCGGTGACGATCCGTCCCGGCGTCGACGTCGACGCCCGCCCCGGGGACCGGTTGCGCGGGCGCGCGGCGGTGGGCATCGAGCCCGGGGAGATCGTCCTGCTCCACCCGGTGCGCGCCATCGAGCGCAAGGCGGTGCCCGTCGCCGTGCGCCTGGCGGAGGCGCTCGGTGCCACCTACTGGCTGACGGGGCCGGCCGAGGAGGGGTACGGACCTACGCTCGCTGCCGTGCTCGCCGACGCCCGCTGCAAGGTGGTCCACCGTCCTGCCGACGACATCGCCGATGCGTACGCAGCCAGCGACGCCGTGGCCCTGCCGTCGACGTGGGAGGGCCACGGCAACCCGATCGCCGAGGCCGCCGTCCACCGGCGACCGATCGTCGTCGGTCGCTACCCGGCAGCCGAGGAGCTGGCTGCGCTCGGCCTCCGTTCGTTCTCGCCCGACGACGTGGGCCCGCTCGTCCGGTTCCTCGACGACCCGGACCAGGCGCACCACGACCACAACGCAGCGGTCGTGCGGGCGCACCTCTCCCTCGACGCCGTCGCCGACCGGCTCGATGACCTCTTGCACCGGCGTTGGGGCCTGTGACCGCGCCCGGCACGGATCCGATCCGGGCGCAGCGCGCCAGGGTGGCCCGAGGCGTGGCCGTGGCGAGCCGAGTGGGCTACGGCCTCTTCGGGCTCGCCGTCGTCCTCTTCGTGATCGGCTTCGCCACCACCTTCAGCGGCGTGATCGCGTCGGCGACGATCGTCGCGCTCGTCGCCGGCTGCGTCGTGCTCGCGCCCGCCATCATCCTCGGCTACGCCGTGACGTCGGCCGAGCGCCACGATCGCGAGCACGGTCGCTGACCGGACGGGCGAGCTGACCGCAGCTCCCAGGTGGCGCCGACCTGACGTCGATGCGAGCATGCTCGCTGACACGTCCATCAGGCAAGGGGAATGGCATGGTCAAGGCCGCAGTGCTCGCCGAAGTCGGCCAGCCGCTCGAGATCCGCAACGACATCGAAGTCGAGGCGCCCCGCGCCGGTGAGGTGAAGATCCGCTACGGCGCCTCTGGCGTCTGCCACTCCGACGTCAGCATGCAGAACGGGACGATGTTCCCCAACTGCCCCATCGTCCTCGGTCACGAGGGCGCCGGCGTCATCGAGGAGGTCGGCGAGGGCGTGACCAGCGTCAAGGTCGGCGACCACGTCGTCGTCTCGTGGGTCCCTCAGTGCGGTGAGTGCTTCTTCTGCAAGCGGGGCGAGGGCTTCCTCTGCAAGACAGCCGACCCCAGCCTCGCCAGCGGCGGCCTGCTCGACGGCACCCCCCGCTTCACCTCAGGCGGTGCGCCCGTGCACCAGATGGCTGCGACGGGGAGCTTCTCCGAGGTCTCCATCATCCCCGCCATCGGGGCGGTGAAGATCGACGACGATGTGCCCATGAAGGTCGCCGCCCTCATCGGCTGCGGCGTCCTCACCGGCGTCGGCGCCGCCATGAACACCGCCAGCATCAAGCCGGGCGACACCGTCGCCGTGGTCGGGTGCGGCGGGGTCGGCCTCAACGTGATCCAGGGCGCTCGCATCGCCGGCGCCAGCCGGATCATCGCCGTGGACATGAACGAGACGAAGCTGCAGATGGCCAAGGAGTTCGGTGCGACCGACGTCGTCAACGCCAGCCAGGTCGATGCCGTCGGTCAGGTGATGACCCTCACCGAGGAGCGTGGCGCCGACGTCTCCTTCGAGGTCATCGGCCTCCAGCAGACGATCGACCAGGTCATCACCATGACCCGCCGAGGCGGCGAGGTCGTCCTCGTCGGGGTCCCGAAGATGGACGCCATGGTCCAGATCCCGGCCTTCCTCGGCCTCGTGCTGCAGGGCAAGACGATCAAGGGCTGCTGGTACGGCTCCTCGAACACCCACGAGGACATCCCCAAGCTCGTGGCGCTCTACAAGTCCGGCGAGCTCAAGCTCGACGAGCTGATCAGCCGCACGATCACCCTCGACGAGGTGAACGAGGCGTTCGACGCCATGGCCACGGGCGAGGTCGCCCGCAGCGTGATCGTCTACTGAGCCCCGTCGGCGCCTAGGACCAGGCGTCGCCGGCCTGCGGGGGCAGGCCGTCGCGCAGGTGGAAGCGACGGCGGCGCAACCGCACCGACAGCAGCCCCGTCCCCGCCTGTGCGGCGGGGATGGGGCGCAGCGGCTCAGGCGGGCGGCGGGTCTCCGCCGAGGGTGCGCTGCGGCGACGGCTGGTCACGAGACGAGAGTTCGCCGTCGCAGGGGGCGGCTCCTGCTCGGCGCGCGAGATCACCCCCCGGAGCGTGGCAGCCGCCGGTGCCGGTTACCGGTCGGTAGGATCACCCGTCCGTGACCGACCGCAACGCGCCTGCCCCGCTGGCTCCACCTGGGGCTGTTCGACTCCCGGCCGCGGCTCGGCGCCGACAGCTCCTCGACTGCGCCCTCGAGATCTTCGCCGACAACGGCTTCCATGCCACGTCGATGAGCGATGTCGCTGAGTCGGCAGGCGTGACCAAGCCCGTCCTCTACCAGCACTTCACGTCCAAGCGCGAGCTGTACCTGGAGCTCCTCGACGACGTCGGCGGCCAGCTGCAGCTCTCGATCCTCGCTGCCACCGCCGGGGCCGGAGGCCCCCGCCACCAGGTCGAGGCCGGCTTCGCTGCGTACTTCCACCACGTCCACCGGCATCGCAGCGCCTTCACCCTCCTCTTCGGCAGCGGCGCGAGGCAGGACGGCGAGTTCGCCGAGGCGGTCCGGCGGGTCGAGGCGGCGATCGCTGCGGCAGTCGCCGTCCTCATCGACGCCGACGTCGACGACCTCCACCGCCGGATCCTCGCCTACGGCGTGGTCGGCCTGGCCGAGAGCACGAGCCGCCACTGGATCGCCGACGACCTCGACCTCGATCCCGACGAGCTCGCCCGGCAGGTCGCCGACTTGGCATGGGCAGGGTTGCGGGGGGTGCGTCCGCACGATGTCCCGCGCACCGCACGCCACGACGCTGACCACGAGGCACACGACCGCCTTCGGTGAGGTGCAGCTCAACCCTCGTGCGGGGTGGGCGCTGCTGGCGCCCGCCTCCGGTGCAGGTCGCGCTCGTCGGCTCGCTGGACGGTCTCTTCCGACACGGGGGCGCCGAGGACGGCGGTTGCGAGGTCGACGAGGTGGCTGACGAAGAGCCGGTCGTCGGTGTGGGGCCCTGATGCTGCGCGACGACCGAGCTCGGCGGCGACGAAGCGGATGGCGGTGAAGCGACGGTGGAGCCGCATGGCGTTCGGTGCGAGCAGCGGCCCGACCGCAAGGCGCCAGCGCTGCACGCTGTCGGGCTGCTCGTCGCCGTCGTCCTCACGTGTCGCATCGAGCAGCGGACGAGGTCGGTTGACGACGTCGGCGTAGACCTGCAGGTAGGCCGCTCCGCCGTCGGGGTCGGTGAGCTTGGCGGCGAGCGGCCTGACGAGTGCACCGGCGAGAGACCGCAGGTCCGGCGTCCGGATGGCGTCGAGCTCGTCCAGCTCGGCATGTCGGAGCCGATCGACGTCGGGCTGGTGCTTTCCGAGGATCGCTCGCACCACGCCCGATCGGTCGCTGAAGTGGTACTGCACGGCGACGGCGTTGCGGGCTCCGGCCTCCCGGTTGATCTCTCGGAGGCTCACCGCGTCGATGCCCCGCGCCGCGAAGAGCACCTCGGCGGCGGCGACCAGACGTGCCCTCGTCGTCCCCGGATCCCGAACCACCACCCAGCTCCCTGCGCGATCGAGTCGCCCGGCGCGCCACCTGGCCCGACCGTACAGCGGCTGCACCTCCAGAGGGTCGAGCAGCGCGACGCAAGAGGTCGCACGCAGGTGCTTGCAAAAAGCAGCACTCGTGTACGATCGGCCCTCCAACAACAGGACGCGCCACACGGCCGTGTCGGCGCCCCTGCTGGCGCTTCGAGGAGGCACGGTGATCGTCGGCGAGCCGCAGAGCGCACCTGCACGGGGGACGCTCGACGTCGGCGTCCAGCGCCTCGTCGGCCTCGTCGAGGTCTGCCTGGACGGCTCGCTCGACGAGCGCACGGTGGCGTCGTGCTGCGAGGCCATCGGTCCGCTGCTCGCTTCAGGCACCGTCCTCGACCTCGACTGCACCGAGCTCGTCGAGATCGACGGCTCCGGGCTCGCCCTCCTCCTCGACGTCCGAGCTCGCCTGGTCACCGGGGGTGGTGCCCTCGTCGTCCGGTTCGCCCAACCGGCCGTGATCGACCGGCTCCGGGGAACCGCCCTCGACGACGTCCTGATCGTCGCAGCCTGACCGTGGCGCTACGCGCGCCCGCACCTCGTCGCGCGTGACCCCGGGAACCGCCCTGCTGCTCGCAGCAGCCGGCTTCGCCGCCGGGTCGATCAACGCCGTCGCAGGCGGTGGTTCGCTGGTCTCGTTCCCTGCGCTCGTCGCGAGCGGCCTGCCCCCCCTCACCGCCAACGTCACGAACACGGTCTCGGTGTGGCCCGGGTACCTCGGTAGCGCCGTCGCCTACCGGGCTGAGGTGACCGACCAACGGTCCCGGGCCCTTGCGCTCGGTGCCACCGCGGTCGCCGGCGCCGTCGTGGGCTCGATCGTGCTGCTCACCGCTCCCGCCGACGTCTTCGAGGCGATCGTCCCGATCCTGATCCTCGTCGGGTGCGCCCTGCTCGCCGTCCAACCGAGGGTCGCTGCCCACGTCGCCCGGCGCTCTGCCGCAGGAGGTCGGAGCAGGGTGCTCGACCTCCACCTCGCCACCTTCGTCGCTGCGATCTACGGCGCCTACTTCGGCGGCGGCCTCGGGGTGATCCTCCTCGCCGTCCTCGGCATCTTCCTCACCGACCACATCCAGCGGATCAACGGTCTGAAGAGCGCGCTCTCGCTCGTCATCAACACCGTCGCCCTCGTCGCCTTCGCCGTCTTCGCTCCCGTGGCGTGGACGTCGGTGGCGGTCGTCGCTCCGGCGAGCCTGGCGGGGGGCTACCTCGGGGCCGGCGTCGCTCGCAGGCTCGGCGCCACAGCGCTGCGTTGGACCGTCATCGCCTTCGGCGTCACCGTCGCCGTCTGGCTCTCCCTTCGGTGAAGAGGGCTCGGATGACCGAGAGGCGCTGACGGTTGCGTGCTCGACCGACAGCAGTGTCGATCTTGTGGCAATCGAGATGTCAGTAGACTAACGTCACGACCGATGCCAGCTGATCGCCCTCCCCGCTGGTACGCCGACACCCCTTGGCCCGCCGAAGACGGCGGTCCGAGGCGCCAGCAGCGTCCCCACGGCATCCCCGGCCCGTCGGCCGGGTCGGTGCGCCTCGCCGCAGTGCGACAGGCGCCGATCTCCGTGATGGTCCTGCTCGGCCCGGAGGGCGCCGTCTACGCGCTCCGCAGCTCGATCGGACCCGAAGGGGTGAGCTGGGTCGAGTCACTGCACCCCGAGTCGCTCGAGGAGCGCCGTCGCTCGGCCGACCTGCCGCTCGGCCCGTTCTGGCCCGGAGGCATGGGGATCCTGGACGACGGCTCGATCATCGTCGTCCAGGGTCGCTGGGCACACCGCCTCTCGCCGGACCTCGACGTGCTCGCCGCCCGAAGGCTGCCGGTCGACGCGCCCTACAACTCCTTCGTGCTCCTGAGCGACGGCTCGGTTGCGACCAAGGACCTCCAGAAGCCGGGCGGACCTTGCTCGACCCTCTCTGTCCTCGACCCGGCCACGCTCGAGGATCGCGCCGACCCGCTCCCGCTCCACGAGGCCTGCGTCGCCCGCCTGAGCACCCACGGAGACGACCTGATCGTGGTCGGGACGTCGACGACCGCCCGCTACCGCTGGTCCCGCACCAGGGGGTCGCTCGAGCACCTCGCGGCACTCGATGCCGTGTACCTCGTCCACCCCGCTCAGTCCTACGGCTGGGACCCGGTGGTCGAGGCCGGCTGCACCTGGTGGATGGACAACGGCGACCACACCTTCGAGCAGGGCTTGACCATGCTCGACAACGGGGTCGCCCAGGGTCCTGTTCGACTCTGGCGTGCTGCGCTCGACGGGACCTACCTGGACAGCGTCGAGGTCTCCGGAGCGATCGCTGGCACCATCACGAACCCCCCGTTGGTCGACGCGGCGCGCGGGCTCGCCGTCGCCTACGACTCCGCCAACGGCCTCCTCGCTGCGTTCGACGCAACGACGCTCGAGCCCCGTTGGTGGACGCCGCTCGCGACCTCGCAGCACCTCATCCTGTTCCCCGACACAGGCGAGCTCATCGCCAACGACCATCGGGTTGGCACCGGCGACGCGCTCGTCGTCGTCGACATCGCGTCGGGTGAGGTCCGCGCCAGGTGCGACGTGGAGAGCTTCGCGCAGTCCGTCGTCTTCCCCGCGCCCGGCCGTCAGCGCGACGCCTACTACGTGTCGCTGTCCACGATCGCCCGCGTCGAGTTCGACGACTGACACAGCAACGACGACGAGAGGAACTACATGTCCGAGCAGTCACGACGCACCGTCCGCTACGGCAAGGTCGACCGGGACTACGGCGCTCGCCTCGCCACCACCCCACCCGACGAGGACGGGCCGGTGTGGATGGTCAACCTGATGAAGTACCGGGAGACCGCCGAGTACGCCGCCGGCGACGAGGCGGCCCTGGAGATCAGCGGGCGCGAAGCCGACGATCGCTACGCACCGATGAAGTCGCTCGCCGCCGTCGGTGCCGAGGTCGTCTTCGTTGCCGACGTCGAGCGACAGCTGCTCGGCGACGAGCCCACGTGGGACCGCATCGCGGTCGTCAAGTACGCCACCCGTCGGTCCTTCATCGAGATGCAGTCGCGCCCCGACTTCCAGGCGAAGCACAAGCACAAGGAGGCGGGGATGGACCAGACGTTCGTGATCGGCTGCCAGCCCCTCGAAGCGCCCGTGCTCACCGACGGCGCGCCCACGTGGGCCGACGTCCCCCACCCACCCACGCCCGATGACGGTCCCGTCGTGCTCCTCCACGTGATCCGCTTCAACGAGGGCGGAGCCGACGACGACATGGTCAGCTACCAGGGCGCCGCCGGAGCGGTCGCCATCCCACACGGCGTCCGCATCGCCGCCTGGTTCCAGGTCGAGGGCACGATCGTCGGTGACGGTCGCTCTTGGGACCAGGTCCGCTTCAACATCTTCCCGAGCCGAGCGGCCTTCATGGCCGTCGTCCTCGACCCCTCCCGCCAGCGGGCCCAGGCCGACCACCGTGAGGCGGCCATCGCGGACACGTACACGATGGTGCTGCGCCCGAGCATCGACCGGATCGCTGTCTCTGCCGGCGCCGCCGAGCCGGTGTCAGCGGTCCTGTGACCTCCCTCGCCGCCTGACGGCACGCCCCTGTGGTTGGTGTCGACGAGCGTCGCACCCGTCGTCGGCCTCGTCCGGCGCGCCTACGCGTGTCGGTGCTGGTCGACGATCTCGAAGGCCAGGCGGTCGAAGCCCTGCTCGTACGAGCGACCCTCGTCGAGCCAGGCCTCGACCTGCGACCTGCCCCAGCGCACCTCTGCGGCAGCCAGCGCCTTGTCGACGCGATCGGCTTCGGCGCCGTAGCTGGCGCGCCGAGGATCGTCGGACACGGCGCCGGCGAGGACCGATGCGCTCCGGTGATCACCGATCGACTCGAGGAGCGGCAACAGGTTGCGGACGGCGGTGAGGGCGTGGGTCAGGTTGCCGTGACGCACGAAGTCTCCGAGCGCATCGGCGTAGACGTCGAGAGCGTCGTGGGTCCGCCCAGCGCGAGCGTGACCGTCGGCGAGCGACGTGCGCGCCACCGAGACCACGAACTGGTTGCCGACTGCGCTTCCGACGTCGATCGCTCGGCGATGTGCGTGGGCGGCGGCACGCGCATCGCCGTCGAGCCCGAGAGCCTCGCCCTGCGTGTAGGCGAGCCAGGCGACATCGCTCGGAGCGAGGCCGTCGAGACCAACGGAAGCGCCGAGGTCGACGAGGGCTCCCGCTGGGTCGCCCCCGTACGAGCGGGCGAGCGCAGCGTCGACCACGCCGAACGCCTCCACGTGCCGGTCGCCGAGCTCCCGACCGAGCACGGACAGCGCGCGGGCCGCTGACGCAGCAGCCTCGAGGTCGCCCTGGTAGAGCGCGACGTCGGCGACCAGCTCGAGCGCACTCGCCCGAAGGCGGCCTCCGCCCTCGGCCACCGCCGCCGCCTGCTCTCGTGCCCCGACGAGCTCGCCGCGGTGAGCGGCGGCACCCGCTGCGGTCAGCTGGGCCCCTGGCAGCGAGAGGCCCGGCTCGCTGGCCAGCAGCTCTGCACTCCAGGTGGCCGGCTCGTTCCAGAGCGAGGAGTACGCAGCGAGGAAGAGCGAACCGCTCATCTGCGCTGCACGCTCGGGCTGGCGCCGCTGCGCCCACCGATGTGCGGCACGCACCTCGTCGACCAGACGCGCGAGACGAACACGACCTTCCGCCTCGCTCGGGGTTCGGAGGAGGTCGTCGACCTCGCGGAGCGCAGCGGTGACGACGGTCGCGTGCCGGTCCCTCACCTCCGGAGCAGCGCCCGACTCGTCGAGCCACCGGGCAGCGACCGACCGGACGGTGGACAGCATGACGTAGCGCGTCTCGCCTTCGTCGCCCCCCACGTCAGCAGCCAGCAGCGAGCGCTCGGCGAGCTCGGACAGCCCGAGGCGCACGAGGGCGACGGGCTCCCCCGGTGCGACCACGGCAGCTGCCTCCGTGGCGGTCACCCCGCCGGCGAACACGGACAGCTCGGTGAGGAGCCGTCGCTGGCTCGGCTCGAGCAGCGCTGCCGACCAGCTGGCGAGTGACTCCAGCGAACGATGCCGGCGCGCGGGGCTGCGGTGGGACACAGCCCAGCGTGCCTGGGGCTCGAGCATCACGCGCTCGAGGTCGTCGAAGGTCATCGAGCCGAGCCTCGCTGCCGCCATCTCGACCGTCAGAGGCAGCCGGTCCAGCGCAGCCACCAGCCGATCGAGGCGCTCGTCGTCGACGCCCTCCCAGGAGCTGCGCGCGGCACGCGCTCGCACCGTGAACAGCTCGCGTGCGGCCCCGACTGCCAACGGCTCGACGGTGAGGATGGTCTCGCCACTGACGCCGAGCGAGACCTGGCTCGTCGCGAGGATCTGCACCGCACCACCAGGCACACCCAGCAGCCTGGCCACGAACGCCGTCGTCTCCTCGGCGACGTGCTCGCAGTTGTTGAGGACGATGAGGGCATCGAGCATGGCGATCGACCTGGCAGCACCTTCGCCTCGGGTGCCGTCGAGGACGACGCCGAGCGAGTGCGCCACTGCCGGGACCACGTGGGCGCCGTCTTCGAGCGCAGCAAGCTCGACGAGGTGCACGCCGTCGCGCCAGCGAGGAGCTGCGCTGTGCGCCACGGCGCGAGCCAACGACGACTTCCCCACCCCGCCGGGTCCGATGAGGGTGACGAGACGTGCGCGGTCGAGCGCTGCGTCGACAGCAGCGAGCTCGTCGCTGCGACCCACCAGTCCGTTGCTCGACCCCGATGGTGTCGCATGCAGCGCTGCGACGAACCGGTATCCCCGCCCACGGACGTTCTTGATCGTGTGCTGGCGGCTGCCGTCGTCACCGACCGCTCGACGAACCTCCTTCACCCGCGTGGTGAGGTTCGCCTCGGAGACGAAGCGGTGCCCCCACACCCCATCGAAGAGCTCGAGCTTCGAGACGACTCGATCTCGGTGCTCGATGAGGCAGACGAGGAGGTCGAACGCCTGTGGCTCGAGGTGGACGACGGCACCCCGGTGGCGGAGCTCGCGCGCTGCCGTGTCGGCCTCGAGCTCCCCGAACCTCCACACGAGACAAGTCTCGCTGATCCTCAGATGATCCTCAGATGATCCTCGAGCACGCTGGAAGCGGGCGTGGTCCAGTGAGGGGCACCACGACACCGAACCACGGAGGCAGCTGATGACCGGCTTTCCCGCACCACGCCCCGGCGTGCTGTACCTCACCGAGGGAGGGACGGAGACCGAGCTGATGTACCAGCACGGCCACGACCTCCCCGAGTTCGCCGTCTACCCCCTGCTCGACGACCCGGCTGCGATGGCGGACCTCTCCGACATGTACACGCGCTACCTCGAGGTCGCCGCAACCTACGGCTTCATCCCGCTGATGGGCGGGCTCGACTACCGCGCCAGCCCGTTCTGGGCGGCCGAGCTCGGCATCGCACCCGATGCCCTCATCGAGCTGCAGCTCCGCTCGATCGAGTTCCTACGCGAGGTCGCCCGTCCGTTCGCGGCTCGGATCCCACAGATCCTCGTGGCCGGCATCATCGGACCTCGGAACGACGCCTACGACGCTGACCGGACGATCACCGCAGAGGAGGCCGAGGCGTACCACGCGGTGCAGCTGGCGACACTGCGCACGGCAGAGGTCGACATCGTGAGCGCCCTGACGGTGAACAACGTGCCAGAGGCGGTGGGCGTGGCCCGTGCTGCCGCGCGCCAGGGGCTGCCGCTGTCCGTCTCGTTCATGGTCGATGGCGCCGGCCGGCTCTTGACCGGCCTGACGCTCCAGGAGGCGATCGAGGCGGTCGATGCAGAAGCCGGTGCCGACCGGCCGGACTTCTACGGCATCAACTGCTCACACCCCACCGAGCTCGTCGCCGGCCTGACAGAGGGCCCGTACCTCGGGCGCATCCGCTGCGTTCGACCCAACGCCTCGGTCGCCGAGAAGCAGGCGCTGTGCGAGATCGGCCACCTCGAGGCCGGCGACCCCGAGGAGCTCGGCGCACAGGTGGCCGACCTCGTGCGACGCCTTCCCAACCTCGACATCGTTGGTGGGTGCTGCGGCACCTGGGATCGTCACCTGCGAGCCATCGCCGAGCGAGTGGGGCAGCGCTCCCACGCCGACGTGGAACTGCGATAGGCGGTTTCGGCCACTGGCTGCGCCCGACGAGTGGGGTGACCTCGCCTCGTTCCGGGAGGCTGCGGCCGCCTCATGACCGCGATGCCGGAGCGAGGTGAGGTCTGGTGGTGCGAGCTGCCCGAGGTCAGCCGACGCCCCGTCGTCGTGCTGTCGAGAGACGCCGCGATCCCTCGCCTCCGACGTGCACTGATCGGACCGTGCACCACGACCATTCGAGGTCTCCCGAGCGAGGTGGTGCTCGAACCGGGAGACGACCCGGTGCAGAACGGCGGGATGGGGGAGGATGCCCGTCGTGCCCACCCGCAAGCTCCGCCTCGACCCGACGGTGGCGCTCGAGGCGGGCTTCGCCGCAGTGCGGTGGGAGCTGGAGATCCCGGCTGCGTTCCCCCCGGAGGTGCTGGCCGAGGCGGCTGCGGTCGTCGCGCGCGGTCCCGAGCCGCAGGCGACCGAGGACCTCCGGAACGTCCCCTTCCTCACCATCGACCCTGAAGAGAGCACCGACCTCGACCAGGCGGTGGCGCTCGAGCGCGCCGGGACCGGCTACGTCGTCCACTACGCCATCGCCGACGTCGGTGCCTTCGTCACCCCCGGGGGCGCTCTCGACGCCGAGGCTCGCCGGCGTGGGGTGACCGTCTACCTGCCCGACGGCCGCACGTCCCTGCACCCAGAGGTGCTGAGCGAGGGAGTGGCGTCGCTGCTCCCTGACGTCGACCGCCAGGCGCTGGCGTGGGAGATCCGCCTCGACGCCGGCGGCGAGCCCCAGGACGTCCGGGTGCGCCGGGCGGTCATGCGGTCGCGGGCGAAGCTCTCGTACGAGGGCGCACAACGTGCGCTGGACGACGGCACCGCCGACGAGCAGCTCCTCCTCCTCAGGGAGATCGGGGTGCTGCGCGAGGCGAGCGAGGCGGCTCGTGGCGGCGTCTCGCTGCCGATCCCCGAGCAGCGGGTCGTGGAGGTCGACGGTCGCTACCACCTCGAGTTCCGGTCGTCGCTCGGGGTCGAGGGGTGGAACGCCCAGATCTCGCTGCTGACTGGCGCGTGCGCGGCGCGGCTCATGCTCGATGCGGGCATCGGCGTCCTCCGCACGCTGCCCGCCCCCGACCCCGAAACCGTCGACGTGCTGCGCCGCCACGCCGTCGCCCTGCGGGTCCCGTGGCCTGCCGGCTCGTCCTACGGCGACGTCATCCGGAGCCTCTCGCCGGGTGACGCTGCGCACGACGCCTTCCTCCTCCAAGCCGTGCGCCTCTTCCGCGGCGCCGGCTACGTCGCCTTCGACGGGGACCCACCGCAGGGGCCCGCTGCGGAGCACGCGGCGGTCGCCTCGCCGTACGCACACGTCACTGCGCCGCTGCGGCGGCTGGTGGACCGCTTCGCGAACGAGGTCGTGCTCGCGATCTGCGGCGGCACCGCCGTGCCCGAGCTCATCCGAGCGGCTCTACCGTCCCTGCCGGCACTCATGACAGAGGCCGGTCGGCGGGAGGGCGCCGCTGACGGCATGGCGACCGACCTGGTGGAGGCCGCCACACTCGGCGGGTGCATCGGCGCCGAGCTGGACGGCGTGGTCGTGCGGCTGCTCGACGGCCGGGCCCGGGTCCAGGTGCGTGAACCTGCGGTCGTCGCCGACGTCGCGCTGCCCGACGCCGAGCTCGGCGCCGAGGTCCGCCTGCGGGTTGCGGCGGCCGATGTCGGTGCCCGCAGCGTCACGTTCGAGCCCGTGCTCCCACCCGCCTGAGCCGGCGACCGCTCCCCGAAGCCCCTGTGCTGACTACTCGATGCGGAGACCGCTGATCGCCCGGGCGATGACGAGCTGCTGGATCTGCTCGGTGCCCTCGAAGATGTCGAAGTTCTGCCAGACGGGTTCGGGTGAAGCAGAAACCGTTGCATCACAAGAGCTTCTGTCCGGCTGTTCCTCTGTGGTTCGGGCATTCTCCGCCAGTACTAGTACCCGAGTAGTACCCGCATGCCTTCACGGCGTGGGCGTCGGGACCGTAAGGCCAGGAGACCGCTCCAGGTTCCTGTCTGCCGTCACCAGGGTCGCGCCGAGCTCCTCTGCGAGGACGACATAGAGGCCATCTGCGATCGTGAGGTGCCCACGTCGCTCCCATGCGCGCTGCAGCAACGGTCGCACCTGCGCCCGGGCTCGCGAAG